>NZ_CALWOJ010000162.1 GCF_944383115.1 uncultured Flavonifractor sp. | reverse complement strand
ATTGCTCCGACTTTTGTGGCGCCGGCGCGTTCTTTTTTGAAAGACACGCAGGGTTGTTCTGCTGAACAAGGGAATTGGGTGAAACTCCCAAACACGTTTCCGGAAACCGGTTGTGGTTGCGGATTCTGTAGCTGTGAGCATAGAGTGTCTGTTTTTTCTGCGAAAGCAGGTCACTGGCGGGCTGTAATGGCCTGGCTGGGAAGGCGAAACAGATGCGTGGATGCGGTTGCCCGCATCGGGATATGCAAGTCAGAAGACCTACAAAATAACGGGTGTCATTTCTTTGGGAAACAACACCCGTTTTGTCTGGAAAAGCGGCAGCATTGACTGCCGCTTTTTGTTTTTGGTTTAAATGGGAGCTTGATGGGGATACAGACGCTCCTGCTCCCCCAGGTTGGCCAAAAGCAGCTGACAGAGGAACTGCTCCAGCTTTTCCATGAGGCCCACCCCTTGGAGTATGGGCAAAGCACAGTGGTAGTGCTGCTGGATCTGACCCAGAAGATGCTCGCCCCAATCGCCGGCCTCCAGTTCGGTCAGCATCCCGGCGCGGCGCTGATCCTCCAAATGCACATAGAGGGTCACGGCGCCCACAAGGAATGCGTCCTGATCCAGTTTTTTGATGGTCCGGGCGATGGCGGTAGCCTGCTCCGGCCACCGGGTCAGGCAGGGCGCGGACAGCGTGTCCGCGTTGATCCCAAATCGATGCAATCTTTTGAGTACGCTATGTTGATCCCGGGCACAGAAGCCGGTCTGCCGGAACAGCGCCTCGGTGACGGCTTCCCGCACGGCCAGGGCCGCCAGCTCTCCGAATTTGAAATGCTTGCCTGCATTGAGCAGCATCCCTTCCTTGC
This sequence comes from uncultured Flavonifractor sp., assembly GCF_944383115.1. GTDB lineage: Bacteria > Bacillota > Clostridia > Oscillospirales > Oscillospiraceae > Flavonifractor. The sequence continues at coordinate 3,273 of NZ_CALWOJ010000162.1, read as the reverse complement.
CGGTTTTGCAGATGATGACCATTCCATCCGTACCGGTACCGGTGGCCAGCTCCCGGGACACGCTGCTGCCCTGCATCAGATCCCGCAGCACGGCGGTTTTGGCCTCGGTGGCTGTCAGCATCAGTTCTGTCATGGCGCCGGGGGCAAGGGCCCGGTCTGTGATCAGAAAGATATTGATGGTCCCGGGCGGCACAGGACAGGGCGAGCCGTCTGACTCCGTCAGGAACGCCGGGTCACCGGCACAGAGCGCGTTCACATCGGCTCCGCCGGATACTGCGGCAGTGATTTGCAGATCCTTCCAACGCTTGGTGATGACTACCATGTTGTCCAGATTTGCCGCTGTGTCCAGGCCCGTGGTGTGATCCGGGTCCAGTCCCAGACGTCTGGCCACCGCGCGCTGGTGTTCCAGCAGATTAGTTCCTTCCATAGGCTGGCAGATGCCTGCTGTGCCGCAGTCACAGTAGTTGAATACAGCGGTCAGATCATCCCGCATACCGCCGCCGTTGGCTCCGGTGGACAGCACCATGCGGGGACCGGAAAACCGAAAGATGGCGGCCTGCTCCGTACAGGTCAGACGGTCGCCGCTGCACAGTTCAAAATTGCGTTCCATAGATCCTGAGCCTCCGGAATTCTCTGAGATATTCTGAACGAATTATACCAGATAATCGCATACAGGAAAAGAAGAAAGGAACGGTTGGAAATGAAACTTCGAAATGCAATTGCCCTTGTGATGGTCATGCTGATTCTGGCAGCCTTGACCGCATGCGCTCCTGCGGAGACTACGGAACAGACCTCCCCGCCCCAGCAGACAGAGGAGACCAGGGACAACCGTCCGGATACTGACCGTTCCGGCAATCCCATCACGCTGCCGGATCAAGTGGACAGCATTATCTCTATGGCGCCCTCTGCCACCCAGACCCTGCTTGATCTGGGGCTGAGAGATAAGCTTATCGCCATAGACACCTACTCGGCCATGTATTTTGACCTGGAGGATCTGCCCACCTTCGATATGATGGAGCCGGATACCGAGCAGATGGCGGTGTTGAATGCCGACCTGATCTTTACCACCGGAATGAGCGCCTCTGCCGGCGCGGACCCCTTCAAGCCCCTGCGGGATATCGGCGTCTGTGTGGCGGACATCCCGTCGGCCTCCGGTGTTGACACGATGCTGGAGGATACCCGGTTCATCGCCGCCTGTGTGGGCGCCCAGGAAACATGTGAGGAACTGATCGCACAGTTCCAGAAGGAGCTGGACGAGCTGTCTGCCATTGGCGCGGGCATTCAGGACAAAAAGCGGGTGGTGGTGGAGATCGCCTGCGCGCCCGATATCTACACCGCCGGCAGCGGCACCTTTATGAATGAGATGCTGACGCTGCTGGGGGCGGAGAATATCTTCGGCGATCAGGAGGGCTTCCTGGCCGTGACAGAGGAAGCGGTAGTTACCCTGAACCCCGATGTGATCCTGACTATGGTGGACTATGTGGACGATCCTGTTGCGGAAATCTTGGGCCGGACCGGTTGGGAGCATGTTACTGCTGTGGCTAACTCTGACGTGTATCTGGTCAACACCAACGCGGTGTCCCTGCCCAATCTCCACGTCATTGACGGCATGAAACAGATGGCCAAAATGATCTATCCCGACACATACGCCGGGGTGGAAGATCCCTTTGCCCCGGGAGAGGCAGCATGAAGCGGACGGTCAGGATCCTCCTTGCTGTTGCCGTAACGCTGCTCATTCTGGTGGCCAGCATCGCTGTGGGATCCGTGAATCTCACCCCCGGACAGGTGGCGGAGATTTTTATGGCCAGAGTGTCCGGGAACTCTGCCGCCGTCGACCCCAACCTGAGTGCCATCGTGTGGGGGATGCGCTTCCCCAGGGCGGCGCTGGCCTTTCTGACCGGCGCTGCTCTGTCGGCCAGCGGTACGGTCATGCAGTCCATTTTGAAGAACCCATTGGCCTCCTCCTATACCCTGGGTGTCTCATCCGGCGCCAGCCTTTGCGCGGCTATCGTGATGGTCACCGGCATTACGCTCCCGCTTCTGGGGAGTATGTTTACGCTGCCGGCGGCAGGCTTCGTGGGCGGTCTGGCCACCGTGTTTCTGGCGCTGGCCTTCGCCGCCCGGCTGGATGGAAAGATGGAAAACCAGACCGTCATTCTTGTGGGCATGGTGTTTTCCCTCTTTGTAAACGCCATTCTGACGCTGCTCACCGCCCTGTCCCGGGAACATCTGCAGCAGATGGTGTTTTGGCAGATGGGCGGATTTTCCGGCCGGGACTGGTCCCATGTGGCGGTCATGTTCCCGGTCCTGGTGATCTCCATGCTGGTGCTGCAGCGATTCACCCCGGAGATGGACATCATGAGCTTTGGCGAGGAGCAGGCCATGTCCATCGGCGTGGATCTCAAGCGGGTCAAGCTCCTGCTGATCGGCATTGCCGCCCTGCTCACCGGCACGGCGGTGTCGCTGGTAGGGGTCATTGGTTTTGTGGATCTGATCGCGCCCCATGTGGTGCGGCGGATCTTCGGCTCCCCCCATCGGCTGGTGTTGCCTCTGTCTGCTCTGTTCGGCGGCGCCTTCCTCATGCTGGCCGAGCTGGTTTCCCGCACGGTGATGGCGCCCACCATCATCCCCGTGGGTGCCGTGACGGCGCTGGTAGGGGCACCCTTCTTCGCACTGGTGTTCTTCCGCGGCAGGAAGCTGAAATGAGGTGAACCTTTTCATGCTGCATCTGAAAAACGTCTGCGCCGGATATGGAAACGGGGATGTCCTGCACGATATCACCTTCGACCTGCCTTTGGGACAGAATCTGTGCATTTTAGGGCCCAATGGGTGCGGGAAAAGCACCCTGCTGCGGGCCATATCCGGCCTTCTGGACAGCCGCGGGGAACTGACCCTGAATGGAAAGCCGGTGGCTGCCATGCGCCGGCCGGAGATTGCCTCCCATATGGCCATGATGAGTCAGATGAGTACCGTCTATTTTTCTTTTTCGGTCTATGAAACGGTGATGATGGGCCGGTATCAGAAGCTTCGCCGGGGCCTTTTTGCATCCCCGTCCAAAGAGGACAAGCAGTGTGTGGAGCAGTATCTGCAGGCCACCGGGCTGGAGCCGCTGCGGGAACGGCAGATCTCCGAACTGTCGGGCGGCCAGCTCCAGCGGGTTTTCCTGGCCCGGACGCTGGCCCAGGAGCCGGAGATCATCCTGCTGGACGAGCCCACCAACCATCTGGACCTGAAACACCAGACAGAGCTGGTGGCCTATCTGAAAAACTGGTC
>NZ_CALWOJ010000161.1 GCF_944383115.1 uncultured Flavonifractor sp. | reverse complement strand
CCGAAATCCTGGAAGGGCAGGATCACCCACAGGGCCCGGCCCAGCACATACCGCTCGTCCACCGTGCCCAGGGTCACGTCCCGGCTGTCGGAGGAGTGGTTGCGGTTGTCCCCCATAACGAAGATGGAACCCTCGGGTACCACCACGTCGGTGATGGTCTCCCCGCCGGGCCGGCGCATATCCTCCTCGGGGTTGATATAGGGCTCGTCCAGCACCACGCCGTCCACGGTGACGGTGCCGGCGTCGTAGTCAATGACCACATGCTGGCCGCCGGTGGCGATGACCCGCTTGACGATGGGGCCTTCGGAGGCGTCAAACTCCTTGGTCAGCACCACCACGTCCCCCTGTTTCGGGGTATAGCCGATGCTTTGCAGCAGCAGCAGGTCCCCGTCGTGGAGGGTGGGGTACATGGAGGAGCCCACCACGCCGATGATGCGTCCCACAAAGGTGAAGATGAGGATCAGGGCCACCAGCACCATCACCAGGGCCTGCAACCAGAAGTAGAGGTCCACCTTCAGGGCGTCCTTCCCCTCCAGCTCCTGCTCCTGGGTCTTTTCTTTTGCCAATGCCATCAGCTCCATACGCTTGAATTATGAAACATTATAGCTTTATTTTCCCCCGATTGCAAGGGAAATTCGCGTCAGCGGCCCTGCTGCCAGGCCTTCTCCCGACTGTGGCAGGTGAAGAGCAGAATCTGCCGCTGCCCCCCCAGCTTCTCCAGGCACGCCAGGGCCAGGGCCATGCGGCTGTCGTCGAAGTTGGTCAGGGCGTCGTCCAACACCAGGGGGCAGGGCTCCTCCTGGGGCAGCGCCAGCCGGCACACCGCCAGACGCACCGCCAGATAGAGCTGATCCGCCGTCCCCTGGGACAGGGCGATGGCCCGCCGGGGCTGGAGGCCGCCAGCCTCCTGGGCCAGGGCCTCAAACTGCCGGGTGAGGGACACCTTATCGTACTTGCCGCCGGTGAGGCGGGCCAGATAGTCCCCGGCCAGACGGTTGAGGGCGGGGGAGAACCGGGCCTGAAGCCCCGCGTGGGCCTGATCCAAAGCCTTGAGGGCGATCTCCAGGGCGGCGTATTCCTCCTGCCGCCGCTCCAGCTCCTCCCGGGCGGTCTCCTTCCGCAGTTCCAGCTCCGCCGGGTCCCCCAGGGTGTTCAGCTCCCCCTGGGCCATGGCCAGGCCGCTGCGCAGCCGGGACAGCTCCCCCTCCGCCGCGTTCAGCCGGGCCGCCGTCTCGGCGGGGTCGAACCGGGGCTCCACCCCGGGGTCGGCCGCCACCTCCTCCGGCCTGGGCAGACTGGCGGCCAGCCGCTGAGCCCCTTCCAGCTTCACCCGGGCGGTGGCCAGCCCCTCCTCCAGCTGGAGGGTACGGGACAGGGCCGCCGACACCCCGAAGGTGTCCTTCACCGTGGGTGCAAAGGGGTGAACCAGCTCCAGCAACGCCTTGCGGGTGTTCTCGTCCTGGGCTATGAGGGCGTCCAGATCGCTCTGGGCGCTCTCCCTCTGTTTGGCGGCCTGTCCGGCTACCACCTGGGCCTCCCGGTAGGCGCTGGCCCGGGCCAGGATGTCCTCGGGGCTCTCCGCCTCGTAGCGTTCCAGCAGCTCCGCCGCCAGAACCCCGGCCCGCTTTTTCCGCAGGCAGGCGACCACCAACAGGCCCACGCCAGCCACAGCCAGCACGCCGCAGGCCGCGCCCCCCATCCACAGGGCGGGCAGCACGCCGGCAACGGCCAGCACCAGCGCCCCGGCGGCCAGCGCCAGGGCAACGGCGCCCCCGGCGTACAGCCCGCCGCAGCGGGGGGCCTCCCCCGCCGCCTGGGCGTCGGCGCCGGCCTGCTCCCAGGCCTGGTCGGGGGTCATGTCTGAAAAAAGGGGATCTGCCGCGTCGGCGGCGGCCTGGGCCTCGGCGGCTTTGGCCTCCTCCAGCCTGACCTCAGCCTGCTTGCGGCTGGTGTGCAGGGCGTTGAGCTGGTTCAGCTCCCCCTGGGCCTTTTGGAGGGCGGCCTTGTCGGGGGGCGTACCGTAGCGGTTGAGTTCCCCTTCGATGGTGTCCACCTGCTCCCTGGCCGCTGCCAGGGCGGCCTGGGCCTCCTCCCACCGCTGGCGGCGGACTGCCATCGCCCGGGCCAGGTGGGCGTCCCGCTCGGCCTGGAGGGTCTGATGCTCCCTCCGGAGCTTGTCCATCTCCCGGCGGGCCTCCTGGGCCAGCCGGAAGGCCTTGGCCTGACGGCCCTCGGTCTCCCCGATGTCGGTCAGCTCCTCCTCCAGTTTGGGGATGAGGCCGGTCTTGTTGTGCCTGCGGCGGTTGAGCCAGTCCCGCAGGCGGCGCTCCACCTGGGAGCAGGACACGTCCTCCTCTCCGCTGGAGGCCAAGGCGGCGATGCGGGCCTCCAGGGCGGGGGCGCCGTCGATGGCCGCGCCCCCCTGGCCGATAAAGGCGGAGCGTTCAAAGACCTCTCTGGGGGCACCGATGAGGGTCTCCCCCACGTTGTCGGCAGTGAGGAAGGGGACCGGTTCCCCGGTGTCGGTATACACCGCCTCAAATTTGCCGAAGGGGGTACCCCCCTTGGGGCCACGGCGAAGGGTGATCCTCTCCCCCTTCCACTCCAGCTCCACCACGCCCTCCATCGCCCCGCCGTTCCAGGGCTGGTAGCGGTTCTTTTCGGCAATGTAGCCCTGCTTGTCCCGCTCCTTGGTGTTGACGCCGTAGAGCATGGCCCGCAGGAAGGCCGACCAGGTGGACTTGCCCCCCTCGTTGGGGGCCTCGATGATATTCAGCC
>NZ_CALWOJ010000160.1 GCF_944383115.1 uncultured Flavonifractor sp. | reverse complement strand
TGCTTGGCCTGGATCAGGCCGTTCTGGCCGGTGGTGGCGTCCAGCACCAGCAGGGTCTCCCGGTCGCAGCCGGGCAGTTCCCGATCCACCACACGGGAGATCTTGTTCAGCTCGTTCATCAGGTTCTGCTTGTTGTGCAGCCGCCCGGCGGTGTCGATGAGGACCACATCGGTGCCTCTGGCCTTGGCGGCGGTCAGCGCGTCAAACACCACGGCGGCGGGATCGGCCCCCTCGTGCTGACGGACGATCTCCACCCCGGAGCGCCCGCTCCAGATCTCCAACTGGTCGGCGGCGGCGGCCCGGAAGGTGTCGGCGGCGGCCATCAGCACCCGCTTGCCCTCCCCCTTCATTTTGGCGGCCAGCTTGCCGATGGTAGTGGTCTTGCCCACGCCGTTCACGCCGATGAACAGGGCCACCGACGGGGTGGTGGTGAGGTGCAGGTCCGGCTGGCCCACCTGGAGCATTTCGGTGAGTACCTGGCGCAGGCAGGTGCGGGCGGAGTCCATGTCCTTGATCTTCTCCTCCTTCACCCGGCGGCGCAGTTCCTCCACCGCCTTGAGGGTGGTGTCCACCCCCATGTCCCCCAGAATCAGGGTCTCCTCCAGTTCGTCGTAAAAGTCGTCGTTCAGCTCACCGGCAAACAACTGGTCGATGGAGTGGCCGATGTTCTCCTTGGTGCGGGTCAGGCCCGCCTTGATCTTCGCAAAAAAGCCCATATTGATGTTGGTTCCTTTCAGTTCATGATGAAACTGCCGTCTTATTTGATATGCAGCTCTTTTTCCACATCGTTCAGGTTAATTGTGAGCATCCGGCTGATGCCCTGCTCCTGCATGGTGACGCCGTACAGCACGTCGGCCTCCTCCATGGTACCGCGGCGGTGGGTGATGACGATGAACTGGGTCTTATCCGCCATCTGGCGCATGTAGTGGGCAAAGCGCACCACGTTGGCGTCGTCCAGGGCGGCCTCGATCTCGTCCATAACCACGAAGGGGGTGGGCCGCACTTTCAGAATGGCAAAGTAGAGGGCGATGGCCACGAAGGCCTTCTCGCCGCCGGACAGCAGGGAGAGTACCTTCAATGCCTTGCCGGGAGGCTGTACCTTAATCTCAATGCCGCAGTTGAGGATATCCTCCGGGTCCTCCAGCTCCAGGGTGGCCTTGCCGCCCCGGAACAGCTCCACAAAGGTCTGCTGAAAGGCCTCGTTGAGGATGGCAAACTGCTTGGCAAAGATGGCACGCATCTCCTCGGTAATATCGGCAATGATGCCCTCCAGTTCCTTTTTGGATTTCAGCACATCGTCCCGCTGGTCGGTGAGGTAGGTATACCGCTCGTTGATGCGCTGGAATTCTTCGATGGCGTCCAGGTTGATGTTGCCCAGGCTGGAGATGGATTTTTTCAGCTCCCCCACCCTACGCTGGGCCTTGGGGACGCTCTCCAGTTCCACCCGCTGGGCCATTGCCGCCTGGTGGGACAGCTCGTAGGTCTCCCACAGCTTGTCCAGCAGGTTTTTCTCCTCCATTGCGGCGGCGGCCTTTTTCTGCTCCAGCACGGAGACCTCCCGCTCCAGGCCCAGCAGGGCGCTGTTTCTGTCCCGGGCGTCCTTGTCCGCCTGATTGCGCTGGGCCTCCAACGCCAGTTTCTCGTCGTTGATGCGGGCAATGGTCTCCTGCCGCTCTCCGTTCTCCCGGCGGATGATCTGGAGCTGCCGCTCCTTCTCGCCGATCTCCTGCTCCAGGCTGTCGTTCTTCTCCTGGAACTGGGTGAGCATCTGCTCCCGCTCGGCCTTGTCGCCGCTCAGATCCCGGCGCAGCTGCTCCAATTCGGTCATGGACTGCCGAACTGCCTGAGATTCCGCCTCCAGGGCGGCCAGGCGCATATTCAGTTCCGCGATGGCCTCGCCAATGGCGGCGGCCCTCTCCTGGGCGTCAGACTGGCCTTTGACCTTGCCTTCGGCCTCCGCCCGCAGGGCGGCCGCCGCTCCTTCCAGGGACTCCACTCTGGCCCGGGCGGCACGGGTATCCGCCTCGATCTGGGCGGAACGGGTCTGGAGCAGTTCCAGCTCCCCCTTCTGGTCGGCCCGCTGCTTTTTCAGGTCGGCCAGCTGGGTATCCAGGTGTCCCAGCCGCTCCTCCAGCTTGAGGATATCGTCCTCATGGCGGCGCTGCTGGGCCTGGGCGGTCTCCATCTCGTAGGCCGCCGCGGTGGCTTCCCGGCGGGTCTCCTCCATTGCCCGGGCGGCGTCGGCCAGCTGCCTGGCCACGCCCTCCCGCTGCTGGGCAAGACGCTCCAGCTCATTGGCCCGGCTCAGAATGCCCGCGCTGCGGGACACCGAGCCGCCGGTCATGGAGCCGCCGGGGTTGAGTACCTGACCGTCCAGGGTGACGATCTTGAATCGGTAGCTGTACTTGCGGGCCATAGCGATGGCCTTGTCCATGTCCTCAGCCACCACGGTGCGGCCCAGCAGGTTGGAAAAAACCTTCTCATATTTGGGGTCAAACTGGATCAACTCGCTGCCCAGGCCCACAAAGCCCGGTTCACTGCGTACGCCCTGATCCCGGAACTCGGAGGGCCGCATGGAGGTCAGCGGCAGGAAGGTGCTTCGCCCGCCGTCCCGGCGCTTGAGGAACTGGATGGCGGTTTTGCCGTCCTCCTCCCGCTCCACCACGATATGCTGCATGGCGCCCCCCAGGGCGATCTCAATGGCCACCGTATAGGCATCGGGCACATGGATGAGCCCCGCCACCGGGCCGTGAATGCCCCGGAGCTGTCCCTTCTTGGACTCCCCCATGACCAGCTTTACCGCTTTGGAGTAGCCCTCATACATCTTTTCCATCTCGGAGAGCATATGGATGCGGGAGTTCAGTGCGTTGTCCTCCATCTGGAGTTTGACGTGGCGTTCCTCCGCCTCCTTGGCCTTCCTCTGCCGGCTCTCCAGGCGCAGCGTATAGCCGCTGATGATGTTCTGTAAGCTGTCCCGATCCTCTCTGGCCTGATCCAGTTCCTGGGCGGCCTGACGGCGGGTCTCCTCCGCCTCGTTCAGACGTTCCTCTCCGGCGGAGAGTTCCTGCCGCACCGTCTCGTCCCGGTCCAGCACCTCCTGGGCGGCGGCGGCCAGGGCGGAGATAAGGGCCTTGGCTTCGGCGGCGGAGGCGTTCTCCACCGCCTCTTTTTGCCGCAGCTGCTCCAGTTCCTGGGCAATGACGCCTGCCGAGCGGCTGGCGGAACTGGCCTCGTCCTGGCGGTGGGCCAGCTCTTTCCGCAGCCCGGCAGCCTGCCCGTCCAGCTCCTCCAGCCGGGCCTGACGTTCCCCGATCTGAGCGGCGATGGAGTCGGCCCTGCCCTCCTGCTGCTCCAGTTCACGCTGGATGCGATCCCGGTTTTCCAGGTTGTTCTGGATGTTGGTCTTGAGGACGGCGATGGCGTTTTCCAGGCCGTTGGCGTCGGCCTCACGCTGCATCATCTGGAAGCGGACGCCTTCGGCCTCCACATCTTTCTCCCGCATCTGGGCAGAAAAGGTCTCGGCAGCCGCATACAGGTCCTCCACCTGCTGCTGGACCTCCCCCTTCTGGCGGAGGGCGTTTTCATAATCGGACAGCGTCTTGATGGACCCGGCCCGGATCTTCTCCAGCTGATCCAGCCAGAGGGAGATCTCCAGCCCCCGCAGTTCGTCCCGCAGGATGAGGAATTTTTTGGCCTTTTCGCTCTGCTGGCGCAGGGGTTCCACCTGCAGTTCCAGCTCGTCGATCTTGTCGGTGATCCGCACCAGGTTCTCCTGGGTACGCTCCAGCTTGCGCTCGGCCTCCTCCTTCCGGTGGCGGAAGCGGGAGATGCCGGCGGCCTCTTCAAAGATCTCCCGGCGGTCGCCGCTCTTCACCGACAATATCTCGTCGATGCGGCCCTGGCCAATGATGGAGTAACCCTCCCGACCCAGTCCGGTGTCCATGAACAGCTCGTTTACGTCCTTGAGGCGGACGGAGCGGCGGTTGATGTAGTACTCGCTCTCGCCGGAACGGTAATACCGGCGGGTGACCATGACCTCGCTCTCCTCCAACGGGAAGATGTGATCGGAATTGTCCAGGATCAGCGACACTTCGGCAAAGCCCTGCTGCTTCCGGACAGCGGTACCGCCGAAGATCACGTCCTCCATCTTACCGCCTCGGAGGGCCTTGGTGGACTGTTCCCCCATGACCCAGCGAATAGCGTCGGAGATATTTGATTTGCCGCTGCCGTTGGGACCGACAATAGCGGTGATGTCCTCCCCGAAGGAGAGGACCGTTTTGTCCGGGAAGGATTTAAACCCCTGGATCTCCAATGCTTTTAAATACAAGACGGCACCTCGCAACACACATACTTTTGAATAAAGTATTATATCAAGGAATAGCTCTGATTGCAAACTCTTTTGACCCCGGTATGCGCAAAACAGGACTGCGGTTTTCCGCAGTCCTGTTATTTCCTATCAGGCATCTCAGCCCTTCAGCTTCTCAATGGCGGCCTTAGCAGCCGCTTGTTCCGCCGCCCAAACCGCCCGGCGGTTTGGGAACCTCATTTCATTCCATCTGCCTGGGCGAAGTGAATTCGCCCGGCATCAAGGTTTTGCCTCCGGCAAAACGCTTGGCGCCGCAGAGCGGCGGCGCGCTTGCGCGCGCAAAAGAGGCGGAGCGCCCCGGCGCTCTCTCAGCCCTTCAGCTTCTCAATGGCAGCCTTAGCAGCCGCTTGCTCCGCCTCTTTTTTGCTGCGGCCCGTACCCTGGCCGATGGGGGTGCCGTTCAGATCCACCTCCACCGAGAAGATCTTGGCGTGGTCGGGGCCCTCGGCGCCAATAAGCTGATAGCCCAGCACCTGGCCGCTCTCCCGCTGGACCAGCTCCTGCAGGGCGGTCTTGTAGTCCCGGCTTGCGCTCTTTTCCTCTTCCCGGTCCAGGATAAATTTCTGGATGATTTTCCTGGCGGAGCCGATACCCCCGTCCAGATAGACGGCGGCAATCACCGCCTCCACCGCGTCTGCCACAATGGAGGGCCGCTCCCGGCCGCCGCCGGCGTCCTCACCCTTGCCCAGTTTCAGATACGCGCCCAGATTCAGCTGCTGGGCCACCTCTACCAGGCTGCCCTCGCAGACCAGGGCCGCCCGGGTACGGGTCAGATCCCCCTCGGGCAGGTCCGGATGGGTGCGGAACAGGTAATCCGCCGTCACCATACCCAGCACGGAGTCGCCCAGAAACTCCAGCCGCTCATTGCTCTGACAGCCTCTGGCCTTGTTCTCATTGGCATAGGAGCTGTGGGTCAGGGCGTTTTCCAACAGGGCCCGCTGGTTGAAGCGGTAGCCCAGCTTTTCTTCCAAGGCTTCCATAGCCGTCTCTTCCTTTCACGGCAGGAGCCCCGCCTTCGGCGGGGCTCCCCAGTCACATCTCGTTTCAGTCTTCCAGCTTGGACTTCAGATAGCGGACCAGATCGGCCACAGTGGCCACGCCGGACAGGTCGTCCTCATCCATATTTTCCAGACCGAACTCCTCTTCCACCGCCATGGTCAGTTCCACGATGTCCAGAGAGTCGGCGCCCAAATCCTCGAAGGAGGTGTC
>NZ_CALWOJ010000159.1 GCF_944383115.1 uncultured Flavonifractor sp. | reverse complement strand
GTCTGGGAGTGTCTTATCTGGAATGTTGTCGATAATTCTCAAGCCGAGTTTGATGCCTCTAAAATATCTACTTTCCAAGATGGGTACTCACTTTTCTGCGAAGCAGAGGACGCCTTTGGCGGCGGCAGACTCAATGCGCTGAACACAAAGGGCGAAATCACCGAGTTCACCTGCAAGTTCGTGCCCAATAAGCCCGGCCACAATTTCCCCGTCTATTCGGAGGGATTGTTCTATGCCTGTACTGACAAGGCGGCCCGCCCCGGCTTTTATGACATTGAAGGGAATATGGTCATTGATTTGTCATCGTATAACATGGGTAGAATACCCTACTCCAGTGAAATGGGAGTAAACGCCCCGTACTTTGAAAATGGACAGGCCACTATTTTGTTCGCCAATAATGCTGACAGTGTGTTTGAGGCAGTTATTGATAAAACTGGGGCTTTTGTAGGTGAACCCGAAAAAGTAGACGTTTCTGTTTATTGATCCCGCCATAAGCAACGCCCCCAGCAAGCACGAAATTAGAATGATGGGCGGCAAGCCGGAGACGGCTCAAAAACAAGCCTTAGAAAAGGAGATTGTTGAGATATGAAAAAAATGATTGCATTGATACTTGTACTTGTTATGAGTATTTCTTTGAGTGCCTGTGGCAATAACAGTGAAGTTGCACCAAGCGAAGATAATGAACAGGAATTCACCATAGAAGAATTAAAGGCTATTACAGCAGTAAAAGCGGCTACAGACTATTTTTATGATAATTTGAAAGACCCTGAGAGCGCATCCATTCTGAAATTGACCGTTGTTGCTGAACCCGGAGAGCCCCAGGGATATCATATGGTAAAGATTGAGTTCAACGCCGCTAATAGTATGGGCGGAAAGGAAAGAGATGAATTATACATCGAAACAAACAGGGGCGGATTAGGTGATAATTCAGAATATTTTAGTGATAATGACGCTGAAAGAATATTAGATCAAGGAGACAATGCACGAAAATATAACGAATGTACCAATGAGGGCATGGAAGAAATAGAGGTTGATGTAGATACAGTTATGAATCATTTAGATTTGACAGAAGATGAACTGCACGATTTGATTTGGGAAAAGTTTGATGAATTGGGAATTGAATAAATTTGAGAGGGTGTAGCTATGATAGATTGTACGAAATACTGGCGATTTGCACAATATTCGTACATTTTTGTTTTGTCAGGAGGAATTGGTTATGCGTATTATTTTGGATACGGAAAAGGGCCGAATCATTCTGCCGAAGTCTTTCTTTACTCACCTCGACAAGATGAACAAGATTCTTGCAGAGGGCGGCTCTGATAAGAAATGGACGGCGGAGGAATATGTCCGCGACCAGTTTGAAAAGGCCATGAAGGAAACCATGCTCCGGGCAGAAGATAAGGTCGTGAAGTAATGGCCGGGTCAAGAGTGACCCCGGCGGAAATCGTGGAAATGCACCGCTTATATGCCCAGCTTGGCAACTATGCGAAGGTAGGCCGTCAGATCGGGCGGAGCGGCTCCACGGTTGCAAGGTACATCAAAATGAAGGGGACACCCCCGATTGTTAAGCACACCTTTTCAGAGGTCGTGCGGGAAGGAGATAAGAAAAAATGAAAAGGGTATTTCCGCTCATTCTGGCGGCGGCGCTCATGTTGTCCTTGGCGGCTTGCGGCGGTCAATCTGCGTCTCAATCGCCTAATGTTACACAATCATCAGAAGTTTTGTCGCAAAATAATGATGAATTGTCGGAAACTGAAGTATTTTTCGATGAACTTGAATATGAGAACGTGCGATATAACTATGGCTATGGGGTAGATATTGAACTACAATTTCGTAATATAACGGAAACTGATATGGACTACGTTATTGTTCGATTTCAAGGTTTAGATACAAATGGTGATATTGTTGTAGATGCTTTCAATGCCGTAGAAAATTTGAGGGCGGGTCAAGCTGGTTGGTTCAGATTTCAAACAAATGAAACCCGCGGTGTAGAGACAATAGAAGAACTTGCAGAGATAATCGACACAGTATATGCATACAGCTATCAAGTTACCATAGACGAGGATGGGGAAGAAGAAACATACGATGGTGAGTTTAGCGAGCCGATTTCTATAAAAGTCGCAGAAGTCCCTCCAAAAGAGAAATGATGAAAATGAGAAAGGAAGTGATACTTTTAGAGTATCATTTCCTTTCTCTGTCAATAGGGTATACCCAAGTGACATATTGAAACAGCGCCGTTTTCTGTGTCACACAAGTTGTTTTCTTATATTTGAAATGTTTCAAAAATATAAAATACTCTATTGACATACTTTCGCCTTTGTGGTACAATGATACCAGAAAGAACGAAAGGGGCGTGCGGCAATGCGGGTTGGGTATGTGCGTTGCTCCACCATTGAGCAGAACGAGGCGCGGCAACTGAAAATGATGGAGGAACAGAAGGCCGAAAAACTGTTCATTGACAAGGCGAGCGGCAAGAACACAGACCGCAAGGCGTTCAAGGAAATGATGACCTTTGTCCGGGCCGGGGACATGGTTATTGTGGAGAGTATTTCCCGTATCGCCCGCAACACCCGCGACTTACTCTCCATCGTGTCAGAACTGACGGAGAAACAGGTGGAGTTTGTCAGTCTGAAAGAGAGCATCGACACCACCACGCCGCAAGGCCGTTTCATGCTGACAGTGTTCGGCGCTCTGGCGGAACTGGAACGGGAAAACATCTTGGAGCGGCAACGGGAAGGAATCGCAATCGCCAAGGACGCGGGCAAGTACAAGGGCCGCAAGCCCTTGGAGGTGGACGAGGCGCAATTCAAAGACGCCTGCAAGCGGTGGAGGGCCGGGGAGATAACAGCCACCGCCGCCATGCAGGAGGTTGGCTTGAAGCCGAACACCTTTTATAGACGGGTCAAAGAAATGGGCCTCTGACGGCCTACCAGAAAGACACCATTCTTTGTGCAACTTGTTGATTTAGGGACACCTTTTACACGGGACACTTTTTCTTGATTTAGAACACGGCCAACTGGCGACGGGACACCCTCGGGACACCATGCGCGCAAAAAGAGAGGGAACAGGTTTCCCCATTCCCTCTCAAAAAGTGCTTATTTATGCGGTTTCAATTAGCCGAAGTAGCGCTTCAGCAGGCCCTCGAAAGCCTTGCCGTGGCGGGCTTCGTCGCGAGCCATCTCGTGAACGGTGTCGTGGATGGCATCCAGGTTGTGTTCCTTAGCCATCTTGGCCAGCTCGAACTTGCCGGCGGTAGCGCCGTTCTCGGCGTCCACACGCATCTCCAGGTTCTTCTTGGTGGAGTCGGTCAGAACCTCGCCCAGCAGCTCGGCAAACTTGGCAGCATGCTCAGCCTCCTCATAGGCGGCCTTCTCCCAGTACAGGCCGATCTCAGGATAGCCCTCACGATGAGCCACACGGGCCATAGCCAGATACATACCGACCTCGGAACACTCGCCCTGGAAGTTCTCGCGCAGGCCCTGGATGATCTCCTCGGGAGCGCCCTTGGCCACGCCTACCACATGCTCGGCAGCCCAGGTCTTGTCGCCGCCCTGAAGCACAAACTTCTCCTTGGGAGCCTTACAGATGGGGCAGAAATCAGGGGCGGAATCCCCCTCGTGAACATAACCGCAAACGGAGCAGACCCACTTTTTCATATGATTTTCCTCCTACATTTAAAATTAAATATCATGGTGATTGCTGGAATTGCTAATCAGTAATGATTATCATTTCTGATATAAAGATAGCACAACTTAACTTTCCCGTCAAGTCTTTTTTTCAATCTGGAGAAAAATTTTTTAGACCTTCCTTACTTCCCGTATTTCCAACGGATACAGCGCTTCAGTTCCCGAACAGGAAAAGCGCCCGTCACAGATGCTGTGGCGGGCGCCGGCACAGCACATCACTCAATGGCAATGGTGTGATTTACAGGCAGTTGCGGGGTTGCCTTGGGCAGAGTGATCTTCAGAATACCATCCTCAAACTTTGCAGATACATCTTTGGGCTCTATATGATCGCCCACATAGAAGCTGCGGCTGCACTGGCCGGCATAACGCTCCCGGCGCAGGTAACGACCGTTCTTGTCCTCCTCGTCCTTATCCAATCCCTTGGCGGCGCTGATGGTCAGGCAGCCGTCCTTCAGCTCCAACTGGACCTCATCCTTCTTAAACCCGGGCAGATCCACATCCAGCTCATAGGTATTCTCGGTCTCCCGCACATCGGTCTTCATCAGGTTCTTGGCATGCTTGCCATAGAGCGGGTTGTGATCGGTAAAGACAGACATCCGGTCAAAGGGGTCCTGGAAAAAGTCATCAAACAGATTCTCACCAAAAATGCTAGGTAACATAAGTCATACCTCCATTCGTCTTCGACGGCTCGTAGCTGCGGGGGCAGATCCGCGCGGTGGCGAGCTTTTGTTACCTGTTGCGGCCAGTTTGGAACCGGCCATCCATTTATGTTTTGTCCTTCAGAGCGGTCCTTCTTGGTCCCTCTCTCAAGTACAGCTTTATTATAGCACTAAAATTAGCACTGTCAACATGAGAGTGCTAAAGTTCACACAAAAAATAATTTTTGTTCACAATTTATGCGATTTTACACAAAGGAAAAGCCCAGACCCGCTGTGTCACAGCGGGTCCGGGCTTTGTGATCCACTCAGATGGCCTGGGCGGCGGCACGAATGACCGCCACAGCGGCATCAATACCAATACGGCTGTTCACACACAGGTCGTATTCCCTGCTCTGGCCCCAGCGGCCTGTGGCGAAGTAATTATAATAGGACGCCCTGGCCTTGTCCTGGCGAATGACGTAGCTCTCCAGGTTGGGTTCCTGAACGCCATATTCCTCCCGGGCACGGCGGATACGCTGATCCAGCGGGGCATTGATAAATACACGCAGGCAATTGGGCAGATCTCTTAAAATGTAGTCGGCGCAGCGGCCAACGATCACGCAGGATTCACGGGCGGCCGCCTCTTTAATGACCTTGGCCTGCGCAATGAATACCTGGTCAGGAACCGACGGTGTCTGCACACTGGTATAGAGGTCGTAAAGGAAACTGTTGGTTGGGCGCTGATGTTCCGCGTTACGGATAAAGTGTTCGGAAAACCCGGTCTTTTTGGCCACATCGGAAATCAGCTGCTTATCGTAGAATGTGATGCCCATCTCCTCCGACAGCTGTTTGGCGATCAGCCGTCCGCCGGAGCCATATTCACGGCCAATGGTGATGACGATATGTTTCATAAGGACACCTCCTATCCTATTATTAAGTATAATGCATTTGGCGGTTCCCGTCAAAGAAATTTTTGGCTCCGCCGTCTATGCCGCTAAAAACAATTCGGGTTTGGATTGACATTTCTAAATACTTTTGTATAATAGTGCTGTTCGTGTGGGACAGCCCATCGGACGGGCTTTGCCCATGGCATTGGGTAAAGCCGTAGAGAGAAAAGAGAGAAAGGAGAATCAGCATGTTTATTCTTGGTATCATTTTGGCGGTGGCTGGTGTTGTCTGCGCCGGTTTTGGCTTTATGCAGAACAACAGCCTGGAGGCTCAATTCAACAGCCTGATCAGCAGCGGCACCACCAATCCCGGCACCATCTTCATTGTGATCGGTGTGATCCTGCTGGTAGTAGGCATTCTTCTGTGCATTCTCAGCAAGAATAAGAAATAAGAACTCTGCCGCTTCTTCGGAAAGGCGCCCGTCAAAGACGGGCGTCTTTCCTTTTCTATTTGCAATGCAGCTGTCAAATCGGTGCAGCTTTACCTGAATAGCTTCATTGTTTTTCGTCAAATATGCAATTCTTATTTTTTCTCTTGCATTTTTAGCTTATATGAATTATAATAACTTCAACACAGCAAAGTGTTTTGCACAACGGCAATCCATCGCAAAATTTTGGCCGGCCCGGAGGGGCCGCCAGGCAAAGGGGTTTGGAACTATGGCATTTACTTTTACGAATTCCTACCTGCAGGGCGTCTATGAAAACGTCTGCGCAAAAAACGCTCATGAGCCCGAGTTTCTTCAGGCCGTAGGCGAAGTTCTGGAGTCTCTCCAGCCCGTGTTCAACCAGAAGCCCGAGTTGGCCCGGGCCGGCGTCATTGAGCGCATGGTGGAACCTGAGCGCAGCCTGCTCTTCCGCATCTCCTGGGTGGACGATCACGGCCAGGTCCAGGTGAACCGCGGCTATCGGGTCCAGTTCTCCACCGCCATCGGCCCCTCCAAGGGCGGCCTGCGGTTCCACCCTTCCGTCAACCTGTCCATCATCAAGTTCCTGGGCTTTGAGCAGGTATTCAAAAACTCCCTCACCGGCCTGCCCATGGGCGGCGGTAAGGGCGGTTCCGACTTTGACCCCAAGGGCAAGAGCAGCAACGAGGTCATGCGTTTCTGCCAGTCCTTTATGACCGAGCTGCAGCGCCACATCGGCCCTGACACCGACGTGCCCGCCGGCGACATTGGCGTGGGCGCCCGTGAGATCGGCTATCTGTTCGGCCAGTATAAGCGCATCCGCAACGAGTTTAACGGCGTGATTACCGGCAAGGGCCTGAGCTACGGCGGTTCTCTGGCCCGTACCGAGGCCACCGGCTACGGCCTGTGCTACTTTGCTAACGAGATGCTTAAGGCGGCCGGCAAGTCCTTCCAGGGCCAGAGCGTAGTCATCTCCGGTTCCGGCAACGTGGCTATCTACGCCAACCAGAAGGCCACTCAGCTGGGCGGCAAGGTCATCGCCATGAGCGACTCCAACGGCTACATCGTGGATGAGAACGGCATCGACTACAAGGTCATCAAGGAGATCAAGGAGGTCAAGCGGGAGCGCATCAAGACCTACTTGGATTACGTCCCCACCGCCAAGTATTACGAGGGCTGCCAGGGCATCTGGACTGTTCCCTGCGGCATCGCCCTCCCCTGCGCCACCCAGAACGAGCTGCCCCTGGAGGGCGCCAAGGCCCTGGTGGAACACGGCTGCTTCGCTGTGGCCGAGGGCGCCAATATGCCCTCCACCCCCGAGGCGGTTGCCTGGTTCCAGCAGCACGGTGTGCTGTTTGCTCCCGCCAAGGCTTCCAATGCCGGCGGCGTAGCCACCTCCGGCCTGGAGATGAGCCAGAACTCCATGCGTCTGAGCTGGTCCTTCGAGGAAGTGGACCAGAAGCTCCACGACATCATGACCAACATCTACCACAACGCCGCCAAGGCCGCCGAGGAGTACGGCATGCCCGGCAACCTGGTGGCGGGCGCCAACATCGCCGGCTTCATGAAGGTGGCCGACGCTATGATCTGGCAGGGCGTATCTTACTAAGCTGACACCAAAGCAACAAATCAGCCTATTGAGGGGGGACGCGGCAACGCCGCGTCCCCCCTTTGCGTCGGCCACCAGGGCCCCATCGCAGATGGGGCGGCGCGTAAGCGCCGTACAAGCGTTTTGCCACAGGCAAAACCTTGATGTTGGGCGGATTCACTCCGCCCAGGCAGATCAAATCACGGGGTTCCCAATCTGCCCCGCAGATTGGGGCTGGCCGACGCCATGATCTGGCAGGGCGTCAGTTACTAATCGGACTTTTCGCCTCTATTGGGCATCCTCCGAACAATCGGAGGATGCCCTTTCTCTTTGTTTATGGTATAATACCACCATCCTGAGAAACACGAGGATCACTCTATGCTCCGCATCCAAAATATCTCCCTGCCCCTTGACGGCAGCCAAGGGCAGCTGAAAAAAAAGGCCGCCCGCATTCTCGGCGTGAAACCAGAGGCCATCACCGGGCTGTCCCTGGCCCGGCAGTCCATTGACGCCCGGAAAAAGAATGACGTCCACTACGTCTGCACCGTGGATGTGACCATGGCCGACGAAGAGAAAATCATGGCCCGGTGCCGGGACAAGAACGTCTCTCTCCACCAGAGCGTCCCCTATGTTTTCCCAACCGTGCGCCGCACCTCCCCCCTGCCCCCGGTGGTGGTGGGTATGGGCCCCGCCGGGCTGTTTGCCGCCCTCTTTCTGGCCCGGAACGGTCTGGCCCCCATCGTCCTGGAGCGGGGCCGCCCGGTAGAGGAGCGCACCGCCGACGTGGAGCGGTTCTGGGCTACCGGCGTGCTGGACACAACCTCCAACGTCCAATTCGGCGAAGGCGGCGCGGGCACCTTCTCCGACGGTAAGCTGACCACCGGCACCCACGACCCCCGTATCTCCACCGTATTCCGCACCCTGGTGGAGGCGGGGGCTCCGGCGGACATTCTATACCAGCACAAGCCCCACATCGGCACCGACGTGCTGCGGGACGTGGTCAAAAACATCCGGTTGGAGCTGATTCGCCTGGGCTGCGACGTGCGCTTCGGCCATCAGCTCACCGGTCTCATCCTCCGGGATGGGGCGGTAGCCGGCCTGACGGTAGAAGGCCCTCAGGGAAGCTATGATCTGCCCTGTGATGCACTGGTCCTCTCCCCCGGCCACTCCGCCCGGGACACCTTCCAGATGCTGCTGGAGACCGGGGTTCCTATGGAGCAGAAGCCCTTTGCCATCGGTGTGCGCATTGAGCATCCCCAGAATGCAATTTCCCTGGCCCAGTTTGGCCCGGCCTGGGAACGCCTGCCCGCCGCCGACTACAAGCTGGCCTGCCACCTTCCTAACGGCCGCTCCGCCTTTACCTTCTGCGTCTGTCCCGGCGGCCAGGTGGTGGCCGCCGCCTCGGAGGAGGGGCGGCTGGTGACCAACGGCATGAGCCATCGGACCAGAGACGGCAAGAACATCAACGGCGGCTTCCTGGTGGGGGTAGGTCCCGCCGACTTCGGCTCCGACCATCCCCTGGCCGGAGTTGCCTTCCAGCGCCGCTGGGAGGAGGCCGCCTTTACCCTGGGCGGCGGAAATTATCACGCCCCCGCCCAAACCGTGAAGGACTTTCTGGCCCGGCAGGTCTCCAAAGCCCTAGGGGCGGTGGAAGCCACCTACCGTCCGGGCGTCACCCCCACCGACCTTGACCGCTGCCTGCCCGACTATGTCACCGACACCCTGCGGGGGGCTCTGCCGATATTTGACCGAAAGCTCCACGGTTTCGCCGCACCGAACAGCCTGCTCACCGGTGTGGAGACCCGCTCCTCCTCCCCCGTACGCATTCTCCGGGGGGAGGACTACCAGTCCACCGTCCGGGGCCTCTATCCCTGCGGTGAGGGGGCTGGCTACGCCGGCGGCATCACCTCCGCCGCCGTGGACGGCATCCGAGTGGCCGAAGCGGTAGCCGCACAGCCTTAAAGCGAAGTTCGCCGCCGCACTGCTGCGGCGGCGAACTTTTTTATTTTCGATGCAATCATTTGCCCCGCTCAGGTGTGTACAGGGCAGAAAGGAGAGAGCGCCATGGCCATGCAGCTCCAGGAGGATGCCCCCTTCTCCTACGCAATGGAACACCATCTGGACACCGTATACCGGGCGGCCTGCCACAACGCCCCCACCTTACAGGACGCGGAGGATGTAACCCAGGAGGTCTTTGAGGCCCTGCTGCGCAGCGGCAAGGGCTTTCAGGACAGTGAACATCTGAAGGCCTGGCTGCTGCGGGTGACCATCAACAAGTGCAAAAATCTCCGCCGGGCCAAGCGCAGCGGCGAAGTGCCGCTGTCCGAACACTTCCCCGCTCCTCCGGGTGCGGACGGCTCGGTACTGGACGAGGTGCGGACCCTGCCGGAGCCCTACCGCAACACCATCTACCTGCACTATTTTGAGGGGTACACCGCTGCTGAGATCGGGGTGATCTTAGGGGCCAAGCGGAACACGGTACTGTCCTGGCTCTCCCGGGGGCGGCAGGCCCTGCGGGAACGGATGATCGGAGGCTTTGAGGATGAATAAGACGGATTATCTGGCCCAAGTTGAGAACCTCCACGCCTCTCAGCAGCTGCGGGAGCGGATCGCCGCCCTTCCCGCCGCCCGCAGGCAGTCCCGGCGATTCAAGCCCTGGATGGGGGTATGCGCTGGTCTGGCCGTGGTGGTACTGGGTGGGTTCTGGCTGCTGCCCCGGATCGGAGGCAGCAGCGGCGGCGCCGGCGCCGGTCACGACGAGGCCTCCACCTTCATGTCCTACGCCGGGCCGGTCTTTCCTCTGACCACACTGGAGGACGTCAATCTGACCGCTGAGCGGCACATCACCCTGGACTTTGCCCCATGGCAAGACGGAAACAGCACCAAAATTGAGGTCAAAGACTCCTATGTACTCACCAATCCCACCGACGCCGACCAGACTGTCACCCTGGTCTACCCCTTTGCCGGGAGTTTCTATGAACTCTATCCCGTTACCTTGACGGCAGACGGCACAGAGTTGGAGACCGCCATTTACCCCGGCGTGGGCGGGAACCAGAGCGTGGAGTCCTGGGAGGAATACGCGGCCATCATCAAGGGTGGAGATCTGACAGCCGCCCACCAGGAGGCCCCCACTCTGGACACTCCGGTGACGGTCTATTCTTTTACCGACTTTGTCCTTCCGGAAAGCGATGCCATCGCCCCCACCCTGGCGGTGACCTACCCCTGGTCGGAGGATGCCCCCGCCGTATTGACCTACGGCTTCGACGGCAGCGGGATTGACGAAGAGGCAGGCTGGGCTCAACGCCATTTCTCTCTGCCCGGTTCCAACTCACCCCATGCCGAGGATCCCCGACTGCTCATCGTAGTGGGAGATCCGTTGGAGGAATACACCATTCAGGGTTACCAGGACGGCAGCTGTACCCCCGGGGAGGAGCTGGCAGGCGTCTCGGCCCACGTCACCCAGTACCAGTCCACTCTGGGTGACGTACTGGATTCTCTCTGCCAGGCTCCAGACACCCTGGATCAAAAGTACGGAAAACCAATGGGTGTTCTTGCACTTCCCAGAGCAGTATTCTTTGACACCCTCCGCAAGAGCTTTGGAACCTCCATCCCGTCCAACATGACGATGCTGGAGATGGTATTCGAATGGTGCAACATCCAGGAACGCATTTTCTACGGGGAGGCCACCCTCACCATCCCCGCCGGGGAGAGCATCACGGTAGAGGCCGCCTTTATCAAAGAAGGTAGCTACGACTTCGTGTGCGCCCACACAGAGAACCGCGGAATCTACGGCTATGATCTTCTGACTCAGCTGGGTTCCAACCTGACCTGTACCCAACAGGCCGCCACTTTGGAGGACCGGGGTTTGATTCGGATCGTCCGGCAGAACTTTGGTTTTGATTTATACAGCGGGATCAAAACCGTCACGCTGGACCCGTCGACCGAACACTACTACCTGGAGGTTCGCAGAGCCTTTTGAGCAAAAAAGCGCCGCCCCGGTCGGGGCGGCGCTTCTTGTTGATTCAACGTCCACTCATAGGAACATAGGGGGCATGGTCGCCCACATATTTATAGGCCGGGCGGATGATCTTGCCCATATTGATAAGCTCCTCAATGCGGTGGGCGGACCAGCCGGCGATACGGGCCATGGCAAAGATGGGGGTATACAGTTCCAGAGGCAGGTCCAGCATATGGTACACAAAGCCGGAATAGAAGTCCACGTTGGCGGACACGCCCTTATACATCTTCCGCTCACCGGCAATGACCTCGGGACCCAGCCGCTCCACCAGGGAATAGAGCTCATACTCCTCATTGCGGCCCTTCTCCCTGGAGAGCTTCTCCACAAAGGAGTGGAGCAGATTGGCGCGGGGATCGGACAGGGAGTAGACGGCGTGGCCCATGCCGTAGATCAGGCCGGCCTTATCGAAGGCACGCTTGTCCAGCAGGGCCTGGAGATAATTGCGCACCTCGTCCTCATCCTTCCAGTCCCGCACCTGTTCCTTCATATCCTCAAACATCCGCACCACCTTGATGTTGGCGCCGCCGTGCTTGGGGCCCTTCAGAGAGGCCAGCGCCGCCGCCATGCAGGAATAGGTGTCGGTGCCGGAGGAGGTGACCACATGGGTGGTAAAGGTGGAGTTGTTGCCGCCGCCATGCTCGGCATGGAGGGTCAGGCAGATATCCAGTACATGGGCCTCCCAGAAGGAATAGGAGGAATCCGCCCGCAGCAGGGTGAGAATATTCTCCGCTGTGGAAAGTTCGGGCCGGGGGGCGTGAATGTACAGGCTGCTGCCGCTCTTATAGTTCCACGCCTGATAGCCGTAGACGCTGAGCATGGGGAACAGGGAGATCAGCTGGACGCACTGACGCATCACATTGGGCAGGGAGATATCGTCGCAGCGGTCGTCGTAAGAGGCCAGATTAAGCACGCTGCGGGCCAGAGAATTCATAATATCGTGGCTGGGCGCCTTCAGGATCACATCCCGCACAAAGTTGTTGGGCAGGGAGCGGTAATAGGACAGCTGCTTGGTAAAGCTGTCCAGTTCCTCCTGATTGGGCAGCTTGCCCAGCAGCAGCAGGTAGGCGGTCTCCTCAAAGCCAAAGCGGCCTTCTTTCAGTGCGCCGGCCACCAATTCCTCCACGTCCACGCCGCGGTAATACAGTTTACCGTCGCAGGGCAGCTCCTGGCCGTCCACAATTTTCTTGGCCACAATATCAGAGACTTCTGTGAGGCCGGCAAGCACACCCTTGCCGTTCAGGTCCCGCAGGCCCCGCTTCACATCGTACTTCACAAAATCGCCCGGATCAATGCGGCTGTTTTCCTTTGCCAGAGCCGCCAGAGCTTCAATCTCAGATGTAATGTCACAGTATTTCGGATTGCTCGCCATGAAAAACCTCCATTCTCTTCTCGTACCCAGGGGGCTGAAACCCCTTTGCCAACCAGTTCATTGCTAACTATCATGCCATAAAAATGTTACCACAATATGAATCCGTCCATATTTTCACACTGAAATTTTTTTGCAGGACCCCAAATAAGGAAAACCCGCTGCAGCGGAACCATGCAGCGGGTTACAAGTCAGAACAAATCCTTCTTCTTCAGAATGATTCCCG
Organism: uncultured Flavonifractor sp.; assembly: GCF_944383115.1. Classification (GTDB taxonomy): domain Bacteria; phylum Bacillota; class Clostridia; order Oscillospirales; family Oscillospiraceae; genus Flavonifractor. Next base: position 1,272 of record NZ_CALWOJ010000159.1, on the reverse strand, counting down.
TAACCGCAATGACGCCCAGAGACAGAACCAGCGGGAACCACCAGAACTGGTCCAGGGGCAGATTGGCCACGTTCATACCGTAGAAGCTGAAGAAGATATTGGGAATGGTAAGCAGGATGGTGATGGAAGTCAGCACCTTCATGATCACGTTCAGGTTGTTGGAGATCACGCTGGCAAAGGCGTCCATCATACCCGAGATGATGGAGGAATAAATATTGGCCATCTCGATGGCCTGGCGCACCTCGATGAGTACGTCCTCCAGCAGGTCGTGGTCCTCCTCATAGAGCGTGATGATACGGCCGCGCAGGATCTTCTCCAGCGTGACCTCATTGGCTTTCAGGGAGGTATTGAAGTAAACCAGCGACTTTTCCAGGTCCAGCAGCTGGATGAGTTCCTTGTTCCGCTGAGACTTGTAAAGCTGGCGTTCCATATAGTTGTAGATCTTGTCGATCTGCTTCAGGTATTGCAGGAAGCGTTTGGCTACCTGGAGCAGCATATAAAGGATAAACTGGGTCCGCTTCTGGGTGTCGGCATTGCGCACCAAGCCGTCCTGGAAGTCCTTCAGGATGGAGGTCTCCTTCAGGCAGACGGTAATGATGTGCTTCTCGGTCACGATAATACCCAGAGGCAGGGTGGAGTACACCACCGCGTCGTCCTTCTCCACCGAAGGGGCGTCGATGATGATGAGGGTCTGGCCCTCCTCGGTATCGATACGGGAGGTCTCCTCCTCGTCCAGCGCGGCCCGCAGGAAGGTGGGTTCCACCCCCAGGGTCACCGCCACCGTATTCAGTTCATCCTCGCTGGGGTAAGTCAGGTTGACCCAGCAGCCGTCCTGAACGGCATCCAGCTTGGTCATTTTTCCGTTGATCGTCTTGTGGATGGAAAGCAAATTTGATCACGCCTTTCTGGGCGCAGGGGCCAAAAAGGCATAAAAATCCCCGCACGCCTATTGTCTCGCCGATCCGCTGTTCCTATGCAGGGCCAGCGAATCAAATGGGCACAGGCGCGCGGGTGCTGCCGGCAGAGCCGGTCACACGCAGAGCAAATACGCCGTGCCAGTTATACTGTATTCTCGACTCAGAGGGTCACCGCTCACGGCGCATATCACTCCCTTATAATTTGGATTTTTTCTTCAGCCGTCAGGCCGGCTTTTATTATATGCTTTTTTTCACCGGATTGCAAGCCTGCAAGCAACAGTCAAAACCTCCGGCTAAGCCGGAGGCTTGAGTAGGCCCTATAAGGGCCTGATACGGACGAAGCCCCTTAAGGGGC
>NZ_CALWOJ010000158.1 GCF_944383115.1 uncultured Flavonifractor sp. | reverse complement strand
TAACTTCATTCTACCAGGGTTCTGTATGAACTTCTTTTTATTTTCCTAAAGTGTTGCACTTGATAGTATAATTCACCGAGCGACAAAACCATCGTCTCCGCGTTGGAACTCTCCGGCAGCTATAAGACGACTTACTACCTGGGCGATGCATTTGATCCCACCGGCATGACCTTCACCGCTAAATGGAGCGACGGCACGGAGGAGACCCTTTCCGCCGACCAGGTGACCATCACCGGCTACGACCCCAATACCCGCGGTGTACAGACCCTGACCGCCACCTATCAGGCGGCCAAGGTGGAATTCGAAATCACCGTCCTCAAGCCTGCGATCCCGGAAGCTCCCAACACCATCACGGTATACTTCAAGCTTATGGGCGATGACAACCACAACTGGGCGGATGATTACATCCCCGAGGAGGAAGAGACCCACACCTTGCAGTACGGCGGCTTGAAAACATGGATCAGCAACGCAGCCTACACAATCGATCAAAACGCGACTGTCGCAGATCTGTTGAACCTCGTTGCTGAAAAGCACGGCGTTGTCTTTGGCAATCCCACCGGAAACTATGTTGAGAGCATCACCTACAAAGGCATCACCCTTGGCGAGTTTGATAACGGGAAGCTGTCCGGCTGGATGTATACGCTGAACGAAAGCCATCCGATATACGGCATCAGCGAGCAATTCCTTGAAGATGGCGACCGCATTGTCTGGCACTACACGGATGACTACACCAGGGAGAAAGGCTCCGAAAATTGGGGCACTGGAGGTACTACCGGCGGCGTGACCAGCCGCACGGAGGGAACCTCCCCTGTTCTGGAGCCGGAAGTCAGCGTGGACAAGAACGGGCACGCCACAGTGGTCGTCCCCAGGAAGGATCTGTCGAAGGCCATTGAGAGCGCCAGCGAGAACGGAACTCAGAGCATCGTCATCGCCCCGCAGGTGAGTGGTAACGCCACCAGCCTAACTGTCACCATCCCCAAGAGCAGCGTGACCGATATTCTGGATGAGACGAAGGCCGCTCTGTCCATCGAGTGTGATTTGGGCGAAATTGAACTGCCCCAGGACGCCCTGGCCGCCATCGTGAAGGCTGCCGGCAGCAGCGATATCACCGTTACCATCGCCGCCGGCGACAGCGAGGATGCCGCCAAGCTGTTGGGGAGTCATGAGGACGTCACGGAGGAGAGAATGAAGGACGCCTCTGCCACCGTCATCACCATCACCTCCGACCAGAAGTACATCACCGCCTTCGACGGCAGGCAAATTGCCCTCACTCTGCCGGTGGGCGGCGAGGCTATCGAGGAAGGCAAGAGCTATGTGGTCTACCAAATCAGCGATGACGGGACCGTGGAGCGGCTTGCTGGCGAGTGCATCAAGCAGGGCAAGAAATTCTTCGTGAAGGTTACCACCACTCACCTGAACACCTTTGTGGTTTTGCCTGTGAAGACGGTGGAGCTGCCTTTCACCGACGTGCAGGAGACCGATTGGTTCTACAATGCGGTGTCTTGCGCCTACGTCAACGGACTCTTCAACGGTACCAGCAACACGACCTTCTCCCCCAATGATACCATGACCCGCGCCATGCTGGCCACAGTGCTGTATCGCACGGCGGGCTCGCCTGCCATAGATGGTGAAGGCGTAGCCTTCACCGATGTGCCGCTGGATACCTGGTATACTGACGCTGTAGCCTGGGCCAACGGGAACGGCATCGTCACCGGTTACGGAAATGGCCTGTTCGGCGGCGGTGACAGTATCACCAGGGAGCAGCTGGTCGTTATGCTTTACCGTTACGCCAAGCTTATGAAGCACGATACAGCCGCAGCTGGTGATCTCTCGGCATTCACTGACGCCGGGAACGCCAGCGACTGGGCAGTTGAGGCTCTGCGCTGGGCATACGCGGAGGGGCTGATCACCGGGCGTACCGCAACCACTATTGTGCCGCAAGGCACCGCAACTCGGGCTGAAGTGGCCATGATTCTGATGCGTTTTGGCGAGGAACTGGCAAAGTAACTGCCTCCTCGTTGAAACATACTTCCCTCTCAAGGATCTCCGGGATCCACAGCATCCCCAGCTGTGGATCCCGGAAGTCCGATCCTGAGGAAACAGCAAGTTTGACCCAAAGAACCAGCCCGGCAAAAGTCGGCAGTTGAAGACAAGGGCTGCCATAGGTATCCTTGCCTTCGGATTCCCTTGACAACGTCATAAAAAGCGGATAGAATATTTTCGCGAGCAGGTCATATGCTTGACATATGCCAACTGACAAGCCGGTGAGAATCCGGCGCAGTCTTACCTCTACTGTATTTGGCTCCGGCCATAAGCCAGGATTGTCAGCCTGCTCGGTGGTAATTGATCAAGGTGGTATCCATTGCCGATTTTTGCAGCCATGTCCATGTTTGGAGATGGCTTGGGTTTTTGTACATTTTTAATGTGCAAATGCTCTACTTGCAGGGATCGGCAATGGATATCTGCTTTTTACCGGCAGACACCATTGTCTGCCGGTTTTTTGTTTTCGGAGCCGGCAGCAGATCCCGAAACTGGAAGGGGGTGAAGACCGTCAGCAAGCGAAGGCAGGCTCGCCCAGCCAGACTTACGCCGCAAGAGGCAGAACAATATCGCAATTTGATACAGAAATGGGCACAGCAAGCTCCACCAGAGTACGCAGACAACGGCGAAAAGCACCCTTATACATCTCTTGCGCTGTCCAGTGGGCTTGGCAGGGCGGTCTATGCCAGCTATTCCGACGAGGATTTGCTGGCTGTTCTGCACGATGCGGCGTCACGCCTGGGACGTGCGCCCACACAGGATGAGGTCTTTTCTCTGTATCGCATCTACCTGAAAGCGCGGTTTGGTACCTGGCCGGGCGCACTGCGGGCAGCCGGGATGCGGCGATTACCAACACCGGATTTGGATATGCCGGATTGGGCACAGATGCTGGCGGAGGAGCCGGGGATCTGCAGTGCTTTGGAGGATGTGACCCGTCGCAGAAGCCGCCTTGGATACCCGCCGCGCAAGCGTGATGCACCGCAGGCGAAGATCCTCTGTGAGCGATTCCGTTCGTGGGAGAACGTGATTGCTGCCGCAGAGCATTTTGAGAAATGGCAGGAGGCGAAGAAGGATAACTGACAAGTAAATAGGGCATTTGTTGTGGCCCTGTCTCGGCGGAAGCAGAGAGAGGGATGAACAAGGGAATCGGGTGCAAGTCCCGAACGGTAACCGCCGCTGTAAGCGCCGAGACACCGGATCGTTGACGAAAGTCAGTCACTGGGGAGACCTGGGAAGGCAGATCCGGCGTTGTGGGGAATTTCCCCGGAAGCGCAAGTCAGAAGACCTACAAGGAATGCAAAGGGTCGTCGAAAAACGACCCGACCATGGGAACACGGCTGTGGCGATCATTGGGATCTGTCACGGCATTTTTTATGCCCTGACAGAGCGACAGTCGAAAGGAGACGCGAAGAAAGAAATGGAGAAACGAGTGTTGAGTCTACTGCTGGTGCTGGTCATGCTGCTGGGTATGCTTCCCGGCGGTGTACTGGCGGCGGATGAGACCGACGAGTTCTGGTTGGAAACTGCAGAGACTGAGGCAGTCAGCAACGCAGCAGGAACAACGAACGGTGTCGCGCCTTTGTCAGCCGATTTGCCGAAAATCTCCCTGACGCAAAATGGAGAGATTCTGGAACTTACCGATGCGGGCACCACTGTGCAAGTGGGGTATGCTCAAGCAGCTGTCTACACCTGCAATGTCGGTGCTGCCCAGGAGATTTATGCCGATGTGGACAACTGGTATGCATGCGACTACTTCACAGTCGGTGGTTCTTTCAGCTGGGATACCATTACGAATCCGATCCAGGTAAATGCGGCGGAAAATACCTATCTGGTGTTTTCTTCAATGTCGATGGACTTTACTGCCGTACAATTCCTTACCGTAACGCTGGAACCCTCTGCGGCACCTACCATTACTGAGAATTTGGGGACCGACACGGTCAGCTATGGTTACGGTGACACAACTGCTCCGTTGCAGGTCACGGCCAACGGCAACGGTACACTGAGCTACCAGTGGCAGGTCAGCACGACCGCTGCCCAAGAGGACTTTGCGGATATCGACGGCGCCACGGCGAACAGCTATACGCCGCCCACTGATACAGTGGGAGAGTTCTGGTATCGCGTGGTGGTGAGCAATACCGAGGAAGGAAAGGCACCGGCCAGCGTTACCAGTGCCGTGACGCCGGTGAAGATTACCGCACCAGAGGGAAAATCCCATGCCAAGATTACCACCTCTGTGCGCAGCACTTCCAAGCCCCTGACCTTTACCATGACGGACAGTGAATCTGCCCCTGTGGAGCTGGCTGCGGATTACAGCAGCGGCTATGCGGTCTACGACCTGTGGCTGACGCCGGATACTTACCACTATTCCGCCGCCGATGGTGAGTATACCCTGGGCAGCGGTGACCTGACGGTGTCCGGGGACAGCTCACTTCAGGAGTATGAGTTTTACCTGACCTATGTCTATGCCAGCAACAATTCCGGCTGGACGGCGGAAGACTTTACCACCAAGGTGAAGGACAGCAAGGACCAAGTCATGCAGCCGGGCGAACCCTACAAGTTTGCCAGTTATGTGGCATATCCCTACTTTATGGCACCGGGAAGCTATACCTTCTCCATTCAGCCCGGCGAAAGCAAGGCAGCTGAGGGCTATCAGGCCACCTCACCGCAGAGCAAGACGCTGAGTGCCACCAAGACAAATGCTACTTGGAGCGCCAAGATGGCCCAGCAGGTGGGAACCACCTTTACGGTTCCTGACGGCGCAACCGTTACGGTCACTACGGCACCTGCGCATCCCTACGGCACCGGTACTGCCGTCCAGCCCTCTTCGTCTAATACGGATGCGGGGGAGACCGACGGTTATATCTTCCCTTTGACGGCCGGTAGCAAGTATATCTACCGGGTGAGTAAGGAAGGACTTGTGACCTACACTTCGCTGATCACAGCCGGCTCCGATGCCAAGGACTACACCGTTACAGCGGATATGATGTCCCCGGGCGGTGCCACACCGGGCACCATTGACCGCACTCTGGGAAGCAACCATCTGGACACGGCGGATCTCCGCCTCAACGGTGTGGATCACACCGGTAGCCTTGCCCTGAGTGTGGGGGATACTGCTCAGCTGACGCCCATCCGGATGTGGCGGACGGCCAATGGCGCAGTGGGTACCAAGGACGCCTTTGCCTTTGAACCGGATTATCACTATGCTGTGGTGGCTCCCGACGGCACCCCCAGCGATGTTGTCACCGTCAGCGCCGACGGCAAAATTACAGCCGCCCAAGAAGGCACAGCTATCGTCCTGGTGACCTACGACGCCATGTATGTGGGCGCCAGCGGTTATGCCAATGTCCAGAATCAGTTGTACAGCGCCATTTGGCCGGAGAATACCGGCGTGGTTGTGGTGGAGGTTGGCAGCGGCGTTGACGCAGGCCCTGACGCTAATCTGACCATCAACGCGGACAACAACAATAACAGGACCTATAAGACCGCCGGAACCGATCTGGACGGGGAGTTGGACGTACTCTACTACACCGGAGCGGATGGGTATTCCTATACCTTTACGCCGGAGAGCGGCAGCACAGTCACCCTGCTGCGCCCCACCCTGAGCGAGGCTGCCATGACCTACTCCGGTGGATTCTCGACGGACGGCGTGACGGCGAACGAGGACGGCACCGTGACCCTGACCTTCACCGAGGGCAAAAACATCGTCAAGGTCACTAAGAACGGTCAGGACACCTATCAGGTGGTCACTGCCAAACAGGCGGAGTTCACCATCAACAATCTGACCAATCCCGGCATGCCTATCCAGCCCGGGGATCAGGTGGAAGTGGTTCTGGACCAGGTATACAACCCGGTGAACCAGATGGCCTATCTCTACAATTTCTACTGCCAGATTTCCTATACGGATCCCGGCACCGACAAGACCGTCTCCAGCAGCAAGCTGTCCAGCACAAACAGACCTCTCTTTGACAGTACCGCCTCCGCCCGGACGGTGACCGTCACCATTCCGGAGAATTGGAACCCAGAGATGCCGTATACCCTGACGGACGGTGTGTTCACGCTCTCTGGAAACGGGAAAGACATCGGTCATCACCATAAAGAAACGTTGTCTTCGCTGAACTCTACCATGAGTTCCTCTACCAAGGGCACCCTGGGCGCGCTCCCCGACATCACCATCCCGGTACAGGCCACGAAAACCTATCAGGTTACCTTTGACGTAAAGGATGGAGATACTCCTCTGAGCGACTACCTGGCCATTCTGCGCCATTCCGATGGTACGACGATCCAGGTCCAGGGGAGTACAGGAAGCGCGTCGGTGACCTATGGCGAATACCAGTACATCATCTTCACCGAAGGGTATCAGGCAATCCGCGGCACACTGAAGATTGATCAAACCTCGCAGGAGAGCCAGACCGTTACCTGTGCTGCCATCAAAGCAGCGGAAAATGCCTGGGATGGTTTAACGACGACGGAGCCGCAGAAAGACGAGAGCGGCGTATACCAGATCGGCACCGGTGCGGAACTAGCCTGGCTGTCCGATTATGTCAATCAAGGAAAGGCAACAGCGGAGAACCCGGTTCATGCGGTTCTCACCGCCGACATCGATCTGGCGGGCTATGATTGGACGCCCATCGGCGGCGGTACCGCCGGTAAGATCTTCCGCGGTACCTTCGACGGTCAGGGCCATGAGGTCCGCAACCTGTATATCGATCTGACGGACACCAGCAATGTGGGCCTGTTTGGCAACATCTCCGGCTACAATGTGGCGGGTGGCAGTGCCGTCCGCAACCTGACTGTAGCAAGCGGATCTGTAAAGGTAACCACGGAGAGACAAATCATCACCTATTTCGGAGGAATCGCCGGACAGGTGGCCACCAATGTCACAATCGAAAATTGCATCAACAAGGCGGATGTAACGGTTTCGGCCTCCGGCGTATACGCCCTCAACGTCGGCGGCATTGTCGGTTACACCAGCGATGAGATCACCATCAAGAACTGCGGCAACTTCGGAACCATTACCACCACGGATACCACCCAAAACTACGGCGGCCCCGTGGGCGGCATTGTGGGCGGCGTCAACCGCACGACAACGGTCAACTCCAGCTTTAACCGCGGCAGAATTGTCAGTACCGGTGAGGCCGGCGGCATTGCGGGCAATGTGTCAAGCAGTGCCACAGGGAATACGTTTACCGATGTCTACAACACCGGTGCGGTCACTGGTGGGAAGAACGTAGGCGGCCTGGTGGGGGCCCTGGGGAGAGCAACTCTTTCCAACGGTTATTCCTCTGCCATTCCTGGCCTGGCGGACGGCGCGGACGGGAACCTGGGTGGCGCCATCGGCAGTCTCAGCAGCGCCGAATTGGCGAATATCTATTACTATTCCGGCACCCAGGGTACCGCCGCGGGTATTGGATCAGGTATACCCGCATCCGGCGGCGCTGCGGGCAAAACGCTGGACCAACTGCAGGCTCTGACTTCTACGGAATTGAGTGGCAGCTTTACTTCCGACGCGGCCAGTGAGAACCAGGGCTATCCCATCCTCCTGTGGGAGGCTGATGTTACCTCGCTTGCCATTGAAAAAAGGCCGAATAAAACGTCCTACACCGAGGGAGACGCCATTGACCTGACCGGTATGGTGGTAAAAAGCACCGTCAATGGCGTTTCTGTGACCTTAAACAATGCGCTTTTGACGGTCACACCTTCCACCCTGACGACAACCGGCACTGTGACCATTACGGTTTCCTACGCCGGACACAGCGATACCTTTACAGTTCAGGTCAAGAAATTTGTGCCGCCCGAACCGGAAGACATTCAAATTGAAACAACGCTTGTGGATGGGATTACCCAAAAGAATTCCCGGCGGACCTTTGACGTATTTGCCGCGGATGCCAGCGGCAAAAAGATCAATGTCAAGAACCTGACCGTAAAGCTCAATGATTCTGAGGTGAAGCACAACTGGGACGATGACGAAAAGACCAGCTACACGCTGATATTTACGCAGGAGGGCGCAAATACAGTAACTATTTCCGCAATGGGCAAAACGGTAAGCTACACCATTTTCTACGAGAAAGCAGAGCCGGGTGAGGTAGTGGGCCAGGCCGTATTTGCAATGGAAGCCTTCACTTTGGGTGGCGGCTATATCATCGAGCCGCAGTATGTGGACATCATCGAGGGCGAAAACAGTGCCGAGCTGCTGCTGCGGGTTCTGGATGAGAACGGGTTTACCTATGATTACACAGGCTCACCGGAAAGTAACTTCTATTTGTCCAGCATTGAGGGCAGCGCCCTGTCCAAAATCGACGCAGATGGCAATACCATTCCGGAGGTACTCCGCAGCAAATTAGGAAGCGTGATGTCCAGAGACCCCAACGTACTGGGCGAATTCGACTACACCAGCGGCTCCGGCTGGATGTACTGCGTCAACTGCGTGTTCCCCAATGTGGGCTTTGCGGACTATTATATGGGCGACGGCGATGTGATGCGCGTCCAGTTTACGTTGACCTTGGGCGCGGATATCGGCGGCGGGCATTCGCTTGGCGGTGGAGGCGGCGCTTATTACACCATCGCTGATAAGGACGAACTGACTACGCTGATCGCAGATGTTGGATTGGATAAGGTTCCGGAAGCGGTTCGCCGTGTAGTAGAAAAGCTGGACGCTACGCAGTCTGAGGTCAACAAAGCGGTAGAGACCCTGCAGAATCTTGAGGGCACGGAAAATGACGGCACGGGTACCTCTGACAAAGTTACCAGTGAAGTAGCACCAGAGGTCGTCGTGGACAAAAATGGTGTGGCCAGTGTCACCGTCAGCGAGACCGAGATGAAGGACGCCATTGCCACAGCCAAGAGCGAAGGCAGCGACGCCATTGTCATCGCGCCCCAGATCACTGGCGAGGCTACGAAGGTAACGACAGAAGTGCCTACCCAGTCGCTGAAAGATGTTGTCAAGAACACCGACGCGGCCCTGGAAGTGCAGACGGATGTGGGCAGCGTGTCTATTCCCAACGACGCTCTGGACGCCATTGCCCAGCAAGCCGGCGGAAATACCGTGGCCATCACAGTGGAAGCCAAGGACGTGGCAGACCTCAAGGAGCAGGTGAGCGCGTCCCAGCTGGAAGGCGCGACAGTGGTAGAGGTGACTGTAACTTCTGGTAAGACGGAAATTACCACCTTTGGTGGAAAGCCCCTGACCATCACTATCCCGGTGAACAGCGCACAATTTACTGCTGGTGAGATATACAAGGTCCTGGTAATTAGCGCTGACGGCTCCCGGGAAACGGTTTTCGGTGCCTGCGCCAAACAGAACGAAAAGCTGAGCGTACAGGTGAAGATTGCCCACCTGGGCACCTTTGTGGTAACCACCCAAAAGGCCATGCCGTTCACCGATGTGTCCGGCCACTGGGCGGCGGAAGCTATTGCCTGGGCCTATGAAAACGGCCTGATGAACGGTACCGGCGAAACCACCTTTGCGCCCAACGCTACGTTGAACCGGGCCATGCTGGCCACCATTCTCTACCGTCTGGCAGGCGAGCCTGCTGTCGAAGGTGAAGGGGTTCCCTTTAACGACGTGGCTCTGGATGCCTGGTACACAGATGCCGTGATCTGGGCCAATGAAAATGGTATCGTCACCGGTTACGGAAACGGCCTGTTCGGCAGTAACGACAGTATCACTCGCGAACAGCTGGCTGTCATGCTCTACCGGTATGCGAAGTTCATGAAGTATGATACCGCTGAGTCCGGTGATCTCTCGGCGTTCGCGGATGCCGGAGACACCAGTGGCTGGGCAGCTGAAGCTCTGAGCTGGGCATATGCGGAAGGCATTATCACTGGTCGTACCACAACCACGATTGCTCCGCAGGGCACTGCTACCCGTGCGGAGGTGGCAACCATTCTTATGCGCTTTGCCAATTTGGAAAAGTAATTCAACTCCCCGGAGCTGGTGCCCGCTCCGGGGAGTCCTAAAAGAAGGGAGAACATATGCAAACGATCTGCAAACGAGGGATGGGGTTGTTTCTGGCCTTGATTCTTGCCCTCAGCATGATATTTCCTGTCGCGGCGGCGGACGCCAGCCTGGATGACGCCGTCAATGGTTCGGCTGCCTATATGCTGAAAACCGTTGCAAATCCTCAGGTAGGCTCTATTGGCGGCGAGTGGGCGGTGATCGGTCTGGCAAGAAGCGGCTATGATGTGCCTCAGTCCTATTGGGACAACTACTATACAACTGTGGAGGAGTATGTAAAAGCCTGCGATGGAAATCTCCATGATAAGAAGTACACGGAGTATTCCAGACTGATTGTGGCTCTGACAGCCATCGGCGCCGATCCCACCGATGTGGCAGATTACAATCTGCTGACAGCCCTGGGCGACTACGACAAGACCATCTGGCAGGGCCTCAACGGCCCGATCTGGGCGCTGATTGCCCTGGATAGCGGCAATTATAAGATGCCGGTCAATCCCAATGCGAAAACCCAGGCCACCCGCCAGATGTACATCGACCGGATTCTGGAGTGTCAGCTTCCTGATGGCGGCTGGAGCCTGTTCGGCGGCACTGAAGCAGCTACAGCCGGCTATGATACCTCTGATCCCGACATCACCGGTATGGCGCTCCAGGCCCTGGCTAAATACCAGGATCAGCCAGCTGTGGCAGAGGCCACAAAAGAGGCTCTAATATGTATGTCGGAGATGCAGGGGAGCGACGGCGGCTTCTCCAGCTGGGGTACGGCAAATTTAGAAAGCTGCGTGCAGATGATTGTGGCCTTGTGCGAGTTGGGAATTCCGCTGACTGATTCCCGCTTTGTCAAGGACGGACATACTATGCTGGACAACCTTCTGACATTCCGCCAGAGCGACGGCAGCTTTCTTCACACTGCAGACGGTTCCGGCTCCAACCAGATGGCCAGCGAGCAAGGTTTTTACGGCCTGGTGGCGGCCCAGCGGGCTGCGGAGGGCAAGAGCAGTCTCTACCGCATGGACGATGTGACCATCCGCGTGACCGGAAGTACCGGTACCGCGACAGTGGGCCTTCCCGGCAAAGATGCTGCCGTAAAGAAGCAACCTATCACAGCTCCTGGTACGACTTTTGACGATATTTCTGCGCATAGAAACCAGCCTGCCATAGAGGCGCTGGCGGCCCGAGGCATTTTCAATGGCAAGGGCGACGGCCTGTTCCATCCCGGCGACACTATGACCCGTGCGGAGTTTGCCGCTACTGTGGTTCGTGCCTTGGGTCTGGCGCCGAAAGCTGTCACCCAGTTTTCCGATGTGGATTCTTCTGCCTGGTATGCCGGTTATGTAGGCACAGCATACACTTACGGCATTGTCACCGGTAAGAGTGAGACGGCCTTTGACCCAAGCGGAACCATTTCCAGGCAGGAGGCTGCTGTCATGGTGGCCCGGGCCGCCAAACTCTGCGGTATGGATACGTCCCTGAATGCCGGCACCATCCGTGATATTTTGGCGCAGTTCACCGACTATGTAAAAACGTCGGAATGGGCGAGAGAAGGGCTGGCTTTCTGTTATCAGGAGGGCATACTCGACAGTGCTGTCCTGGAGATCCAAGGCAGCATTGCCATCGCACGCTGTGAGATCGCTCAGATGATCTTTAATCTGCTGGGCAGTGCGGAACTGCTGTAACCAGATTGGAGTATGTCGATGTGGTGGAAAAAACATAAATGGAAAGTTATTGTCCCGGCCCTGGTTCTGGCTGTCCTTGCAGGCACCTTCTGGTACGGCGGCGGTGCACCGGGCCTTCAGGGCTGGACGGTTGAAAAGGATACCGTATCCCCAATTGTCCAGACAGATTCTGAGCCGAGTCCTGGAATAACGCTGGAATCCCCTGCAAATGATGATCCGAGTCATACCCCAAGTACCTCTCCGACTAATGACCCAAATGCCTCTCCGGACTCTACCGCGCCAGGCACGCCGGACAATAACAAAGACGATGGGAGTGCAGACAAACCTGAGGAAACGCCGGGGGAAAGCCTGGGGAGCCGCCCCGGAGGTGTTGAGGGCGGTCTCAGTGCCCAGGAAAAGGAAGCACTGGCGGAATCCCTGGCAGGAGCGGGTTCCAGCCGTCCGGCTGGCGATAAGGAATATTCTGAATCTCAGGGCATGGTCATTGATCCAGCCACTGGAAAGGACCAATATCTTACCGATCCGGTGCCGGAGGGTAAGCCTTTGCCGGTGGAGCCACAGGATGTGACCATCTCCGATGTGGCCTACACCTGTACCATCTCCATCTCCTGCGCCACGATTCTCGACCATATGGACTGGCTGGACCCGGAAAAGGTGGAACTGGTGCCGGAGGACGGTTGGATACTGGAGCCGATACAAGTCACCTTCTATGAAGGCGAGAGCGTGTTCAACGTCCTCCAGCGGACCTGCAAGCAGCAGGGCATCCACATGGAGTTTGAGAACACGCCTATGTACAACTCCGCCTATATCGAGGGCATCCACAACCTCTATGAATTCGACTGCGGTGAGTTGTCGGGCTGGATGTATAAGGTCAATGAGTGGTTTCCAAACTATGGATGCTCCCGTTATCAACTTCAGGACGGCGATGTAATCTGCTGGGAATACACCTGTGACCTGGGCATTGATGTGGGTGGATACCGGGCGACCGGCGGCTGAACACAGGCCGGATGGGGCGTGAAAGCGCCCCATCCGGAACCGTTCTCCTTTTTCGGCGGTGTCCGCCTTATGGCGGAGACTGCCGAAAGATGAGAACAAAAGGGAGGAATGTCTTATCCGAAGCCGAGATACTTTTTCCAGCTACCATCCTGTCATCAATTTTCTCTACTTTGGATTGGTGCTGGTGTTCTCCATGTTTTTCATGCACCCGGCTAGTTTGAGCATTTCGTTGCTGTGTGCCATGATTTACAGCATCTATTTGAACGGGAGAAGGGCGGTTCGTTTTCAGCTTTTCTGTCTTCTGCCCATGATGCTGTTGGCAGCCGTGGTCAACCCGGCCTTCAACCACGAGGGAGCCACGCTGCTGATGTATCTTCCATCCGGAAACCCCCTGACCCTGGAGAGCATTCTCTACGGCTTGGCGGCCGCAGCCATGCTGGCGGCGGTGATCCTGTGGTTTTCCTGCTACACGGCGGTGATGACCTCGGACAAATTTGTCTATCTCTTTGGTCGGGTCATTCCGGCCCTCAGTCTGGTACTTTCCATGACGTTGCGCTTTGTGCCCAAGTTCAAGATCCAGCTCCACACGGTTTCAGAAGCCCAGCGATGTGTGGGGCGGGACGTGTCTAACGGTTCGCTGATCCAACGGCTCCGCAATGCCGTCACGATTCTCTCCATTATGCTGACTTGGGCGCTGGAAAATGCCATTGAGACTGCTGACAGCATGAAAAGCCGCGGCTATGGCCTCCCGGGGCGTACGGCCTTCTCCATCTACCGCTTTGATGACCGGGATCGGGCTGTCCTTGGCTGGCTTGCCTTCTGTGGTTTTTATATTCTGAGCGGCTGGCTGGCCGGAGGGCTCTATTGGCGATACTATCCCACGGTCAAAAGTACAACGATATCCCCATTGACCATCAGTTTTCAGCTGGTTTACCTGGCTCTTTGCCTGACGCCGGTGCTGCTGAATCTCCGGGAGGATCGCTTTTGGAAGCGTCAGAATAAGAAAGGAGAAGGCCCGTGCTGCAAAGCCTGAACTTTCCCCTGTGCGAAGAATTTGTCGCCCAGCACGGCGGATGGCACATCCTCAGCCGGGAGCTGGACGATCTAGGTCTGGACGGCGTGGAGGGCATCTGGGGTGGAGAACCGATTCCCGCAGATCTGCCGCCCGGACTTCTTACCGGGTATCATTTGACCTTCTATCCTGACTGGCTGGATTTCTACCGCGATGACCGTAAAGCTTTATGCCGGAAATTCGGAAGTTTAGAAGCTGCCCGGGCCTTCTACGGCGGCGGACCGGAGATTTTACTGGAGCAGTATCGGGACGATCTGGAGCGCGCCAGAAACCTGTGCGCTCGTTACGTTGTATTCCATGTCTCCGACGTCTCTGTGGAGGAGAGTTATACCTATCGATGGCTCCACAGCGACGAGGAGGTTGTCGATGCTGCGGCGGAGGTCATACGGGATCTGCTTTCCGGTATCCCGGCGGAGTTTGATTTCTTGATGGAAAATCAGTGGTGGCCCGGTTTTACCTTCACGAAGCCTTCCATTACAGAGAGGCTTCTTGACGCAATCCCCTATGCCCGCAAGGGAATTTTGCTGGACACCGGGCATCTGATGAACTGTGAATCCACCCTTTCCTCCCAGAAGGAGGGTGCCGCCTATCTGGATGCCATGCTTTCCCGCCATGGCGATCTGTGCCGGTATATTCAAGGCGTGCATCTGCATCAAAGCCTCAGCGGAAACTATGTCCGCAATTCCATTGGAGCTATGCCCGAGGACCTGCCAACAGAGGACCATGTCCAGCGATTTTCCTACAACTATGCGCACATCCAGCGAATTGACCGGCATGAGCCGTGGACAGATCCGGCCATCATTCCAGTTCTGGAGCGAATTGCGCCGTGCTATCTGACCCACGAACTGGCCGGAAAGACCGAGGTGGATCGCATGAGTGCGCTGAGCCGTCAAGTACGAACCCTTCAGCAAGGAGGACTGTCGCGTGAGTCAATCACCGCTTCTTCAGATTGATCATCTGACCTTTTATTATCCTGAGCAGGAGCAGCCGACTTTGTTGGACATCTCCCTGGCCGTAGAGCAGGGGGCTTTTCTGGTTTTGTGTGGCCCATCAGGTTGTGGCAAGAGTACCCTTTTGCGGCAGCTCAAGCCGGTATTGGCTCCCCATGGCCGTTGCAGCGGAGAGATTTCCTTTGATGGAATGCTCCTAGAGGCATTAGGCCAGCGGGAGCAGAGCCAGCGCATCGGCTTTGTTCAGCAAAGCCCGGAAAATCAGATCGTTACGGACAAGGTGTGGCACGAACTGGCCTTTGGACTGGAAAGCCTTGGCTATGATACGCCCACCATTCGTCGCCGGGTAGCGGAGATGGCATCCTTTTTCGGAATTGAGACCTGGTTCTATAAAAATGTTACTGAACTCTCCGGCGGTCAGAAACAACTTCTGAATCTGGCTTCGGTCATGGCGATGCAGCCCTCAATGCTGATCCTTGATGAACCCACCTCCCAGCTGGACCCCATTGCGGCCTCAGACTTTCTGGCTACCCTTGGAAGGATTAACAGGGAGCTTGGTACCACCATTCTTCTGACCGAACACCGGCTTGAGGATGCCTTCCCCTTGGCCACAGATGTGGCGGTTATGGATCATGGGCGGCTTCTCTGTACCGGCACGCCTGCACAGGTCGGCAAAGAGCTGCGCCGGGAGGGACACGCCATGTTCCTGGCCATGCCAACCGCCATGCGGGTCTGGGCTTCGGTGAAGAGCGATGACGATTGTCCTGTTACGGTGCGGGAGGGGCGGGATTGGTTGAACATCTGGGCCTCTCAGCACCAGCTGAACGCCTTGCCGCCGGAAGCGGCACACTCAAAATCGGAGGAACTGGCGATCGAGGCAAAAGAGCTGTGGTTCAAATACGAAAAGGATGCGCCTGATGTGGTGCGTGGGCTGACGCTAACGGTGAAAAAAGGGGAGTTTTTGGCGCTGCTGGGCGGCAACGGCACGGGCAAAACAACCTCTCTCAAACTGCTGGCTGGGCTGCTCCAGCCCTATCGTGGACAGGCACAACTGACCGGTGCTGTAGGGGTTCTGCCTCAAAATCCCCAGACACTGTTTGTCAAAAAGACCGTGCGGGAGGACCTCTTTGAGATTTTGAAGGGTAGCAAGCACAGCCGGGAACATCAGCAAGCACAGGTGGCCCATGTGACGGCCTTGTGCCGTCTAACAGAGCTGCTGGATCGCCATCCCTATGACCTCTCCGGCGGAGAACAACAGCGGGCGGCCCTGGCCAAGGTGCTGCTGCTCAGCCCGGACATTCTTCTCATGGACGAGCCAACCAAGGGACTGGACGCAGAGTTCAAAGAGACGTTTGCCGAGATTCTGCGCGCTCTGCTTTTCCGTGGCGTCACCATCCTTATGGTCAGCCATGACATCGAATTTTGTGCCCGGTATACCCATCGGTGCGCCCTGTTTTTCGATGGCAGCATCGTTACGGAGGCGACGCCCCGCGCCTTTTTTTCTGGAAACAGCTTTTACACAACCTCCGCCAACCGGATGGCCCGGGGACTGATACCAGAAGCGGTAACGCCGGAGGATGTCATGGCTGCCTGCGGCGGCCAGGTGCCTCCGGCACCGGTCCTGCCGGAGGATATCCCGCCGCTGCCGGAGCCGGAAGCGAACAGTGCGGCGGCTAAACCGAAAAAGTTGCCCTGGTGGCGGAAACTGCTGGCGGCAGTTTCCGGGTTTACGGTTCTGGTGTTATTCTTAAAAACGCTTGGCATTACTGACCTGACCGCCCTGGTGACCCAGGAGGGGATCACCGCTTTGGCGGGAGACCAGCTGCGGCTCTACGGTGTGATGATCTTCTCCATGTTCGTCTTTGCCTTCTCTATCACCCGGCGTTCCAACCGACCGGATTATATGCTGCAAACGCCGAGAGAAAAGCGGAAGCTGACGAAACGTACACTCGTAGCCACAGTGTTGATTTTGGTTCTGATTCCGCTGACGCTGTTTATTGGTATCTACTACCTGGACGGGAAGAAGTATTATTTTATCGCTCTGCTGATCCTGCTGGAGACCATGCTGCCCTTCTTTCTGGTTTTTGAGGGGCGTAAGCCCCAAGCCCGGGAATTGGTCATTATCGCGGTTTTGTGTGCCATAGCCGTGGCAGGTCGGGCAGCGTTTTTTATGTTGCAGAACTTTAAGCCGGTTATGGCTGTGACCATCATCGCCGGCGTGGCCTTCGGTGGGGAAACCGGATTTTTGGTGGGAGCCATGACCATGCTGACTTCCAATGTGATGTTCTCCCAAGGTCCGTGGACGCCGTGGCAGATGTTTGCCATGGGCATCATCGGCTTTTTGGCCGGTGTCCTGTTTCGCAAAGGTTTACTCCGCCGGGGGCGGCTGTCCCTGTGCATCTTCGGAGCCCTCTGCGCCATCCTCATTTACGGCGGTATTATGAATCCGGCTGCGGCTCTCATGGCTTCCGAGACACTTAACTGGAAAACCCTGATGCTCTACTATATTACTGGCTTTCCTGTGGACTGCGTTCATGCAGCGGCCACCTGGCTGTTCCTCTGGTTCGGTGCAGAGCCTATGCTTGAAAAGCTAGACCGTATAAAGGTTAAGTATGGTTTGATAACGTGATGCCGTACTCATAGCGCAGAGGACATAATGAGCCAGGAAATCAGCCGAGAGCGGCATAATTGCAGACTATATATCTCTGTGAGAAAAATGGGAGAGTGAAATGGAATATTATCCCTTTTAAGCTGTATGTGACAGTTCATTCGCCCCCAAATCGAATACCACTCGTTAAAAAGGCGCAGGCAACCAACTGGTTGTCTGCGCCTCATTTTTTTCTCGACAAGTTATCCGAGTATCCCTCAGAAAATTCTGGAAGATATTGGGGTGAGGTGTCGAGGTATGGATGTGATTTTTACACTGACCTATCCCGGCCCGGAAAAAACATTGAAAACTTAAAAAAATTTTTGCATTTTGGCGGAAAAAGGTATTCCTGCCGCTCTCCTCCCGATTTTCGTTGACCATCCACGAATCAACGAAAATGAAAGGAGGAGCCAATATATTTGACCGCAATAGTGACTATGCTCTGAATAAGAAGGACCCGGACGCCATCGTATGCAAAAGCGCCACCGGAATACATATCCGCCTGACCCGTGCCGACTTCTCCAGTGCGGAGGAGTTTGAAAAATGGAAACGCTGGTCTGATGAAAACTACCACGCGATTGAGAAAGCGGATCACCGGCACAGTAACCGGACAATTTCGCTGGAAGGACTGGCTGAACTATCCTTTGCGGTGCTCTCTGCCGAAACGGAGGTCATGGATCAATACGACCAGGAGGAGCGGGCCCGCCTATGCCGCCTGTTGGCCGAGGGCCTGGATGCCTGCCTGACTGCGCCTCAACGCCGCCGTCTTTGGCTCTACTGTGTGGAGGGCCTGACCATAAAGGAAATTGCGGCGCAAGAGAAGGTCAAACACCAGAATATATCCAAGAGAATATTGGCAGCCAAAAAAATTCTAAAAAAATTTTTGGAAAGGTGGGTGCAGAACGGAACCAAAAACGGCGGTAAGTGAAGGACGAGTTTTATTCCTTCGATCTTTCTGACAACTGAATAGGACGAGCCAGTTACTTGCCGTATTCTGTTGAGCCAAACGCTGGGTGCGCCGGGATCTTCTGCCGGGGAAGGAGGTGACAGCTCCGGCAGAAAGGAGCGATCCACACCAGCAGCGTAACACGGTTTGGCAAAGCCGCAGGCCGTGACACAAATACGGGATCATGCTACTTGCGTCGGCTATGCGTCACAGCGTAGGACGCCCCACCCACGGGAATGGGGGGAGGTTTATTGCCTATGGAGCGGTTGCCACCCGCCACTGGCTTGTCTATCCTTACTTGCACCTATCAATGGACACTCCGAATGATATGGCTTTTTGCGTCTCACCGTGAGACGCAAAAGATGGGAGAAGAATATGAAACCTTCTTGACAAAAAATGATCTATTTCTTGAAAAATGACTAAAAAATGATACAATAATAGTGTGAAATGTACCTTGACAAATAGATAGAGAAAACAAGGATACATACACTGTTCCCATAGCGAATGAGGTGTATGTTATGGAAAATGTAGTGCGAGTCGAT
>NZ_CALWOJ010000157.1 GCF_944383115.1 uncultured Flavonifractor sp. | reverse complement strand
ATGTGGATACATGGCCTGATGTCGCAATATCTGTTCGTGTAAGTAGGTTCCAACAAAAGTTTGATTTTTGACTGTACACTGCCACTGGGCTAAATCAGAAATTCGTTCTACATGATCGCTTGGGTCGGTACCAATACGGATATCGTCCGGGGTAATTCGATAAGCGGATGCCAGCAATGATCTCCTGACATCTATATATTTTGTGTCCATCCGGCGATGGAACTACAGACATATATGATGTCCCACTGCCTGCGCCAACGAGTGTATCCTGCAATGGCTACTGCGATTGAGTGCATCCAGCGCACACCGGATGGCAGCGGTACCCCTACACTTATCCAGTTTCCAGATCAGAGGCCAATTGCTGGTCTGCTGATATACGTAGGTAGCCCAACCAACACCTTGAGTCTATAATACGCAAGTCGGCTCAAATCTATTGGCGGGCAGTTCTTCCGTGCTTTAGTACCACTTGTGGCTTGTACATTGGGCAAGAAAGTGCTATAATCATCTAAAAGAAACGGATTTCCCTTAGGCACCATGTGTTCATTCGCTCATAACCAAGCACATTGTCCCAAGATTTTTGACCCGAAAGGGCTGGGGGTGTGGATGAAAAGTTAGACTCCAGAAGGAGTCGGCTTTTCATCCACACCCCCATATTGATTGTTTCCAGTTCAGCATATGGCTCATTGGCGGATTAACGGCTTGCGGTTGTTGCGTGCCTATTGTATAATGCTGATCATGTTGGATGGAGGGATAGCATGATTAAGAGATTTTTTTCGGGCCTTTTGGTGATCTGCATGGTTCTGGGACTCATGGTGACACCGGCATTTGCTTTCGTGGAGGATAAAATTTTCATTCTTTCTGAAGAGGAACATCAGGCTCAGGTGGATGAAATTGTTCGTTTTGTTGAAAATCATCCAACGTCTCAGATTGTTCCTATTAGCCAGGGCGATCTATATTGCGCCAAGGAATTGACATCTTCGATTGTTGGGGATGAAACCGATGTGGTTAAGCAGTTAAAGTTAATCAAAGCCTGGTTTGCTAAATACCCTGATCAGTCGCCTCAAACGATTGAGACCGTTAAAAAGCTTTTTGCTGGCACCGGTTTTATATTTGATTGGGATTGTGATGATCGAGCTAAGGTATTTCAAGCAATGTGTAGGAGCCTAAATATTCCCTGTGTATGTATTAGAGGTGCCGTATCTTATGATAGACATAGTGCCGCAGGCCATATGTGGAATATGGTGCAAATCGATGATGTATGGTATATGTTTGACCCGTCTACATTTATCTTGAGCGGTCCCCAACTTGTTTTTATGAGGGATTGCAATGATGCGGTTGACATTGATGGAACATCTCTTTACATGTGGTATGTGGCTTCTCATGATGAAGGATCTCTTGATTCTCCGTATTGGGATGTAAGCGATTATGCTGTTGATGGGGTTCTGGAGGCTTATTATAAGGGCCTCACTTATGACTATTATTTCGATCAGGTAGATCATAAGGCCCCCATCTCCCGGATCGATTTTGCTGGCTGTGCAAATAATCTGATTTGCCAGATTGAGGATGCAAAGTGGGCAGATATATGGGATCATTACAGCGATCAGGGAGCAGACTTCGATGATACCAACGATCCCGAGGCCAAGCTGGCAAATGCGCTTGGTTTTGTTGCCGGCGTTGGCAACAATAAGTTCAATCCTACCGGCAAGATAACCCGCCAGGAAGCGGCTACCATGTTGATGCGCATTGGACAGGCATACGGCTTGGAGCCCACATCTGATCCTGTGGCATTCTCTGATGTTGCAGCGGATTCCTGGGCCAAGGCAGGGATCGATTACGTTTCCGCTCTGGGCATCATGTCTGGTATAGGCGGCAACAAGTTTGATCCCAATGGCCTATACACATATGAACAGACCATCCTGACTGTTCTGCGTTTGTACAACCTGGTAACGGAATAAACAATAAAACCCCGTCGGAGGAAATCCGACGGGGTTTTATTGAACTATTACAGATAGCTCTTGAGCTTCTCCACCATGTCCAGGTGTTCCCAGGGCAGGTCAATATCGGTGCGGCCGAAGTGACCATAGGCGGCAGTCTGCTCGTAGATGGGCCGACGCAGATCCAGCTTCTCAATGATCTTGGCCGGGCGCATATCAAAGCACTCGTTGACAATGGCGGACAGCTTCTCCTCGGAGAGGACGCCGGTGCCGTAGGTGTCTACCAGCACGCTGACGGGGTGGGCCACGCCGATGGCGTAGGCCAGCTCAATCTGGCACTTGCGGCACAGGCCGGCGGCCACCAGGTTCTTGGCAATGTAGCGGGCCATGTAAGCGGCGGAACGGTCCACCTTGGTGGGGTCCTTGCCGGAGAAACAGCCGCCGCCGTGAGCGGCGGAGCCGCCGTAGGTGTCCACAATGATCTTACGACCGGTGAGGCCGGTGTCGCCTACAGGGCCGCCTACCACGAAGCGGCCGGTGGGGTTGACGTAGAACTTGGTGTCCTTGGTGATGTACTGGGCGGGAATGATGGGCTTGATGATCTCCTCCACCACAGCCTCCCGCAGGTCCTTCAGGGCGATGTCGGGGTCGTGCTGGGTGGACACTACGATAGCGGGGCAGGAGAGAACCTTGCCGTTGTCGTCGTATTCCACAGTCACCTGACTCTTGCCGTCGGGGCGCAGCCATTTCAGTTTGCCGGCCTTGCGCACGTCGGTGAGCTGGCGGGACAGCTTGTGGGCCATAGAGATGGGGGCGGGCATCAGCTCGGGGGTTTCGTCGCAGGCATAGCCGAACATCATGCCCTGGTCGCCGGCGCCGATGAGGTCGGCGGCGTCGGTGCCGCCTTCCTGATGTTCAAAGGACTGATTGACGCCCATAGCAATGTCGGGGGACTGCTCGTCGATGGCGGTCATGACTGCGCAGGAGCGGTAGTCAAACCCATAGGCCGGGTCGGTGTAGCCGATGCGCTGCACGGTGCGGCGGACGATGGCGGGGATGTCAGTGTAGTGGCTGGTGGTGATCTCGCCCATCACGGTGACAATGCCGGTAGTGGTGAACGTCTCACAGGCCACATGGGCGGTGGGATCAGCGGCCAGGATATCGTCCAGGACTGCATCGGAGATCTGGTCGCATACTTTGTCGGGGTGCCCCTCGGTAACGGACTCCGAGGTAAACAGACGCTTTGCCATTGGTTATTACCTTCCTTTCTAAGCTGGAGCAAAAACGCGCTCCGCCGGACGGCGGAGCGCGTTTGGCTCATCCATCCTCATCTTCCGATTTCCTCGCCGGATTTGGCACCTTGCGTGATCCGCAGGTTGCCGGGTTTCATCGGGCCGTTCCCTCCACCGCTCTCGATAAGGCTATTCAATTGACTGTACTTATTCTATCGACTTTTTCCCACTTTTTCAATAGACAAATCGATGCCTTTGTATAGAGGAAACGTTTAAGCCTTCCAGCCGTTGAGGTAGTCCACCTGCTCCGGGGTAAGCTTGTCGATGGCAAGACCCATGGCGGCCAGCTTCACCCGTCCGATCTCGTCGTCGATCTCGTCGGGCACCTGATAGAGCTTCTTCTCCAGGGTATCCCGATGCTTGAGCAGCCATTCCAGTGCCAGAGCCTGGACGGAGAAGGACATATCCATGATCTCGGCAGGGTGGCCGTTACCGGCGGCCAGGTTGACCAGGCGGCCCTCGCCAATGACGTTGAGTATCTTGCCGTCGGGCAGAGTGAAGCCCTCGACATTGTCCCGGCGCACTTCCCGCTTGACGGCCATCTCGGCCAGCCCCTTCACATCCACCTCGCAGTCGAAGTGGCCGGCGTTGGTGAGGATGGCGTTGTGCTTCATGACGGCGAAGTGCCGGGGGGTAATCACGTCCTTGCAGCCGGTGACGGTGACAAAAATATCGCCGTACTTGGCAGCCTCGTCCATAGGCATGACCCGGAAGCCGTTCATAGTGGCGTCCAGGGCCTTGAAGGGGTCCACCTCGGTGACAATCACGTTGGCCCCCATACCGGCGGCCCGCATGGCTACACCCTTGCCGCACCAGCCGTAGCCGGCCACTACCACGGTCTTGCCAGCCACCACCAGGTTGGAAGTATGCATGATGGCGTCCCACACGGACTGACCGGTACCGTACTTGTTGTCATAGTAGTGCTTGGCCTTGGCGTCGTTGACCGCCATCATGGGACAGGGCAGGATGCCCTCGCGCTCCCGGGCCTTCAGCCGCAGGATGCCGGTGGTGGTTTCCTCACAGCCGCCGATGAGGTTTTCACCCAGATGGTTGCACTTGCCGCCCAGCAGGTCCACCAGATCGCCGCCGTCATCCACAATGAGGTGGGGTTTGAACTTCAAAGTCTCAATGAGCAGGTTCTCATAGTCCACACCCATAGCGCCGTGAATGCCGAAGGTCTCAACACCCAGATCGGCAAGGCCGGCGGCCACATCGTCCTGGGTGGACAGGGGATTGGAGCCGGTAAGCCGAACCTCGGCGCCGCCCTTGGCCAGCACATAGCCCAGATTGGCGGTTTTAGCCTCCAGATGGACGGAGACCGCCACCCGCAGGCCGGCAAAGGGCTTCTCCCGCTCAAACCGGGCCTCGATGCTGCCCAGGGCGGGCATAAAGTCCCGTACCCAGCTGATTTTGCGGCGTCCGGAGGGGGCCAGTGAGGGGTCTTTTACAATACTCATAATCATGAACCTCCTTGGGGGGCTGCCGAAGGGCTGGGCCCGTCCCAGAAATCAAGAGTAAGCAAAGGCTTGGTGCTGCGGAACTCCTTTACTCGACGGTGAAGGTCCAACAGCTGCACCTGGGTGGGCGCGGCCGGTCCGCCGTAAGCTGGGCATGTAAAGAACCAGCAGAACTTGGCGCCGCTGCCAATGATCCGGTCATAATATTCGTCGGTAGCTACCCGGTCGGCATTATCCGCCGTACAGCGGCAGGCCACGCCGAAGGGCAGTTTTTTGCCCTTCATCAGATCTGCGGCGCGCTGTGCGTCCTGAGGATCCACATCCACCTGGATGGCGGGGAAGAGGTTGCGCACCCGCAGCATATCCTCACACAGTGAAGGGGTAATGGAGACCGGCGGGGTGAATGCGGCGAACACGCAGTCGGTATGCTTGTTGCACAGGGCAATGATCTCCTCCTGGCGGGCCAGCGGGTTGCCGCCGCTGAAGATGAACAGATGGCAGCCTCTGGCCTTTCGTGCTTCCAGTTCCTCGTCCAGACTGTCAAACTCCATGGAGGGACGCACTCCAAAGATGGAGGCGCCGCAGCCGGCGCAGTCCATGGCGCAGGGGAAGGAGGGGTCAATGATCACAGACCAGGGGGCCTCCTCCTGGGCCGGAGCGCCGCCTCTGTTTTTGGCGGGCCAGTCTAACAAGTGGCCATGGATAATGAAGTTTTCAAAGATCTTTTTCAAGATACTGTTGTCAATGTCGGTATACATGCTTCGGATCAACTGATGCCAGTTGTTGTCCGGATCGGTCATTGCCTGGTGGAACAGCGTCTGATAGGGAGGGGAGAGCCGCTCTCCCGCAAATTTGTCCAGCCACTCCATCAGCTTGGGAAGGTTGGCGTCCGGGTCCCGATCCAGATAATCCAGGGCCTTGGAAATTCCAAACGCCTTGAGCCGGGCCGGTATGCTCATAGATGTATACCCTCCTTTCGCCCTGTAGTGAGATGGAGGGCTATCCGCACATAAGGGGGTATGCCGCTCCATGATAATCTATAGCATATCATACCGTCTTTTCCGCCGCAATACCATAGACAAAACAGGCATCTTGTAAATTTTTGCGACAAAAGGGGCGGAGTGTCTATACAGATAGGTGGTTTTTCATTCTGCGCATATACAATAGTCTCCGCCTGTGGTATACTAAACAAATGGAAAGCATGAAAACGAGGAGTGAGCCTATGCGCACCGGACTCATCACATTCCATTTTGCCCATCACTACGGGGCTCAGCTCCAGGCTCTGGCCACCATGAAGGCTATTCAGGGCTTGGGCCATGAGTGCCAGATCATTGATTATCGCCTGCCCCATACCACCCGTACCAACCAGCTGTTCAAGAAAAGCCGCTCGGTGCGGGACATGGCTGCAGATGCCCATACCGCCCTTCACTACGCCGCCTTCCAGCGCCGCTTTCAGCGGTTTGAGGCCTTTGTGGCCGAGGAGATGGAGTTGTCGCCCCAGCGGTATACCGATTTCAGACAACTTCAGGACACCCCTCCGGCTTACGACGTCTATGTGGCGGGCAGCGACCAGATCTGGAATCCCTATATTTTCCAGGACAAGCAGTTTGATCCGGCCTTTCTGCTGGATTTTGTGGCGGAGGGCCGCCGCATTGCCTACGCCCCCAGCCTGGGTGTACCTCAGCTGCCCGAGGACAAGGCCGCGGAACTGAAGCGGTTTCTGGAGCCTTTCTCCGCCCTCTCCGTCCGGGAGAAACGGGGCCAGGTACTGGTACGGGAGGCGGCTGGACGGCAGGCCAAAGTGGTGCTGGACCCCACGCTGCTGCTCAGCGGTGAGGACTGGGGCAAGCTGGCCGCAGCCCCCAGACACCAGGGCCCTTATATCCTGTGCTATTTCGTCTCTGATCCCGGTGAGGCGGCCCCCTATGCCCAGGCCCTGTCCCGACAGACGGGCTGGCCCATCGTCCAGCTGGCGGGAGCCAGGCGGAAAATCGACGGGGCCAAGGAGATCGTCTTTGACGCCGGCCCACGGGAGTTTTTGGGCCTGTTCCAGCACGCCGCCGCGGTGGTGACCAATTCCTTCCACGGGGCGGCGTTCTCCCTGCAGTTCAAAAAGGATTTCTTCACCTCCATGTCTCCCAAGGAGCGGCGGGAGCCCACCTTCTCCCGGATCTACAGCCTGCTCTCCCGGCTGGGGTGCGCCGATCGCATCATCGGCCTGGACACCACCGCCCCCATCGACGACAAAATGGACTACGACCAGGTCTATGAGAAGCTGGAGGCCGCCCGGGCCAATTCTCTGGCCTACCTGAAGGCGGCGGTGGAGGGAGCGGCGCTACCGGAGGAGACCAGCGCGGTGCAGGAGCAGGCCAAGCCCAACCTTTGTAAGGCGGAGGATTGTACCGGCTGTACTGCCTGCGCCTCCATCTGTCCGGTAAACGCCATTGAGATGAAGCCCGATCATGAAGGCTTTCTGCGGCCCGTGGTAGGGGAGAGGTGCATCCTCTGCCGCAGGTGCGAGGGGGTATGTCCCGCCCTGACCCAGCTGGTGAAAGGCCCGGACCCCAACTGCGCCTACGGGGTTTGGAACAAAGACGACCAGGTGCGTTCGGGCAGTTCTTCCGGCGGCGTGTTCTCTCTGCTGGCCGGCCATGTGCTGGATCAGGGGGGCGTGGTGTTCGGCGCCGCCTTTGACGGCTATATGACGGTGCGCCATACCTGTGCGGCCACAGCGGAGGAACTGGCCCCCATGCGGGGCTCCAAGTACGTCCAGAGCGATCTGGGAGAAACCTTCCGTCAGGTAAAGGCGCAGCTGGAGGAGGGCAGACAGGTGCTTTTCACCGGCCTTGCCTGCCAGGTGGACGGCCTGAAACACTATCTGGGCCGGGACTATGACAATCTGCTCACCTGTGACCTGGTGTGCAACGGCGTACCCTCCCCGGCGGTGTTCCAGGCGTATCTGAAGCAGCGGGCGGTGGAACACGGCGCGCCGGTCACCGGGCTGCGGTTCCGGGACAAGACCCACGGCTGGTCCCACTCCCATATGACAGTACGTTTTGCAGACGGCGCCAGCACAACTCCCCCCCTCCACCGCGCGACCTTCGGGCGGGGGTTCGGGATGCAGCTCTTCCTGCGTCCGGTGTGTTCCAAGTGCCGGTACACCAGCGTCAGCCGTCCGGCGGATCTGACTCTGGGCGATTTCTGGGGGCTGGACCCCAAGCTGAAGCTGCCCACCGAGCGGGAGAAGGGGGTCTCTTTGGTGCTGGTCAACAGCGCAAAGGGGCAGAAGGCCTTTGACGCCCTGGCGGACAAGCTGGGACAGGTGGAGCGGCCCCTGGCCGAGGCGGTGGCGGGCAATCCCCGCCTGGCCTATCCCTTGACCCACAACCCAAAGCGGGGGGCCTTCTTCTCCGGGTTTGCCGCCATGCCCTTTGATCAGGTGGAACAAAAGTACCTCACCCCGCCGCCTCTGCCTTACCGGGCGGCAGCCAAGGTACTCACGCCCAAGATGAAAGAGAAGATTCGTAAGATTCTGAAGTAATGTTTACAATTTATTCGGAAATTTTTGTTGGAAAGCTGATATGATACAAACACTGTGTTGAATCGGGAGGTAATTTTGTTTGAGAAGATCCATTGATACATGGTTGGACCGCTTTGCGTACAACCATCCCCGTTTCGGCATTCCCCATCTTATCAACTATATTCTAATTGGCAATGTGGTCATCTATCTGTTGGACATCTATTCCGGCGGCCGGGCCACCGCCCTGCTGGGCCTGAGTTTCGGCAGTTTGCTGGATCTGGAATTGTGGCGGCTGGTCACATTTATCTTTGTTCCGGATGCCTCAAAGCCCTTCTGGTTTATTATCTCCTTGTTCTTTTACTACTTTTTGGGCAACACGATGGAGGCCCAGTGGGGAAGCGCCAAGTTTACCCTCTTTTACCTGGTGGGCGCGGTGCTGACCTTCCTGGCCAGTATTGTCAGCTATTTCTGGAGCCCCCTTTCCGGAAGCTATATGATCACTCTGTCCTCTGTCCATTCCACCCTGTTTTTGGCCTTTGCCACCCTCTATCCGGACGCCCAGCTGCGGCTGTACTTTGTGCTGCCGGTGAAGGCCAAATGGCTGGCGCTGTTCTATGTGTTCCTGCAAGTGTGGGACATCGTAAGTCTGAACCGGGCTTTTCTGGCTCTGCTCCTGCCGCTGCTTCTCCCCGCGCTGCTGGCTTCCTGGATCAACTACGCCCTGTTTTTCTGGTCGGATATTGCCGCCTTCTTCCGGGGGATCATGGGTACCACCAAACATCAGCGATCCAAACAGACCGTCAATTTTAAACAGGCTACCCGCCAGGCCCAGCAGACCCGCGGTTATATCCACAAGTGCGCTGTCTGCGGCAAGACCGACACCGACTACCCCAATGAGGAGTTCCGTTACTGCTCCAAGTGCAACGGATATTACTGCTACTGCTCAGAACACATTCATAACCACGTTCACATTGAGTGAAGGCGTCCCAAGGGACTGGTGTGCGCGGCGTGATTTTGTATCGGCAGATGGCAATACCCGCGCTGCGGGTCTACCAGTTTTTGAGCAATAGGCAGTCCCCTGGTCATGAACTGAACCAGAAAATCGAACCGTGATGAAATACCCCCTGATGCAGTCTGTTTTCCTGCATCAGGGGGTATTTTATCACTGCCCGTTTTACTGGACCTGTTCACAGCGCAGGCCCGGGTTTTTCTCAGTTGTTGAGCGCCCGGCAAAGGAGGGTAACAATCTGGGCCCGGGTGCAGGTTGTGTTGGGGGAGAAGGTGGTTTTACTGGTGCCGTTGGTGATGCCTTGTTCCACGGCCCAGGCTACGGCTGTTGCATACGTCGCGCCGCCGGGTACGTCGGTGAAGTTCGTCTTGACATCGGCATCCGGGCTGCCCAGGGCGCGCCACAGGTATTCCACGACCTCCGCCCGGGTACACGGACGGCTGGGCTCCAATCGCGTTCCGTCGGTAACGCCCATGATGCCCGCCCACCGAACCGCCTCGCCGTAATAGACGTCCTCGTTTACATCACGGAAGGGCATTTCGCCTTCGACCATAGGGCAATCCAGGGCCCGCCAGAGGAAGGTGATGATCTCGGCACGGGTGCAGAGCTGGTTTGGGGAGAAGGTAGTTTTGGAGGTGCCGGTGGTGATTTCCCGATCCAACGCCCAGGCGACAGCCTCAGTATACCAGCTGTCCGCCGGCACATCCCGGAACGTAAGGCCGGTCTCCTGGGCAGGTTCCTCGGACTTCACCGGTTCTTCTGGTTCTTCCGGCTGCACAGGCTGGACCGGCTCCTCCGGTTGATAGGACATGGTGCTGTTGAAATGAATGCTCGCATTGGTCAGGGCATCGTTTCTCGCGCCCACCGAGATGGCCTCCCACTGGCTCTGGCTGCCGCCGAAGTACACGTTTTTGAGGCCGCTGCAGTTGACAAAGGCCCGTTCAGTGATGGTTGTCACCGTGGCGGGAAGTTCCAACGCGGCAATGCTCCAGCAGTTGTTGAAGGTGTCATAGGGAATGCTGGTGGCGCCGGACTCAAAAACGACGCTGCGGAGATTCTCACAGTCGTTAAACACAGCCTCGCCCAGCTGCGTGTCGCCGCTGATGGTTAGGCTGGTGATGGCGCTGCCGGAGAAGGCGAAGTCCCCGATGGTCACGCTGCCCGCCGGCAGGCGCAGGTCGGTGAGTTTCCAGCAGCGGGAAAAGGCGCTCTCCCCGATGGAGGTCAGGCCGTCGCTCAGGGTGACGAAGGTCAGACTGTAACACCCTTCAAAGGCGGAGCGTCCTATGGAACGGACGCTGCCGGGCACTGTCAGGCTGGTGATGGTTCCGTTGCTCAGAAACGCGTAATCGGCAATGGCAGTGACACCTTCGGGGATCACCACGTCGCCGCCGGGGCCGTCGTAGGAGAGGATCGTCTTGCCGTCGGTGGAGTAGCCGAAGCCGTCGTCGGCAACCACATAGTCCTTCTGATCCCGGGATGTGGTCTTGTGGTCCAGGGCAAAGGCTTCCGGCGTGATGTCAAAATAGTAGAAACCGTTGGGAGCCTTGGCGGTGTAGGTGCCGCCGCGATACTCATTGTTGGAGTCCCAGGTGGCGTCCATGACGATCCACCGTCCGTCCACATAGACCTCCGTGTGGGCATGGCCTTCACCGCCGGAGGCGGTCAGGGCGTAAGAACTGTTGTTGAGACTCAGGTTGGAGCAGTAGATGGCGGGAATCCCCTGGGCCAGGATCAGATCCCGCAGCAGCGCGGCGTAGCCGGCGCAGACGCCCCGGCGCTGGTCCAGCACCGTGGCCGTATTGATGGTTCGCAGGTCGGGATTGTAGTAGGCGTCATAGTCGTAGTAGATGTTTTCCGCCACCCACTGATAGAGCAGAAACACCTTGGTGTAGTCGTCAGTCTCATTACCGACAATCTCATCGGACTTGGCCGCCACGGTGTCGGGGACCTGGATGCGGAAGGCATCCTGGGGATCGATGGCGCTGGCGGCAAAGGCTTGGTTGTTGGAAAGCACCTGGGATTCCATCAGCGCGTAGCCGCCGGAATGCTTTTGAATGTAGATGCTGTGCCAGGTCAGACCCTCCCATCTGGTGCTGCCGGACTGTCTCGTATACACCTCCACCGGTACAGAGCCGCTGTGGGTCAGGGGCAGCTGTACAGAAAACAGTTGCCCCTCGCCAGTATTTACGGTTTGGGATGCGCTACCTACCTCCACCTGAATCTGCTGCAGGTCCTCAGCCAAAAGCCTGCCGCTGACCGTCAGGGTATTGCCGGAGATGGTAAGATCAAGATAGTTGCTGTCGTGATAGGACGTGCGCAGATGGGTCGCGCCGTTGGCTACAGATCCCACCGGAGCCATGGCTGCCGCGCCCGTGGTCAGTCCGGCCAAGAGGGTCAGGCACAGGAGCAGGGCGGTGATGCTTTTTTTCCACAGTTTCATGAAATTCTCTCCTTCTTTTTTATGATGTGAAACCACTGCATCAAGAGAAGAGTTCCTGGGGCTCTGCGTCCAGAGGCAGGCCGCTGTCCGTGTCCTCCAGAACCACATTGTAGGAGCTGTCCACCCGGGTCACCAGGGCGCCGCCGCCATTCAGGTCCACGCCGCCGTAGAGGACATCATATACGCTCTTGCCCTCGCCGCTGGAGGCGTAGCAGGTGACGCTGCTGATTTCTGTGGCATCCGGGCGATAGACGCACCAGGCAAAGGTCACGCTCTCGGCGCTGTTGCCGGTCTGATCGGTGTTGAGGCCCAGGGCCCAGCGGCCCGGCTGGGGCTCGGCGGAGAGAACTTCGGCGATTTCATCCTGGATGGCGTAGGCCTGCTCCACAACAGCCGTGATGGCTTCGCCGCCCTCGGAGCCGGTTTCCGAAGCATAGGACAATGCCTCGCTATCCCCGTTGCACAGACCGGATATCACTTCTTGCAGGACTTGCCGGTCCCCGGTGTACGACTGGAACACCTCCAGGTAGCGCCGCAGCGGCTCGTCCAGCGCCTCCGGCAGACCACTGCTGTTGAGGATTTCCTCCGCCCAGATGTCGCCGTCGACGTACCCCGGGAGCGAGTATTCAAACAGCTCCGAATCCAGCATCCGCATACGGTCCTCGTCCGATGCGTCGGCAAAGCCGCGCAGCAGCTTCGCGCGCGCCTCCTTGGCATAGGCCTCCCGGGCCAGCTGGGCAATGTCGGCCTCGTCCATCTGGGCGAAGTCCCCCAGAGTCAGGCCGTCGGCGCTGCCGGCATAGGCCGTGCCGTCTGGCTCCAGCAGCAGAAGCGTCTCCACCTCCGTGTCCTTACCCAACTGGCTCACAGGAGTTTCTGTTATATACCAGATGGCCTCGCCGCCGCCCAGCCAATCGCTGAGGGTGATGCCGATGGCCGCCTGGCCAGTGACGGACGCCGGATCGTGGGTTGCGTTGGGAGCTTCTGCCGTGTCGCCGCCGCAGGCGGTCAGGCCCAGGGCCAGGGTCAGGGCCAAGCCCAGAGACATCAGTTTGGTCGGCTGCTTTTTCATAAAAAATCCTCCTTCAATTCTGCAGGCTTTTTTGCCTTTGCTTCTTTGTCACAGAATCGAAGGAGGAGGTTTTAAAATTTCAAAAAATTTTTTCAAATTTTTTTGCGGCTTAGCCGATCTCCGGCCGTGCCTTTGCCGAACAGACGGAAGAGCAGCTTATTCTGCCGGATTTTCGTTGCCAGCAAACTCGGGCAAGGTCACCGGCAGCGGGATGCAGACATCGTCTATGGAATCTGACAGATGCCAATAGTATAACGGCTGCCCCTTCTTTTGGGCCAACTGGCTGTAATACCGATCTTCTTCCGCGTCGCTGGCCGCCAGAATAAACCCGTCACTGGCCGTGGGATAGGTATCGTTGTTCAGATAGCGGCCATATCCGTAATCTTGGATTACCTGGGCGATCTGCTCAGCGACTTCCTCCGGGCTGCCCTCATACAGATCCGTCAATTCCAGCAGTTCGCCGGTCCGCACGTCAAATGTGAAGCAGGCCCGGGTACTCATGGGGAAGGTTTCCAAAGGCCAGATAGACTCAGTCAAGCGAAGGCTGACGTAATACTCGTCCTGATAGACGACGGCATACTTGGCAATATATTCTGCCTCCTCGCTGCCGGACTCATAGAGGGAAAGCATGGCCGCCACATTGGAATTGTCCTGGGGGGTAAACGAAGTGTGGATGGTGTCCAAGTACGCATTGATCTTGCGGTAGCCTTCGTTGACCTCTTCAAATAACGGAGTCTCTAACTCGATGCCAATGAAGCCGATTTCCTCCACCGCCAGAACTGTGGTGCGCCGTGTGGTGTAGGAGGCTATGGGGACTGGCCCGTTGGGATCTTCCGGCTCCGCCGGTATGGTCTCGGTCACGCCTTGGGTCGGCGTCGTCTCTGTTTCCGTGCGGCTGACCCAGCCGGTCACGCCGGCCGTAATGCCGCCCACGGCCACCACACCGGCCAGAACCGCAGCCACCACCTTGGCGCTGACAGCTCCGAGGATTCCGCCGGCTCCGGCGGCGGCAGCAGCGGAAGTACCGGCAGCGGCGGAAGCTGCGGTAGTCTCAGCGGCAGCGGCGCTGCCCGCTGTAGTACCGGATGCTCCGGCAGCGCCTGTGGCTGCCACCGCACCGCTGGTGAGAACGGCTTTGGCCGCCGCCGATGCGGCGGCCGGATCGGCCTGGGACTCGGCGGCGCCGCGGAGCAGAAGCAGCAGGAAAGGCAGGGGAGACAGGCTGTAGAGCTTGATGCCGTCTTTCTCATAGCCGAGGAACCCGTCCTTGAGGGCTTTGCGTCCGTAGTTGAGACGGCTCTTCACTGTGTTTTCCGACACGCCTGTCAAGGCGGCAATCTCGCGGACGCTCATCTCGGAATAGTAATAGAGATAGATGGCGGTCCGCTGAGCCTCCGGCAGAGCGTCGATGAGGTCCGTTACCAGCCGCTTTGTCTCTGCGTTATCCATGGCAGCGTCGGGGATGTGCTGCCGGTCGGCGTCCTCGATTTCGTCCAGAACGCTGTGGCCGTTCTCATCCTCCAGGAACTGCAGATCCTTGGGATGGCGCTGCCGCTGGTTGAGACACATATGAGCGGCGATGCGGTTGGCCCAGCTGAGAAATTTCTCTGGATATTGAAGTTTATCCAGATTCTGATAGATCTGTAGAAGTACCTCCTGGGTCATGTCGGCAGCATCCTCCGGGTGCTGCATGATTTTCCGGCACTGGAAAATGACCGAGCCGTGGGCCAGTTCCAGAAGCTGGGTCATGGCTGTTTCATTTCCCGCTCGTGCTTTTTGCAGCAGCTTTGGAATCTCTGTTTTTTCCATGCGCATTCTCCTTAATAATTGTTTCGACCTGTTGCCGGCAGTCGGGGGCAGTTCGGGTAGATTTCCACCGCAGACAGTCCCGAATCCATTCAAATAAAAGCAATACAGCACACCTCCTTTTCTGTGCCTATTCATTTGTCACAAAAAAGAGGTTGCGGGTTTTATTTCACGCAGAAAACTGTTGTCACATCCTTATGCCTCATTAAGTCATTCTGGTTTTTGGTATAACTCTGATTTATGGGTATCACAAGAAGGCACGGCCCAGTCTCCCGCATGGAGGGGGCCACCATCCTCGCGAGAAGGCGGATCTTTTGGATCTCTGGCGATCATCTCCCGCACAGCTTGAAGGAAACGTCCTGCCGCCTTGGAAAAGACCTGGTATTTTTTCCAGACAATATAGCCCGGCGCCTCCAGCCGTGGAGTGAGCGGACGGAAGCACAGACCGGTTCCCTCTGTATGGATCAGCTTATCAAAGCACAAAGCATAGCCCAGTCCCTCGTCTACCAAGAGGGAGGCGTTGAACACCAGATTATAGGTGGCCACCACATTCAGCTCGGTGATTTCCCGCCCTATCCACTGGGCCAGGAGGTGGTCGTCCCCCTTCTGATGGGAGATGATCAGCGGCAGATCCCAAAGGTCTTCCGGGCAGACAGCCGCCTTTCGGGCCAGCGGGGCGTCCCGGCGCATCAGCACGCCCCAGACATCCCCCGTGGGCAGGGTCAGCCACTCATATTTCTTCAGGTCAGGTTCTCGGAACAGCATGCCAAAATCGATCAAGCCCTTATCCAGGTATTCCAACACATACTCTGCATTGCCACTGGAGATGTGATAGTGAATATCTGGATATTGCATTTGCAAGCCCTTTGCGGCCTGGGCAAGCAGACGAATACTGTCGGTCTCCCCGGCGCCGATCACCACATCACCCACAATGGTCTCGTCGGAATGGGTGATCTCCTCCTCTGCTTTTTGAACTAGGGAGAGGATCTCCTCCGCTCGACGGCGCAAAATCATACCCTCCTCTGTGAGTAGGACTTTTCTGGAGCCTTTGGTCCCACGGATCAGCAGCTGTTTCCCCAGTTCCTCCTCCATCCCCTTTAACTGGGTGGACAGAGCGGGCTGGGAAATGTGCAGGGACTCTGCTGCCGCAGAGATACTCTGTTCCCGGGCTACCGTAAGAAAATAGTGCAAGGTGCGCAGTTCCATGGACCATCACTCCTTCGGCGACAGTATATCGTCTGATTCCATAATTGTCAATTATGGAATTGTATCATATATAAGTATTTGCCATCTTTGACCATTGGCCCTACACTATAGACAAAAGAAGGCGGATCAGTCATTCAGAAAAGGAGTCTTGAACATGGAACAACAGATGCTGAAGGATCAAGTCGCCATCATCACTGGGGCCAGCTACGGCATGGGCCGAACCATGGCGGAACTCTTTGCCGAAGAAGGAGCGGCGGTGGTCATCACCGCCCGCCACGCCCAGCAACTCAATGAAGTGGTGGACAGTATCCGTGCCAAGGGCGGAAAAGCCGTGGGGGTCGTGGCCGATGTGTGTTCCACCGGGGACACCCAAAAGGTCTTTGAGACTGCCCTGAAGGAGTTTGGTGACGTGGACATCCTCATCAATAACGCCGGCATTGGGGAACAGAAGATGATTGATGAAACTGACGACGACTGGATGATGTATGTAATGAACACCAATTTGGGCGGCCCCATGCGGTACATCCGAGAGGCCCTGAAGATCTTTCTGCCCAAAAACGACGGCGTGATTATCAACATCTCCTCGGTAAACGGCACCCGCCCCTTCTGCGGAGCAACCTATACCTCCACCAAGGGGGCACTGAACACGCTAACCAAAAATGTAGCCATGCGGCTCATCGACACCAATATCCGCTGCAACGCCGTGGCTCCCGGAGCTACCGTTACTCCGGCGCATCTGGCCAACAAAGCCGGGGAGCAGCCTGGCGGTGCTGAGATGCTGAAATACAGCGGCCACTTTGTCTATTTCCCAGGCCCTGAGTGCGACCCCATGGATCAGGCCTATGCTTGCCTGTACTTGGCCAGTAAGATGGGCAAGGCTGTTCGGGGCCAGGTCATCCAGGTGTGCAATGGTGCGTTCCTGTAAGCATAAGCCATGAAACAACAGAACATTTTAGTAGTCCCTTTGACAGCTCAGACCCTGCTGGACAATTTGAAGGACGCAGGCTGCGATTCCAAATTGACAGAACGTTTTCTGGCGCTGGAACACACGGGCCAATACCGTGAGCAACTGCGGCTGCTGTCTGCCCACCGGCGGCAGCTACTGGACTGTCTGCACCGGGTGGAACGGCGGATCGACTGCCTGGACTATCTGGTCTATCAACTGGAGAAGCGCCGCGTCGGAGAACCTTGAAACCTCATGAAAACTGGAGGACTTATCATGACGAGAATGGAACATCAAACCCTTGACCAGGAGCGTGCCCTGTACGGCAGCCATGACCTGTTGGTACGGAACTGCTCCTTTGACGGCCCTGCCGATGGGGAGAGTGCCTTCAAGGAGTGCGCCGGCATTCAAGTAGAGCAAAGCTTTTTCAATCTGCGATATCCCTTCTGGCACGACCACGGCCTCGCCATCCGGGACTGTGAGCTGACGGATCAGTGCCGGGCGGCCCTGTGGTACTCTGACCATATCACCATCGAGAACACCAAGCTCCATGGAATCAAAGCCCTGCGGGAATGCAGCGATACGGTGGTGCGGAACTGTGATATCGTCTCCCCGGAGTTTGGCTGGAACTCCCGCCGTGTGACCATGGAGGACTGCGCCGCTCAAAGTGGGTACTTCATGATGCGGGGGCTTGAACTGCGCTTCCGTAATGTCACCTTGCAGGGAAAGTACTCCTTCCAGTACATCGAGAACTCTGTGTTTGAACACTGTTCCTTTGATACCAAAGACGCCTTCTGGCACGCAAAAAACGTGGTAGTGCGGGACTGCGTGGTGAAAGGGGAGTATCTGGCTTGGTATTGCCAGAACGTGACCTTTGACCACTGCACCATCATCGGCACCCAGCCTCTGTGTTACTGCGATGGGCTGAAGCTCATTGACTGCCGGATGGTGGACTGCGATTTGGCCTTTGAGCGCAGCAAGGTGCAGGCCACTGTCATCACCCCGGTGGTGAGCATCAAGAACCCCTTGGTTGGCAGCCGCATCACCGTGCCGGAGGTTAGAACGATCATCCGGGACATCCCAGAGGCCACCGGGGAGATTGTGGTGACTGGCAAAAGCCAACCAGCTTGTTCATAAGTGAATGCACAGAAAAACAGAGGCGGTGATAAAGTTGTATAGAAAGCCGTTTTTTCTTCTACTTGGTTTTCTGATGTCCCTGGTACTGCTGTCCGCCTGCAGCGGTGGGCAGCAGGCGACAGAGTACCCTTCCGGCGATTCGGAGAGCAGCCCCCCCGAGCAGTCCGTGGAAGTAACACATCCGGAGGAAGATTCGGTACAGACAGAAAGTTCAGATCCGGAAATGAATGATGATGACGTCGGAGAAGAAGCCGTTTCAGAGGCGCCGCAGACGCCTGGCATATCGGCTGGACAGCCGGAAGAATCTGTTCATCCGGCAAACGGGACGATAACCTCAGACAGTGAGCCGGCTGCGCCGCCGGTACAGGAAACCCCAAGCGAGGCTCCAGAACTTCAGGAGCCGTTGTCCGGAGATACGGCAGGGGAGAGCGTAGGGAGTGAGGAGGAGATCACAGAGATGAAGATGAATGTGCAGGTCGGAGCCAGTACCTTTACCGCTACTCTGGAGGACAATGCCGCTGTAGATGCCCTGGTGGAGATGATGAAAAATGGGCCGGTGACCATCCAAATGAGTGACTATGCCGGATTTGAAAAGGTGGGCGATCTGGGGGCCAGCCTGCCCACCAGCAACAGTCAGACCACGACGCAGGCGGGGGACATCGTACTCTATCAGGGCAATCAAATTGTCCTCTTCTACGGCTCCAACTCCTGGAGCTATACCCGTCTCGGAAGAATTGACAATCTCACTGGCTGGGCGGAGGCCTTGGGTGACGGGAACGTGTCGGTTACCTTTTCCCTGGAAGGATGAACCGGTCATACCCTTGCGGTGGTGAACGTCAGCGAGAAGAAGTGCGCCTGATGTCTCCGTCCCTATGCCGTTTCCGGATTTCCGGCAGGAGCGTCTTCGAGACCCTAAAATTTTATTGAAAAAGTCATCTGAATCTGGAGGTAATGAAATATGCTGAGACCAGAAGAACTCCGTCTGACCCGGGAATGGGACAAGACCTTTTCCAAAAGCGACCGTGTGGATCACCAAAAGGTAACTTTCAGCAACCGTTACGGCATTACCCTGGCGGCGGATTTGTACACGCCCAAAGGCGCCCAGGGTAGGCTACCGGCTGTGGCCGTCTGCGGGCCCTTCGGGGCAGTGAAGGAGCAGTGTTCCGGCCTCTATGCCCAGACGCTTGCAGAACGGGGCTTCCTCACCATTGCCTTTGACCCCTCTTATACCGGAGAGAGCGGCGGCGAACCTCGGTACACCGCCTCTCCGGACATCAACACCGAGGACTTTCAGGCTTCAGTGGACTTCCTCTCCGTTCAGGACAACGTGGACCCGGAGCGTATCGGCATTCTGGGCATCTGCGGTTGGGGCGGTCTGGCCCTGAATACTGCGGCCATCGACACCCGGATCAAAGCGACAGTGGTTTCCACTATGTACGACATGAGCCGCATCGCCGCAAAGGGTTACTTTGACGCTTCCTACAGCGAGGAGGCCCGCCACCAAGCGAGGAAGACCTACAGCGCCGCCCGAACTGCCATATACCGCAGCGGCGACTATGGCCGGGCCGGAGGATGTCTGCCTCTGCCCGTCCCGCAGGATGTCCCCTTCTTTGTAAAGGACTACAGCGAATACTACAAGGGGCGTGCCTATCACGCCCGCTCCCTGAACTCCACCGAGGGCTGGAATACCATCGGCACCCTGTCCTTCCTGAATCAGCCCATTCTCCAGTATAGCAACGAGATCCGCTCCGCCGTACTGGTCATTCACGGGGAGAAGGCCCACTCCTGCTACATGGGCCGGGACGCCTATGCCAACATGATGGAGGGGAATCCGAACCCGGAGAACAAGGAGCTGATCATCATTCCCGGCGCTGTACACACGGACCTGTACGACAATCTGGATGTCATCCCGTTTGACAGGATCCAGGGCTTTTTCCAGACCTACCTGAAGTGATCGGGCAAAGATTGATTTGACAAGGAGGAAGAAACACCGTGAAGAAACCTTATATCGTCTGCCACATGATGACCTCCTTGGACGGCCGCATCGACTGTGCCATGACAGAGCAATTGCCCGGGGTACAGGAGTACTACCAAACCCTGGAGGCACTGAATGTCCCAACCACGGTTACCGGCCGGGTGACGGCAGAACTGGAGATGGCCCTGCCCGGGGACTTCCAGGCCAAGGATTCCACGCCGCTAGGCAAGGAAGCATTCTCCAAGAAAAAACGACGCCCCCGGTTATGAGGTGGTGGCGGATACTCACGGCAAGCTCCTGTGGGCGGATGCCGGACAGGAGGAAAAGCCCCTGCTGATCCTTACCAGCCAGCGGGTACCACGGGAATATCTAACCTATCTGGACGATCGAAATATTTCCTGGATTGCCGCAGGAAAAGAGCGGATCGACTTGGCTCGTGCTGCGGAACTCTTGGCGACGGAGTTCGGCGTGAAGCGCATGGCCATCGTAGGCGGCTCCGCCATCAACACCAGCTTTTTGAACGCCGGTTTGCTGGACGAAGTCAGCATCCTCATTGGCGCCGGCATCGACGGCAGGGGCGGTATGCCAGCGGTGTTCGACAACTTGTCTGCGGCCCACCCGATAAGTCCTCTGGGCCTAATCGATGCCCAGAAATTTGACAGCGGTGCCGTGTGGCTTCGGTATTCCGTTTTCTAATGAGGCCCGCTAACGCAATCGGGGCAGTGTGAACTACCTGTAATGATGTTCCCCTCCCGCACCAAGCTGGAACAGCCCATCGCCCCCAGCTATGTTTGTAAGCGATTTCAGGTGATCCTGGAGCGGGCGGGGTGCAAGAGAGTAAGATTTCATGATTTGCGCCATATATTCAACACCGATACTCACATCACCGACGAGATGCGGTGGAAGGTGGCGCTGAATATCACCTAGGGGATTGGGAAAGGAGACAAGGGACGGCACACCACCACCGGGCGGGAGATGTTCCCATGCCCGGTGGGCGGCGTGGTGATCGACACGCCCGGTATGCGGGAGATGGGGGCGGAGAGCGCGGACCTCTCCCAAACCTTTGGGGAGATCGAGGGCCTGGCCCGGCGGTTTGCCAAGGAACACAATAAGAAGAAGCAGGGCAAATATCCCGGCTGAGGGATGCGGGGAGGATAGAAGTATGGAGCGGGACAATATCATCATCCGCCTGGAGTCCCCAGCAGATTATGCCGCCGTGGAGCGCCTGACCCGGGAGGTCTTTTGGAATGTGTACCGCCCCCGGGGCAGCTGCTTTGAGCAAAGGCTCCCTCAAATTCTGAGCCACTGTTGTTAATAATGTAATTTCAGGGTATCAAAAGGGGGCGCTCCCATGCAGGAGCGCCCCCTTTGATACGTGGTAGGTTTATTTTTTGATGTTCTCGCAGAAGTTCATGAGAATCTGTGCCACCTCCGCACGGGTGGCCGTACCGGTGGGATTGAGGTTTCCGTTATGCCCCTGGAGCAGACCGGCGCCGACGGCCCACTTCATGGCGGACAGCGCCCAGTCGGAGGTCTTGGCTCCATCGTTGAACGTGGCAAGGTCGCCCTGTACGCTGACATCACAGTCCTTGAACGCGGCGTAGTTGCAGAGAATCTGCGCCATCTGCTCTCGGGTAATGTCATCCTCGGGGCCAAATTTACCATTGCCGTAGCCGTCAACAATGTCATTGGCCGCAGCCCAGTTCACTGCGTCGGCATACCACTGGCCGTCTGCCACATCAGTAAAGGCTCCGCTGCCGGCAGCGGGTGTACCTTCCAGATTGTAAAGAACCTGGCAGATCTGTCCCCGGGTCAGGTTGGCAGTCGGTGCAAAGAGGTTATTGCCTGCCCCATTCATTATGCCGTTGTCATAGGCATACTTCACGGCCTCATAGAACCAGTCGCCGGTACCCACATCGGTGAAGGGCAGCGGGCTGCTCTCCGCCTTGAAGGTGGCTTTGACCGAAACTTTGGAAGCAGGCATGGAGAAGGTATACTGGGTGTCGCTGACCCTGGTCAGAGAAACCGCATTGCCATTGGCATCGGTGACGGTCAAAGTATCCAGCGTATAGCCGTCGTCAGGCTTGACCGTGATGGTGACCTTTTCGTCCTTGGCCGCGCTGTTCGGGCTGACCGAGATCGTGCCGTTGGGTACGCCGGACGGTGTGCTGACGGGGTAGGTCGCAGCGCCGCCGCCACCGGAGCCGGAAGGATCAGAAGGCTCCGAATCTGTCACGGTCAGCACCATACGAATGGTATTGCTGTATTCACCGTTTTTGACCGCTACCGCACGGAGTGTTGTATCCGCTGTCACGGCAATAGGATCCTGATAGACCAAAGCGTTGGTCTGTTTTGGACAGGTGCCATCAAGGGTATACCGGATCTGGGCGCCGCTTTCGGTGGAGAGCGTGATGCGGGAGCCTTTGGGAATGGCGGTGTCGGCAGTAAGCTCCGTACCATCGGCCAGTTTTACCGTCACAGGCTGAATGACCGCTGTCTTTACCTCGATCTGGACGGTTTCTTCCAGGCCGGAAACCGGATCGAAGATGCGCAGCTGCGCGGTGCCGGGTAGGTTGCCTGTGAGCGTGAACTGTGCGGCCCCTTGCGCATTTGTTGTAACTTGCGTTTGCTTAATGCTAAAGAGGCTCGACCCGCTTTCAGCAACCAGTTCACGGCCTGCCCCCGATTGAAGGGTTACGGTTAAAACGTCGGTTTGGTTCAGCCCTACTGCGAAAGTGGACGGTGCTGTCAACCCGGTGGGGCGAATCTCCGGAGTAAGGGGATCGGAGGTGTAGTTACTGGCCATTGCGGTTTGATGATAGTTTTTCGCGCTTGTGCTTATATGGATGACCACAGGCGCTTCTAATTTGCCCGAAGCCGGTATAAGTGCAAATCGGGTCGCATACTGCGTCTGGCCATCAGCGGCATATTGGGCATCCAGCGGCTCCACCGTCACAGGAATTTCCTCTGCACCCATGGACAGCGTTACGGCCTTTTCCACGCTGTCCATGTCCATATACTGACTGAACGTCACCTCGGCCCGATCGGTATACGCTTGGACCTGGCTGACAACGGGAGACTCCGTGGAAACCATGGGGATCATCAGGCCCAGGTGGGGTGGCGGTACTGTCAGCCAGTCAGTAGCTGCATCTTGATACCCGCCTTTACAGAAGATTACCTGATATTCACCCTGCGGGACATTCCAGTAGAAGCTCCCGTCCGCACCGGTGGTTTGGGGGTTCTCCTGATTAAAATCCGCTGCCTCCCAGTTCTCTGTATTGGCGCCGTCCTTCGTTACGATGGTCGCAGTCACGCCTGAGAGGAGGTTGGAAGGCACCGCCTCATAGACCTGACCAGAGGGGTCCTCAATGGGTACTGTATCCGGACAGGGTGATTTCTCCTGTTCCGGTTCCGGGTCATCAGTGCATGGATTGATGCTCTGGTAGATATGGTTGCGGGCGGTCTCAATATTTGCATACCGAATGGTTTCATACTGGTTGACGATGGCGTTGTAATAGGGCGTGCTGTAGATATCCAGCCAATCCCAGATCCCGTCCCCCTGAGAAACATCGGGCAGCGCATATCCTGTGAGGTTGTCGCTGGTGGCATCCAACACCGAGTCGATATGGGTGTAAAGCTTTTCTGCAACATCTGGCCCGATATTGGCCCAATGCTGCAGCTTCTGAACCTGCGCTGCCGTAAGGACGGGATTGATCAGCTGTTCACCGGCAACGATCAGTCCATGCGTGGGGACTTTGCCCAATTGGGCGATCCCCTTCGCAACCAGCTTTCCCATGCCCAAGGTCGCTGTGGAGAATAACAGCGAATTGCCGATGCGCTGCCCATAGCGATCCAGCGCGGCATTGAGGCCATCATAAGCCTGCTGCTCCACATTGTAGATCCCATAGATTTCCGCCTGGCACGCTTCGTAATCTTCTTCGGAAATCTTGGGTGTGCCGTCCTCACAGGTCGCGGCACTGACTTGGTCAAGCATGTCAAGCAGCGCGCTGATCTCATCTGAAACCTCCATCCGCTGCTTGACGAGGAAAGCAATCAGGTCGTTAAGATCCAGCATGGCCACGAATTCCGAATAATACGGAAGGCCGGCCTTTTCCGCCAATTCATAGAACATCTTCACACCCAGCGTCCGCCTGACGTCCGCACTGCTCCGGGAAAGGACGGAAAATTCAGAGCGGGTTTCCGGCGTCGGCGTCATATCCCATGGCAGGGAAATAGAGACGGCGGTTTGCTCTTCAGTGTTCACATAGGTGTATTCCAATGTTTCGTTGCTGATCACCGCAAGTTCGTATGTATTGTCGCTGTTCTGCTTGAAATTCTTCGTCTGCAGCGTTGCCGCAGTCTCTTCATAGGGAAGTACGGAGAAGTCTATGTCGAACCATGTTTCGTCCGCTTCCGTACTGTCAGCGGCGCCGTAAGTGATGCGGAACGTCTGCTCATCTACGTCCTCAACGCTCTTGACCTCCAGCAAATCGACGAGATCCGACACTTTGTCTTGTTCCAGATAGGCTTTCACCTGAGCGTCATACTGATCATCTGTCAAACCGTTGTAATCGTAATTGACCTCCTGCGGCTTGCAGGCGTAGGAGACGCCCACGTTTACCGGGACAATGCCCGATACGGCTGCAGCATAGACGCCGTCTGCCGTCTTGGTGGCTTCATAGGAGTACATTTCCCCATCGCGGGTAAAGACGTTCAAGCGTACATTTTCCAGGCGGGCGGTATCCGACCCG
The DNA here is from genome assembly GCF_944383115.1 of uncultured Flavonifractor sp. Lineage (GTDB taxonomy): Bacteria > Bacillota > Clostridia > Oscillospirales > Oscillospiraceae > Flavonifractor. The sequence goes on along the minus strand of NZ_CALWOJ010000157.1, from coordinate 5,056 downwards.
GCAAACTCAATTTTGAACGTGAACGACTGCTCCTCCAGCGTATAATATGCACTGCTCCTGCCTGGGTTGGAATAATCGAAAACGGAACACTGCTCAGCACCGGAAACCGTGTTATACATATAGACCTTGGAAACGTCCACCGCAGCCTTGGAGTAAAGGCAGGACACGTGTTCGGTTTTGTAGGCCGGGCCGCCGCTGGCAACTAAGGCATAGATCTCGTGAAAGGAGTACCCGGACGGGGCGGTCAGAGCAATCGAGGCATACCAATTGCCGGCACTATTGGCGGTTGCGGTAGCTGCTTCCTTGCCATTGTCGTAGACCGTGACCACACTGTTCGGCAGTGCGGTGCCGGATACGCCGACATTTTGGTTGCTCGTCTTGCTGGGCACGGAAATAGTGGCGGCCACCGCCTCTGTTGTAACGGTTCCAATCGGCTGACTGCCGCTTTGCAGCGTCAAGACAGGTGTGAGACTGTAGGTTCCCGCTTCACTTGCAGCCACATAGAAACGAATCGTGCCGCTATCACCGGTGACGGGAATGGTGACGGCGTTTCCGCTGCTCGTATAATTTGATGAAACAACGCCATCCACTGCAGGCACCCCCTGCATCGTCATGCCGTCCGGCAGTGTCACCTGAACACTTTGCACCCCGGTGACGCCATCCCGCAGTTTGTAAGTGATATTGAGCAGTATCAGCTTGCCTACAGGCGCGCTGGTGGCGTCCATGGAAACCTGAGTGCCGGACTTGTCCACAAATGAGAATCTGCTTTCATCAAACTGCGGCACCTGAACAGACTGCGTTGTCACTACGCCACGCTGGACTTGGAGGCCATCCAACAGTACATAATCCCTTCCGGGAGTCAGACCCAGCGCGGTAAGGGTAGCCGGACTGTCGGCGCTGCGCACCAGATCGTTTTTCTGCAGAAGAATCAGCGTATAGCTGCCGTCGTCCAAGGCCGGACTCCGGTAAGTTCCGGCGGCAGTGGTATCTTCGATCAGGCCGTTCTCGTTGTCAAAAAGCAAGACAGTAGCCGGTCCGGCGCCGGTGAGGCTGACCTCGATCCCGCCTTTTTCAGTGAACGAAAGGACGGCTTCGCCGTAGCCGTTGTCGTTCAGGGTGACGGCCTTCGTGTCAAGGCCGTTATCCAAAGAAATGGTGAGTTTGTCTCCGGCAGATACGTCCGAGGGGAAGTACAGGTATTCTCCCTGCAGGCGGCTCTCCACGGCCGCACCGTTCTTTGTGACGGTGAAGGTATGTCCGCTGTAGTCGGACAGCTGTGTCTCTGCAGGTGTGCCGCCAGCGGGGACCGCGGAACGCTGCTTCAGAGTGAGCTTTACCCGGCTCTCAGGCAGTGGTTTCAATATAATACGACCCAAGTCAAGGCTTTCTCCAGCATGTACGGTGGCGATGGCGGTACCGGTCTGGCTAAGGTAGCCTTCCGCCGAAACGGTATAAGTAGTCGCTACATTGTCAATGGTGGCGGAAAAAACACCGTCGTTACCTGTTGACACACTAACGCCCGTATCACGATCCTCGCTGGCCGGATAGAAGGTAACGGTGGCGCCAGTGACAGGCTTGCCGCTGGAGTCTGCAACGCTGCCGGAGACGGGCAAGGAGATGATCTTGCTCAGTTGTACGGAAATCGTCTGTTCTTCGCCGGTAAGGGTTACGGATTGCTCTGCAGGCGGATAGTACTTTTTTGCCAGATCGGCGCCCAGCGCGATCAGGAAAGAACAAGTTTTTGCTTCAGCGGGTATGGTGCAGGAAGTACCGGTGCCCGCCGATACGCCGTCCACAAACCAATGCACAGTAAATGAACCTGTCACCGGCGTATGGGCTTCATCGTTCAGGTTTATGGTGATCTTCTCCCACTCATGGTAAGCAATATTGAACTTTAACTGGTTTTGCTGCGCCTTGGCCCACGTTTCACCGGCGGAACCAGCATAGACATGGATGGTTAGCGCGGAAGGCGTGATGTCATTGTAAAAGGTATATGCAGAAGTTCCTGTCCCCATGGTGGGAGTGGAAGCGGAATTCGGCAGGTACACGTCGGTCAGCGTACCGATATTGTTGAACGCACTGTTCCCGATGCTTTGTACGTTGTCGGGAATATGCACCGTGGTCAGCGCAGTTTCCAAAAACGCCATGTCTTCAATCGTGCGCAGCGTAGATGGAAAGCTGACCGAGGAGAGATTCGAGCAGCCGTTAAATGCCTGCTTTCCAACCGTGGTCAGGCCTTCCGGCAGTTCAATGGAAGTCAGAGACGTACAAAGCAAAAACATCTGCGTACTCAGCGCGGCTGCACTGTCCGGCAGTTGCACCGACTCCAGGGCAAAACAATTCTCAAAAACCTGAGCGCCGAAGGAAGACACCGTATCGGGGATCTCAATGGTTTTCAGCGAAGTGCAGTTTTTGAAGGCGCCGGAGCCAATGCTGGTAAGCTGCGACCCCGATTCAAAGTGGACGTTGGTCAGACTTGACGCACCTTGGAAGGTCTCCGCATTGAACTGGGTGACCGTAGCCGGAATGGAAATGGATTGCAAGCTGGTGCAGCCATAGAACGCCCGATCCGGCAGCACCGTCACACCGGCAGGGATATTCACATTTTTCAGACTGGTGCAATTCTGAAAAGCGCCGATTGGAAACTTTGTCAGCTTGGATTCTTCAGCAAAAGTGACTGTTTCCAGCTGCGGCATATTCTGGAACGCCAAGAATTCGAACTCTGTTACAGAAGCCGAAACGGAAATTGAGGTAAACGGTGCCCCAGCGTTATTCTCTGTAAGGGTATAGACTTTTGTTACAGGATAGTTGTCTATGGTGTCAGGAATTACAACTTCTGTGTCGTTGCCACTGTAACCTTTTATGGTAGCCTGTCCGTTTTGGAGGGAATACGTCCAGTCACCACTTTTGACATCTTCGTCTGCGGCCCATGCGGCGGTCGGCAGCATGGTCAGACACATACATAGGGCAAGTAATGCGGAAAGAAGTCTACGTTTCATGGCAACCTCCTTGATGAAAAGAATATTTTACCGGCATGGTTGGCATGGGGCTTCATAAGAGAGTTAGGGCTAACTTCATTATACATGCTTTTCTGCCGTTTTCAAACTTTAATATCATAAAACATGATTATTTTAAAAGAATATATCATTCAATCTCAATCTTCATGGCCGGCACCCAACGGTGGAACAAGAAGTACAGGAACATGCAGTACCTGGAGGATACCTCCATTGCTGGTTGACTTTATCCATGCCAGGGCCTGCAAACCAATTTGCGAAACATCCTTGACACAGCCAATTTCTAAGCTGCGTACGCATCTATACGCGAGAAACCCAGTTTACGCCTGGTGCATAAACTGGGTTTCTCGCCGCATTGATCCAGGAGACATGAAGTCCGTCGTGCCTCCTGATTAAGCATATTCCAACTTATAAATTTGAAATTGGCGGTAGGATTAGAGGGATGTTAGATAGTTGAAGAACATCTGAGCTACCTCAGCACGGGTAGCCGTACCGATTGGATCTAATATATTGCCGCCCTTGCCAGCCATTACACCCTGGCTTACTGCCCACTCAAGAGCTTCTACAGCCCAACCAGAAGCAGAATTGCCGTCAGCGAAGACGGACAGGTCCTGACTGATTGTGGTGTTATACCCCTTGTACTGCGCATAGCGATACAGAATCACTGCCAACTGCTCACGGGTCACCGCGTCGTTGGGACCAAAGGTATCATTTCCGTAGCCAGAGACAATCCCGTTGTTTGCAGCCCAAGTAACAGCCTCGGTGTACCACTGGCCGTCAGTTACATCAGTAAAGGATATTTCCCCACCGCCAGGTCTCTTTTCCAGATTATAAATCAAATATCCCGTAATAAACACGGGGTCATAATTTCCACAACCCCGTAATAGTTCCAAAAACCCCGTAATCTTCGAAAACAACCCCGTAATAATCGAAAAAAGTTAGAAAATTATGAAAATGCTGATGTGATTTTGCTCAAAACCCCGTGTTTATTACGGGGTTTCCGGCCCAACCCCGTGTTTATTGCGGGGTCTGGCCGCTGCATGACTCGTTTTGCAGGTCGGAAACATCTCCCCGAAAAAAAGAAAGCCCCGTGGGACACTCTGGAACCCACGGGGGAAAATAGTCCCGTCCACGCAAGTGCTGTAACAGCGTGAACTGGAGCCATATTTAGGATAACACAGGCATGAGGAGAAAGCAAATCAAGTTTTGTGTGTACAATAAATCAGGATGCGAACCGGACGGTGAGCATTTTTGCCATTTTACGCTGAAATGCTCGGGCTGCAGGCCCACAAACATCTCTCAAAAGTTGCAAAAAGGCCGCGAAATCTATGATTTCACGGCTTTTTTGGTGGACCTAATCGGGATCGAACCGACGACCTTACGGATGCGAAGAGGCTGTTTCAAATTATGTGTAAACCTCCTGAGTGGTGTAGAATAGAAGCATCACACAGGAGGTTATACATATGGCCAGAAAGAATCGCACGCCGGAAGAAAAGGCCCGGCGGGAGAAAATCCGTGAACTGCTGCAGATGGCGAACATCGGCAGCATGGAAGACATCCAGAGCTTATTTAAAGAGACCATAGCCGAATTCATGGAGAACGGCCTGGAGGCGGAACTGGATGACGAGCTGGGCTACAGCAAGTATGACTACAAAAATAAGGACACGGATAACAGCCGCAATGGGCACAGCAGTAAGACGCTGCGTACGAGCTTTGGCGACGTAGAAGTATCCGTGCCCCGGGACCGGAAAGGCGAGTTTGAGCCGCAGGTGCTGAAAAAGAACCAGACCAGCATCAGCCAGGATATCGAGGAAAAGATCCTGTCGATGTATGCCAAGGGGATGACCACCGGAGATATTGAGACCCATATTCAGGATATTTACGGTATTTCGGTCTCGGACAGCACGGTCAGCCGGATCACGGACAAGATCCTGCCTGTTGCCAAAGAGTGGCAGCAGCGGCCGTTGGAGGCCATCTATGCGGTGGTATTTCTGGATGCCATCCACTACCATGTCCGCAGCGAGGGGCAGATCGTAAAGAAG
>NZ_CALWOJ010000156.1 GCF_944383115.1 uncultured Flavonifractor sp. | reverse complement strand
CTTTTCTACTTTCCTCCTCGCTATAAGCTATTTTTTACCCCCGGCATAGCCGGGGGTTGACTTTGGTACCACCAACACAAAAAAATGCCCGCGGGATCTCCCGCGGGCATTTTTATCGCAGCATATACTTTTTCAGGTCCTGACGGTTATCGATGTTCAGCTTTTGCAGCACGGTGGAAATGTGCCGTTTGACGGTGTTGGGGGAAATATTCATATGGGCGCTGATCTCCTGGTTGGTCCAACCTCTGGCTGCCAGCATGGCGGCTGCAAACTCCGTTGTGGTCAGGTTATCAGCTACGTCGTGGCCTGTGTCCGGGTTATGGACCTTCCGCCAGCCGGCGGAAAACCGGTAGGTGATGGCAATGATGCGCTTGAAGTCCTCCGGCCATTCCTTCTTGATGACCGCCTCCAGCATCCCGCCCAGCAGACCGTGGTGTTCGCCAAACCCTTCGATCAGATCGTCCGGCCGGGCCAATGCCCAGGCGGACAACAGGTGGGTCTTGGCCCGTTCCGGCTGCTTCAGGCTCATGTAATCCATCACTGCCACCAGATGCAGATAAATGGCGGGAATGGGGTAATCCTCCCCCTGCATGGCAAGGGTAGCTTCCACTACGCCGGCGCTTTTTTCGTATCCCCCCTGCAAATAGAGGTAGTGGGCCTGTACATACAGGGCGAAGGCCCGCAGGCCCGGCGGCAGCAGCGGCAGGAACTCACGGGTCGGCGGCAGGCTCTCGGGCAGGGGGAGGTGAAGCAGCACGGCCGCAGCAGCGGCAAAAAAGGCAGACGCAGCCTGGAGCTGCGGTACTTTCTCCGATCGGGCAAGCAGAGCGTTGTTGACCTCCAAAAGCGCAAATCTGACTTGCTGTATCTGTCCGATGGAGAGGTTGGCGTAGGCATAGAGCAGGCATGCGGAAAGCCGCAGGCCAATGTCCGGGCTGGTCAGATAAAGCTGCACTTCCCGTGCCGCCATCTCCGGCTGCCCGCTGAAATAGTAATACTCGGCCATTGCGATCTTCTTCTGGGGCCCGTCGTTCATCGCCTCAATGCACTCTGCGCAGTGGCCGGGAAGAAAGGCTGTATTCATCAGAGGCAGCAGCAGCAAATCAGGTGCAGGCACACGGTTTGCCGAAGGCGGCGTGTCCCCTGCCTTCTCCGCCTCTTGCTTTCTCCGCTTTCTGGGATCCTCCGGCTTTTTCGCCTCAGCGGGGATCACCCAGGAACCGCCGATTTTCCTGGCTCCCTCGATGCGCCCGTCCGTGCAAAACTGGTTGACCCGGCGTTCCGACACTCCCCACTGCTCTGCAGCTTCCCGTATGGATAAATAATCTGTCATCTCCCGCACCGTCCCCTAACAAGCAACCCGTTCGGCAAACATGGTGCGGCAGTCGCACTTCTTGCCCGAATTGCAAAGGTATCGCTCTTATAGCATCATTATATACGAGCGTTCGTAGATTTTTCAACCTTCAATGCAAAAAATCTGGGCATGACCACCGTTATATCCGCCCTTCCCATTTGCGCATCACTGCAATCAGATCATTGATCCACGCGTCGCAAGGCTCGTCAATAGGTGCAATTCCCAACCGTTTTTGGGCAAAAGACTCCACCACTGCCACCAGCCATCTGTATCCAAGGGCGTCTCTCCGGGCTCGGTTCAGATCAGCGGATTCATAGTCGATCCACTGGTCAAATGAAAACAGGTAAACTTCCGTCCCGGTCTCGGCTTCCAGTTCCTTCTTCCGCGCCGCGATATCCCGCCTCAGATCTACGGCACAGTCCACCACGAAACCGGCCACCCTGACGTCGGGGTGGGTCAGAAGTTTATCCCGCAACTCCTCCAGTTCATCGCGCAGATACGGTTTCCCATACTTTGCATCCCAGGCTTCCATCACCACGTTATCTTCCGCCAATTCAATATCGCCGATATTCCCGTGCTTTTTATTGGCCGAACGCATCTGAGACATGGGGACGACCTCCACGTCCCCAAGGCAGTGCAGTTCGCTCATGGCCTGGAAGAACCCGTGCATCGCCACCTCAAAGGCTCTTGCCGAATAGTCCGTGCTGTGGAAAAAATCTGTAATCATCGCCTGAATGGTCTGAAAGGGCGCCGCTTTGAAACGGGCTGTCATCGAGCAGGCAAGATCCGCACATTTCCGAAACTGATCCGACCGGTTCTGAAGCAGTGCCATCATATACAAAAGGCCCAGTTCAGCAGGCATGGTTCCGTCCTCTATGGCATCCACAATGGCGATCCAGTCCCCAAAGGGGCCGCGCATTTCCGCTTTGTACAAGCTGGAATAGGGGTAATTTTCCGCCAGGCTGCGGGTCATAAACAGCCCGAATTTGTTCAGGCTCAGCAGTCCATGCTCCCGCAAAAAGGGGGTGTTGTATGTTGAATCAATGGTACGCATGGAGATCCCCTCCACCCAGGAGAAGGATCCCCTCCGGGTGGTGCCTTTATGGAGCCTGACGCTCTGCTGGGGCGCAATGCTCTTGATGGTAAGCTGCAAAAAAGCCAGCCCCACCAGAGCCCGGCCCACTTCGCTTGTAATGCCGTCCACCATGTTCCGGAGCAGGGCCTTGTTCCGTTCCGACAACCCGGAAAAATCGGCAGTCTGAACCGCGCTGAATTTCCGTTCCAGGTAGCCCTCTGCCAGCGTCTGGTTGATCAGGGCATAGCGCCGCTGAGTAGCCTGATCCTGAACTCCCTGGTAATAAACAATGGTCTCGCCATTTTGATGCAGTTCATACCGGTCCTCATATACATCAAGGTGCTTTTCATTCCTGTCCGCCATGATTTCATCCCCTTCTTTTACCGCAGTCTCTTCCCCAGTTGAACGCTGAGCGGGTTGAGGGTGGGAAAGGCATAAGGTATCAGCCAGTTCCCCGCTGGAATCTGTGGATTTGTGGCATGGTTTCTCACTTCATAGCCCAGACGCTTCAGATGTTCGGCCGCGGCCATCACTTGGTCCTCCGGCAGGTCCCAGCACTGGGAAAGCTGCCTGCCGGTCACCAGAGCCGCCACATGGGTTCCTGCAACCACCTGTTCCAGAACGTGGGCGAAAGGAACGCCGCCTGCCGTTTCACATCTGCACACCAGCTTGGGCAAATACTGATAGTAGCCGTTCAGCTGAACCAAATCGGCTCTGATCCCGTTGTCGATCAGCTCCCGCTCGAAGGCTTTCCAGGCTGCGGTAAAGCCCAAAACCGCCGTTGTTTTTACCCGCAGCAGTACCTGCCTGACGCCCAGCGTCCATATACCGTCCCGCGGCACAACCGCAACTTTTATACTGTCTGCGGTTTGCTCGCTCCCAATATCTGCCACGGAAACGGTCAGATCCTCGCCCCATGTTACAACGATCTTAAAATCCGCATCCTCCGGGGCCGCCTCTTTGAATTTGAAATTGGGTTGTATGGAACAAGCGTATTCCCGGGAATCGGGCAGGGCCTTTGCTTCCCGTTTCATGGCCCGGATGGCCATCTCGGCTTTTTTCCGATACGCATGGGTCTGCTCGCGCTTGCGCTTTCGAAAGCCCAACGTTTCAAACTCCTCAAGCAATGCAAGCGTGAAGGGAAACTTTGTCCCAAACACCTGCTGCCGAATGGCAACGGCCATCATTCTGGCCATCTGAGGCGGGACGGAGTTGCCGATCTGTTTCACCGCCGCCTGCTTACCGCCGCTGATCTCATAATCATTGGGGAACGTCTGCAGGCGTTTATATTCCTCATAGGTAAAGAAGCGATTTTCCCAATGCAGCGGACCGGTGTATGCCCCGCCGGAGGCTTTGATGGTCCGTACCGGGACGCTGGGATCTGCCTTGTATAAGAAATCAGAAAACTTGGACCTCCACGCGAAAACCGGATGGGGGTGCCCCATTTCCTCGGTATAAAAGCTGTAATTGAGGCCCGGAGGAATGGCCGGCAGCAGATTTGCATATCTGCCGCTCACGCGATGCTCCTCCTCCCGCTCCCGCGAACTCACGCCCTCAACAGCAGTTCCCGCATTATAAAAAGCGTTTCCATCCACCGAATCCGGCCCATGTGTGGGCCGGGGAAACTTGAACGTACCTTCCTTCAGGCCGACAATGATCAGCCGCTCTCTGTGCTGCGGCACGCCATAGTCCGCCGCGTCAAGGATGCGATGGTACAAACGATACCCCAGGGCAGAAAAGGCCTGTACAATTTCCGCCCATGCTTTCCCGCCCTGGGCGCCCACAATACCGTAGACATTTTCAAACAAAAAGCCTCTGGGGGAAAGCTCCCCCAGCAATCTCACATATTCCTTAAAGAGAACCCCTCTGGCATCCGTCGTGCCGGATACGCCGTTGGCTCTCCGCCCCGCTGCGCTGAAGGTCTGGCAGGGCGGCCCGCCGATGATAAAGTCAATCTGTCCCAAACCACACCCAGAAAATTCTCTGATATCAACACAGTGTATGGCAGCATGTTCAAACTGCTTCCCCGGGCCGGAGTTTGATCTCAACGTCCGGCAAAACTCCTCCTCTATTTCTACAGAGGCAACGATATCAAACCCCGCGTCCGCAAACCCGATATCCAGGCCGCCGGCTCCCGAGAATAAGCTCAATGTCCTGATGGCCGGGATGTGGTTGTCTGCAATCCATTGTCTCAGCGCCGCGCCGAATCGATCGGGCCAGGCGGGGGTATTGTCCTCAACGCCAAGGGTGTCGCATATTGCACCAAATTGTTTTCCCTGCTCTTGCATTGAAAACAGATCCAGTTGGTTCATGTTCGTGATCCTCCGCAGTGTTACCGTCGCTTCACGCAGACATCCATCTGCGATCAGGCCTTCTCAATGATTTTGTTCAAAACCGTCATTCTCATCGGGAAGCAGGTCTTGCTGAATATAAGAGCAGTATAGCACAGATACCCCCCTAACAGAAACACAAATTTCCCTACCTTAATATTTCGTTCCCAGCTCGCCGGAAACTGTATCTCTCTTCCTGTCTCAAAGGCATGCTTCATTTGAAACCTTGCCCATCCAAAAGAGTTGCCGCTGTCTTGTTTGTACATCGATTCCACCGAATCGGTACGCACCTTGGCCTTTCCAGTCACATTTTGTACACTATGCACACAGCATATTGTTTTACCCCTCCAATTGTTGTATATTTAGTCCATACGATTTTCAAAAAGCAAAGGAGGGAAACATGAAGACCAGGGTACGGCCGACCATTCGCCACAGGGGCTGACGGAACCGAACCATCACGGTTCTGGCCGCAGCCATTCGGAACTGGTATCTTTCCGGGCGAGCAGGCTGTTCCCCAGAGGGAATCCCCTCAAACATCAAAAAAGGAGGAATTCAGGAACCATGAAAAAGCGTGTACTATCCACATTACTATGCTTGTGTATGGTGCTGAGCCTATTGCCCAACACAGCATTAGCTGCTCCGGAGCCCCGTGCCGGCATGTCGGTGAATCCGAACGACGATATCCAGGCCGGTGACACCGTGCTTTTCGGGCATTATCCGGATGACAGCCGCGCCTCAGTTCCCATCGAGTGGCGCGTGCTTGATCCGAAGAGCAGTCACCTGTATTGGGATAACGGTCCGAGCAACTATCTCAAAGGTCCCGGTGCGGAATATGCCATGCTGCTCATCACGGAGCATCTGATGGTACCGGGTGAAATGGCAGAAGGTTCCGGCACACCGACGAAGAAGCCGCTTGCCTTCTCCGACGCGGGCACAACCTGGGATGACGGTAATGCCTGGAAAGTCAGCTCGGTCAAGCAATAGTGCCAAACCTTCTATGAGGATGCATTCAACGAGTACGAAAAGGCGCAGATTATGCAAACCACCCAGTTTGATGAGCGTATGGGCGGCGTTAACTCGTACGACGGCAGCAAATTCAGTACTGTAACCCCCGGACCCAACGCCAGCTATGGCAAGCCGGTTGTGTCCAAAGAATACGTCTTCTTCCCCTCCCTCAACGAAATTGACCAGTTTATCGGAAAAGTGGCATATGCCGACAAGTATGTCGATGAGCCGGAAAAGAAAGCGGCCACCTATCAACTGGCAGACGGCACCGAAGCCCCCTCGGCCTGGTGGACCCGTTCTGCAGTGTACAGCTATCCCGACAACAATTTGGTAGTCCGGATCCGGGCGGATGGGATGCAGGAGGCCGTTCTGGGTTCGGAGCAGATCGGCGGCGCACGCCCCATGATCAACGCTACCAAGCAGAACATTTTCATGCTCTCCTCTTCGGAAAACGGCAAACCGGTGGCCGCGCCCGGCGAGGTGACCGCGGTGCCCGAATATGACAGCAGCGCCTGGGAAATGACCATCTATGACGATGCCCACACCCTGCGCAGCGTCTCGTTCTCTAAGCAGCTGGTGGACGGGGCTGAGGTCGCCTTTACCTACGGCGGCGCCAGCCTGGGGCATCGGCTGTCCGTTGCCATCACCGACGGGAAAGGCGGCCCGGTACGCTATTTCGGCACCCTGGTGGAAGAGACCCAGACTGCCAACGGCAAGGCGATCCTGACTCTCCCTGCCGACTTTGACCCGTCGACGATGGCCCTCTACTTCTTCACGGAAACCCGGAACTCCGCCGATGAATACGATCTGGCCAGCAAGCCGGTGATCATTGAGCCTGACACGACGCCGGCAGCCCCTGACGCGCGCACCGTCCTTCTGACTGACCCGAGCCAGCTGGAAGAGGACGATGTGATCTACTTCGGCAATTACATCGACGACGACGATGACAGCTACGACCGTCTGGCCTGGCGCGTGCTTGACCCCAACGCCGGCAACGCCACCGGCAGCGGCGATCAGTTAATGATGGACGGCAGCCTGGTGGAGAACACCGACGCCATGTTCCTGGTGGCCGACCGGATGCTGGTACCCGGCTATGTAGTCGGTCCCTCTGGCTACACCCGGGACCCGATACGTTTTAATACATCTTCCAACGCCTGGCAGGGCAGCTATGCTCAGACCTGGTGCCAAGATATGTATGGCGCAGCCTTTACAGAGGCCGAGAAGAATCTGATCCCCAGCGTTTCCAAAAGCGATCCTGAGATGACAAACGTTGTAAGGCTGAGCAGCCAGAAATTCAATGTCACGGCTGTTCCCGATATTCTTAATGGGGATTTCGTCTTCCTTCCCTCCCTGTGGGAGATCCACGAGTATATCGGCAAAGTTGGTCACGGTGACAGCGGCGCCTCTAACAATCCCACGCCCAAGAGAACCGCTTATGAACGGTCGGATGGCTCCTATCGTTACTCCTCCTGGTGGACGCGCTCCCCAACGGGCAGTAGCCAGGTTGTTTGGATCGATTCCCAGGGCTTTCAGGATACGGTCAATGCTACTACTGCTCACGGCGGTGTGCGCCCCGCGCTCAACCTGATGCGCGAGGATATTGTACTGGTGTCCGCCGCGGTGAACGGCAAGGTCTGCGGCACCCCCGGCACAGTCACAGCCGTTCCTCTGCCGCAGAAATATGAGATTAAAGAGTTTTACGACTATCCCGATCAACCGGCTGTCCAGAATTTAATCGGCTATAATATCATCAAAGCCGGTGACGATTGGAAGCTCACGCTGCGCGACGACGACCACACGCTGACCGACGTCACCTTTGCCGAAGAGCTGGCCCCGGGCAAGACGGTTGCATTCCATTATACAGGCGCCAGCCTGGGTCACACGCTGTCGGTGATCATCACAAACGGTGTGGGCGGCAGCGGCCTGTACTACGGCACGCTGGTGGAAAACACCCAGGCAGCCGAGGGTACGGCATATCTGACGTTGCCCGACGACTTTGATCCGTCGACGATGGCGCTCTACTTCCTCACCGAGACGCGTAACGGCGATATGGAAAACGATTTCGGCAGCACACCGGTTGTGATCCCGCCCGACAGCGATCCCACGCCGGTTGACTATGTTGCTGAGGTAGTCACCCCGTCCGGCGCGACCACCCCCTATGAAACGCTGACCGCGGCGCTCAACGCGGCCCAGGCTGGCGACACCGTCCAGCTGCTCAAGAATGCCGACCTCACCCGCAGCGTACCGCAGGACGTTGTTCTGGTCGTTCCGTCCGGCAAGACTCTTTCCGTTCCTGCCACCACGGCCAATGATGTTCTGGCCAGTAAGGGTACCCTGCGCATCGATGCAGGCGGTAACCTGTCCATGCCCAATACTGCAAGCGCGCCCGAAACCTTTGTGGGCGCCACAGATGATGCCCGTATCCATCTGTCCGCAGGCTCTCTGTACTTCGCCTTTGCCGACCGCACGCTCACTCTGCCCGCTGGGGCGGAAGCCAGCGTTCCTGCCGGGAAGACCGCCAATCTCCTGCTGGGCGCTGAAAAATTGGCGCTGAATGCCGTCATCGAAAAGGACGCCAAGCTGACCGTTGCCGGTACGCTGAAGGCCATCTCGGGCAAAGACCAGGAGGGCAGCCATATAACGGTGGCCGGTACACTGGATGCGGCGTCCGGCACGCTGTCGCTGGCCAAGTATGCCGTGCTTACGGTTGAGGAGACGGGTGCGCTGGCAATAACACCGGCAACGATGTCTACGTTAACCGGAACGGTCAACCTGCACGCCGGCAGCACGGCCACGGTGGACGGCGCAGTCTGGGTCGGCGGCACGGAGGACGCTGCTTTGCAGCTGACTGCCGGTACACTGACCGCCAATTTCCAGCAGGTTGCCGACGACGGCACAGTCGATCTGGCCTTTACCGCGGCAAAGGCCACCATTCCCACCGGCAAGCGTTGGACCCTCAAGACGGGCCCGTTCTTCCTGCGCACTACGCTGGATGCTGATTCTCAGCTGACCGTAGCCGGAGCGTTCCAGGTGGCAAATGGTACCTCTCTTACTCTCAATGGCAAGCTGGACATCCCGGCGGGCGGCACCATGACCATCAGTTCCGAGGGTACCGTCAGCGGCAGCGGCAGCATCGATACATACGGCACTCTGCTCATCCGCCAGGGTGCAGCTTCCGCAGGTACTCTGGGTGTCAACGTGTCGTGCAGCGGCATCGTCGTTTACGACGGCACCGCACCCGATGCGGTTACCGGCACCATCACACTGCGTCCTTCCGGCAAAGTCTACGGCATGAGCAACATTGAGCCCAAACTGGTACACGCAGTGGCAACCGAAGACAAGATCTATGATGGAAAGACCTATACCCACGCCTGGATCTACGATGATCCCACTGTCTTCACCATCACCTTTGACGCCAACGGCGGCACTGTCTCCCCCACATCGGTTGACACCCAGACGGGCGGCGTACTGGCAACCCTCCCCACGCCCACCCGCAACGGCTATAACTTTGACGGCTGGTTCACAGACCCGACCGGCGGCGCCAAGATCACGAATGGCCACACCTTCACGCAGAATACGACGCTTTACGCCCACTGGACTGAAAAGAGCAGCGGCGGTGGCGGTGGCGGCGGCGGTTCGTCCTCTGGCTACACGATCACCGCATCGGTCACGGGCAGCGGTACCATTACACCCTCTGGCCGCGTGAAGGTTGACAGCGGCGAGGACATGACCTTTACCATCACTCCCGGCCGCGGCTATCGTATTTCGGACGTACTGGTGGACGGCAAGAGCGTTGGCGCGGTGGACAGCTATACCTTCCAGAAGGTAACCGCCTCCCACACCATCCAGGCCGTATTTAGCAAAGCGGTCGCCGACCCCGATACAACCGGCGTAGCCCGCTGGCTCAATACCGACGACCATGTGGCTTATCTCCAGGGCTACCCCGGCGGCACAGTCGGCCCCGACCGCAACATGGCTCGCGCAGAAGTCGCGCAGGTGTTCTACGCTCTGCTGCTCGACAAGGACGTCCCCATCACCGTCACCTTTACCGATGTCCCGGAGGATGCCTGGTATGCTCCGGCGGTGAATACGCTCGCTTCCATGGGTATTCTCAACGGAGTGGGCGGCGGCCGCTTTGATCCTTACCGCCCAATTACCCGTGCTGAGTTTGCTGCGATTGTGGCACGCTTTGCCAATCCCGCGCCTGATGGTACGGTCAGCTTCCCCGATGTAAAGGCCGATGATTGGTTCTATGATGCGGTACATACGGCGGTGGCCTATGGCTGGATCAACGGTTGCCCCGACGGCACCTTCCAGCCCATGGCATTTATCACCCGTGGAGAAGTGACTAAGATCGTCAACTCCATGCTCGACCGTCTGGCCGACCAGGCATTTGCCGATGAACATGCCAATGAGCTGGTCACCTTCTCCGATCTGTCTGTCAGCCACTGGGCTTACGAGCAGATACTGGAGGCAGCCAATGCCCATCAATATACCCGTGATGAAACCGGCATTGAAGACTGGACGGCGCTCGGCATCTAATTAACCTCTCTTCAGTCCCGGTGCAGCAGGGATTTTGACCTGGTGCGGTTTATACGGCCAGCCCAAAAAAGATCCTTGGCCGGATCATGCGAAAATCTAAGAGGAGTGGCGCCGCTGACGCGGCGCCACTCCTCTTTTGTATTGGTGGTACCAAAGTCAACCCCCGGCTATGCCGGGGGTAAAAAATAGCTTATAGCGAGGAGGAAAGTAGAAAAGTA
>NZ_CALWOJ010000155.1 GCF_944383115.1 uncultured Flavonifractor sp. | reverse complement strand
GAGATGGACGGCTTCGACCCCACCAAGGGCGTCATCCTGCTGGCCGCCACCAACCGGCCCGAGGTGCTGGACCAGGCCCTGCTACGGCCCGGCCGCTTCGACCGGCGCATTACCGTGGATCGGCCCAACCTGGCCGGCCGTCTGGCTACCCTCCAGGTCCATACCCGCAAGATCAAACTGGCGGAGGACGTGGATCTGAAGAAGGTGGCCCTGGCCACCGCCGGCGCCGTGGGCGCCGACCTGGCCAACCTGGTCAACGAGGCCGCCCTCCGGGCGGTTCGCCTGGGCCGCAAGGCGGTCAACCAGCAGGATCTGCTCACTGCCTTCGAGCTGGTCATTGCCGGCGCCGAGAAGAAGGGCAGCGTCCTCAGCGAGTTTGAGAAGAAGCTGGTGGCCTACCATGAGGTGGGCCACGCTATGGTGGCTTACAAGCAGAAGCACGCTGAGCCGGTGAGCAAGATCACCATCGTCCCCCATACCCAGGGCGCGCTGGGTTATACCCTCCACCTGCCAGAGGAGGATAAGCACCTTCACACCAAAGACGAACTGCTGGCCCAGATCACGGTTTCCATGGGCGGCCGGGTAGCCGAGGAGCTGGTGATGGACACCATGACCAACGGCGCCGCCCAGGATATCCAGGACGCCACCAGCATTGCCCGCAACATGGTGGCCATGTTCGGCATGAGCGAGGAGTTCGGCATGATGGCGCTTGCTTCCCGCCGCAACCAGTACCTGGACGGCGGATACGGCCTTGACTGCGCCGACGATACCGCCGCCTCTATGGATCAGGCGGTGCGCAGCATCATCGACTCCTGCTACAAGAAGGCCACGGAGATCCTCTCTGAGAGCCGGGAGGATATGGATAAGGTGGTGGCCTACCTGTTGGAGAAGGAGACCATCACCGGCGCCGAGATGGTGGCCATCCTGGAGGGCCGGGACCCCGCTCTGGCCGACCAGTATGCCGAGCAGGAGAAGAAAGAAAAGGCCGGCAAACCGGAGGAGAAGCCCCAGCAGGCTATCCCTCTGGGTGGACATGTGGAAGAAAGTCCCCGGCAGGAAGAGACGCCGGAAGAAAAAACGGAAGAATAATTGTTAGTACCGCAGGAAAAGATGTGGAGCATTTGCAAAAAACCCGTTCCTGAAAAGGAACGGGTTTTTTGCTGTTTTCTCACGGACAGGAAAGGGAAAATACGGTAAGAAATGCTTGTATTGTGTGGGTGGTTTTGCTACTATGAAAGGCAGAACGGTATTCCCGCTGTGGCGGGATACCAAAAGAGAAAAGGTGGTATCTGAAATGAAGAGCAGCAGGAAACTTCTTTCCCTGACGCTGGCGGGCGCTATGGCCTTGAGCCTGGCCCTTCCGGCAGCGGCAGAGGGCGAGACCGCACCCGTCTTTACCGATGTGGCGGCCGACGCCTGGTATGCCCCCGCCGTCTCCTATGTGGCCGAGCAGGGCATCATGAACGGAACCGGCGAATCGACCTTCAGCCCCGCCCTCACCGTTACCCGGGGCATGGTGTATCAGACCCTGTACAATATGGCCGGACGTCCCGCGGTAGCTGAGGCCGCCTCCTTCAGCGACGTGTCCGGCCAGTGGTATGCCGACGCTGCCGCCTGGGCTGAGGACGAGGGGCTGACCTCCGGTGTGGGTCAGGGCGCCTTTGGCGGCGAGCGGGCCATGACCCGTCAGGAGCTGGGCAAGGTCTTTGCCGACTACGCCGAGGCGTTGGGCGCCCAGGCGGATCAGGCCGACCTGAGTACCTATGCCGACGCCGCCGCCGTGGCTGACTGGGCCAAGGACGGCATGGAGCGGGCGGTGGCCCTGGGCATCCTCTCCGGCAGCCAGAACAAGCTCAATCCTGCCGGTACTGCCCAGCGTTCTGAGCTGGCTCAGATCCTGATGAACTTCGGCACCATCAGCTTCGAGACGCCTGCCGAGGATTATATCAAGGCCCATGAGGGAGCGTTCTTCCTGACCGGCAAGACCGAGTATGCCATTCAGGGCATGATGGTCTCCAAGGAGACCAAGTTCCACAACGACCTGGAGAACGTGGACTATACCGCCACGGACGACGGCGAGAGCGTGGTTCTCAAGGGTACTGTGGGCGAGCAGTGGGTCGCCAAACTGGACAAAGTGCTGGAGACTTACACCAAGGCTGACGGGACCGCCCTCAAAGCGGAGGATTTCACCAACGCCAAGGATACCTTTATTGATCTGAAAACCAAGGCGGAGCCCGACACCAACTTTGCCTGCTTTGTTCCCCGCGATGTGCGCCTCACCGTCAATACCGCCTGGGGCGACGTGCTGCATGTAAACGATCCCTCCTCCGAACACGGATACGGCGACTACCTGGTTTGCCCCAACAAGGACGGCAAGCCCGACTTCTCCGATGTCTGGGTGGTCAACGGTGCCATCTTTGCCAATACTTACGATGTAAGCCGGGGCCCTGTGGTGGGCAGCGTGGCCGCCGTTGAAAAGTACGGCAATCTGGATCTGGACATCAAGCCCGAAGTACTCTACACCGCAGGCTTTGAGCTGGGCGACGTGCTGGGTGTGACGGTGAACGGCCAGAGCCTGGAGATCCCCTTCTGCACCGCCTACAGCGATGTAAATACCGGTGAGAACGTGGTGCGCGACAACCAGGAGAGCGACATCCTGGTGGTGGCCATCAATATGGGCGACTTTGCCGGCACCTACGGCGTGGAGAAGGGCGACATTGTCACCTTCACGTTGGCTGAGAAGGCCGGTTACCTGGGCCAGTATCAGGCCCACCAGCTCGAGCGCACCAATGAGCGGGACGACTATGCCTCCGACGAGGTCTTTGCCAACTTCCGCGCCATCACCGTGGGCGATATTGCCGAGGGCGTACTCTACCGCACCAGCAGCCCCGTGAATCCTGAGATCGGCCGGGCCTCCTATGCCGACGATCTGATCGAAAAGGCTGGCGTTAAGACCGTGGTCAACCTGGCCGACGACGACGAGGCCGTTCAGGGCTACTTTGCCGCTGAAGGCTTTGATTCCCCTTACTACAAGAGCCTCTATGAGGCGGGCAGTGTTGTGGTCCTCAACATGGGCGTGGACTACAAGGCCGCCGACTTCCAGGCCAAGCTCAAGACCGGGCTGGAGTTCATGATCGCCCATGAGGGCCCCTACGCCTTCCACTGCACCGAGGGCAAGGACCGGGCCGGCTTTACCGCCATCCTACTGGAGGCCCTGATGGGCGCCTCCCTGGACGAGATCGTGGCCGACTACATGGTCTCCTATGAGAACTACTACCATGTGGAGAAGGACTCCGAGCAGTATAAGCTGATTTCCGAGGTGGCCGCGGGTATGCTCCGTGACCTGGCGGGCCTGGAAAAGGACGCGGACCTCTCCAAGGTGGATCTGCAGAAGGCTGCCGAGGATTACATGACCGGTATTGGACTCACTGCCGAGCAAATTTCCGCCCTCAAGACGGTTTTGTCCACCCCCATCGCCCAGTGAGCTGAAAGCTGATTTCTCCGCACACCGCTGAGGATAGAGCAGGTAGAAAGCAACCATAGATAAAACACCCTCTGATGCAGAACACATAAACTGCATCAGGGGGTGTTTCCTGTTTGATGTGCAAATGAAGAAAAAAGTTGTTGACAACGGCGGACGGACATGCTAAAATACACTTCGTTCGGTCGGCTGAAAAGGTTGGCTACAAGTAAATATGGGGGTATAGCTCAGCTGGGAGAGCGCTTGAATGGCATTCAAGAGGTCAGCGGTTCGATCCCGCTTATCTCCACCAACTCGAAAGAGTAAAAAAAGACTTGAAACTTCGGTTTCAAGTCTTTTTTTATTTCCCAAAGTGCGAAAATGGGGAATTTCCAGTTTTGCCGGTTTTGCCGGAAAAGTGGAATGAAAGTGGAATCGTATTTTTTCTCCCGGAACAGGCGTCACAGCTGTGCCCTGTGTGGAATCAAAATTCCACTTATCAAAAAGCGGAAGTGGCATACACAGACCAGGTCTCCAGAGGCTGTACCGTTTTCAGATAACAATCACGACACACATCACGAAATTCCTTGCTGTCCCGCAGCGTGGCCATAATTTTCAAAGGAAAGGTGACCTGATCGGTCAACTCTTCCCGCGTCGCACGGGTGAAGAAATAGAACACCGGCATAGGACGGTACGCCTCATCCTGTTCGAAAACAGTCACGGAGAGATCATACACATCATGGGCATTCAGATCTTCCACATCCATCACCTGGTAAACAACCAGGAAATTGATTTCCGTTACATCAGGCTCCAGCCGGAAGGCAAAGGAGCCAGAGTATTCATTGATATTAGAAAATTCGCGCATTGCAGCGTCTCCTTTCCGCGGGCCTAAACGCCCGTATATTTTTTGGTGGAGCCTGCCGCATATGCGGCAGGCCCTGTTCAGTCAGAAGACTTATCAGCTTTCATCAGGCTGGTGTGTTACGCATTATTTCCGTATGCGGAAACGGCTTCCGCAAGATTCGCGGGAAGGGTGTCCATTCCAGACAGAAGAAACGCCAACGCCTTGCAGGCACAATCTGCCGCCACAGCCAGCCATTTCACATGATAGCGGCCACTGGCGTCGGTCAGAATGTTATCCAACGCATCAAAATACGCAACGACTTCAGCCGCAGTGCCGCATTCGACAACGAAAGGCACATAGTCAACTGCCCGTGCATCAATGGCTTCATCAGCCTCTGCGGCGGCAGTTCCTTGGAAAGCAACCTGAGCTGCGGTTTCCTGAGCGGTCATGATGGCCAGAGCCATCGTTCCAGCAGATTCCGGAACAGTATCGGTTCCAATCAGGTCAAAAACTTTGGATCCAAGATCCAGAGCGGTGTTCTGAATATCCAGCATCATGCAATACCTCCTTTTCTCGGTGGGCAAATGAGTCGGACACGGAGCCCTCACCGAAGCTCTCGTGTGCATTGAACCAGTCTGTAATTTTCTTTGTTCGTAGATGGGCCGGTTTCCCGGCCGGGGGTACAAAAAAAGACAGAATACCCCCAATCTACTTGCTTTCAAAGCGTTCACATTGAGAGATTCTGTCTACTTTATTGCGATATAGGAATCACAGTATGAAGTTGCAGAATTTGTTTTCCTAGCGGGACATAAGATTGTCCATCGCAAGTATGCACATACCGATATGTGGCGGCATATGCGTAGTTCTAATTTCAAAAATATTGTGTAGAAATTTTCTGTATTTAATTACTTAGCCAATAAGACTTCTGGCTTGACACTATATTAGCACAGAAACATATAGCTGTCAATATGCGCTATTAATCGGAAAATACAGGGCAATATTTAGAGAAAAAGTTGCAAAAACTCGAAAAAATGAAATTTTGTGTTGAAGTGCAATTTGGGCTGAGGTGGTTCCAAAAGGGGTCCAAATACCCCTAAAATTGGGTAAAGTTGTTTTTTTGGAGCTCCCATCATTTTTGTCAAAAAAGTTCGGAATTTTCGGATTTTACATTTCCTTGATTGACAAATTTTTAAAAAATTTTTTTGAGAAATTTTGCAATATGCGTGCTTTACTTTAATATCTTCGGCTGCTTGCCAGGTTGCAGACCGTCTTGCCCTGCCGTTGGGCCTTCTCCGCATATTGGGCCGCACCGCCCCAGTTGTGGGTGATATAGGTCACCACGAAATCTGCCTGCCTCAGCATCCATTCGTTGCGCCTGGAGATGGCGAACCGCGGCGGCACAGTCTCCAGACCTTCCGGAAAGATGGTGTCGGAGAAATCCCAGATCGCCTTGTCCCTTGGCCCCGGCAGCCGTTCCAACACCACGGCATAGGAGATGTGGGGATAAACTTCTTCCAGCTTTCGCAGCACAGAGCGAGCCATGGCATCAAAGGCTCCCTGTCGCCCTATATAGAACTGCTCCACACCGTGCCTCTCGATCAGCTCAACCAGAACCGCCCGCAGCCTCGGTCGAATGGTCTCCGGACAGTCCCGGTGGCCGAAGAAGGTACACACAGCCATAGCTCACCCTCCAAATATGGGATATATCGCAATTATAGCAGAGAAAAAGCAAATTTGCGATATGTCCCATGCGATTTATCGTAATATTGGTTACACTGTTTTTACGATACATCGCAGGGAGGGATGTGAGGATGAACACAAAAGAAGCAGTAGCAAAACGCATTCTCGACTTGTGCGCGGAACATAATATGGCAGTCAACGCCTTGGCTGACGTATCGGGCGTTTCACCATCCACAATTTACAGTATGCTGAACGAAAAAAGTCAAAATCCCGGTGTGGTTTCGCTCAAGAAGCTGTGCGACGGATTGGACATCAGCATCCGGCAGTTTTTTGACTGCGATCTGTTCGATGAGCTGGAGCAAGAAATCAAATAAGCACGGATAACCGCCAAGCAGCGATTGTCCGTGCTTATTTTTTACTCAAATCCTTTGAAGTGCGGGTTCTTCTCCAACAACGAAGTCAGTGTTGCTTTCAACTCCGGCTCTCCGGAATCATCGCACACCTTCAGCAATTCTTCCTGCGGATACCCAACATAGGCGCTTCCGAATACCTGCCGTGTAAAGTTCTCATCCTGCTTCATGGCTTTCAGTATGAACCACAGTGAGATAGAACCGTACCAGACATCGCCCATGAGGTCACACAGCAGATACTCCGCCCTTTCCGGCTCCTGTAGGTGTCCCTGGGCCACATCCAGCACCTTCCGCCACATCTGTACCGCCAGATCGGGGTTCTTTTCATAGATTGCTCCCAGCAGCTCTTCAGCGCCTAGATCATCGGCTTCAACATAAGAGGTGGCTTCCGGGAATGTAGCCAGCAGCAGATCCCGGATGGCATCCTCGTTGTCTACAAAGTCCCACCGGCGTACCATGGCTTCCAGCTCCGCCTGGGTGAACTCCTTTGGAGATCCTTCTTCCGGCTCGGTCATTGTCACAGTGACTGTCACCCGGATTGTGTCATCTAATTTTGCTCGTTCCGATGGATGAAGGGATGAGAAGGCTCCAAAATCACCGCACCAACCGCACTCCCACCTGCCGCCCCGAATCATCACCGGACTTCCACAATGCGGGCAACGAATCGCCATAAGCCGCGCCTCCTTTCTGCAGCCATTGTACCGAGTGCCTGCTCGGTTGACAAGAGTTACCGACTCAGCATCCAGGCAATGCCGGCAGCAGTGCGCTCTGCCGCACGGTCGTAGTGGTTACTTGGATTCAGCTGAGACGTGGTATCAATGCCCTTGTTTTGATATAACGTGTGAAGCTCTTCTATGTTCTGTTGGGCATTCCTCAGGACCGGATTACGGGTTTTACTTTCCTTGTTACCCAGGGAGAAGTATATGCAGTCCGGCCAGCGCTTTGGCTCATGGGTGAAGATGTACTCCTTCATGCCGGGAAACCAGAGGGAACCAGACATGCTGCCCACTCGGGAAAACAGGCCGGTCTGGTAGATGGCATACAGCGCAAACAGCCTAGCCAGAGAGTACCCAGCGATCCCACGCCAACGAGGGGCCCCGTGAATCTTTTTCTCTGCCGCCGGTATGATCTTCTCCGTAAGCAATCGCAGGAAATCGTCCGCACCACCGGTACAGGGTTCAGCATTTTTGAAGATAGGCGGATTGTCCCAGGGCACCATGTCGTGGTTCCAGTCCAAATCGCTGATGGCTACCAAAGTAAATGGTGGGCAGCCAGCAGCCTGCGCGGCCACATATACCTTCTGGCCTTCATCGGAGAAGGTATTGAGATAGATAATCGGGGTACCTGGCTCTGTAGTTAAAAAAACGGAAACAACTTTACTTCCTACTTTAAAGGTGTGCATCCAAGATTAACCACCTCTAAATTTTTAATTGACATATTGAAAATCCGTACTTTAAAACATAAATACGCTACCCTAAAGTTCATAAATAGTAGTGTTTAAAATAGCATTAATTAGGCAGCAGTATCAAGGGATAAGGACATTGATTCGATGTTTTATTTTCTGAACAATTGTGATATATCTGTTTCGCAGAACATCTTTGCGCATATCATCCGTAGCTGTTGCATCAAGATTCACGCCAACGAATCCTACGGCGCTTAATCCGGCACTCGCTGGAATCATTTGTGTGTACTCTGCAAGAGATTTATTTGATATGGTTCGATTGGCATAATCTGTAATATACATAAAATTCAGCGGAGAATTGAGATAGTGCTTCTTATTATTTCGAATAGATTTAGTTGAATTAAAAATGATGCCCGCAGAGCCAAGCGGTATAACATGATGAACTTGCAGAGTAGATGCATATTCTGAAAAGACAGAAAGCTGCACAACATCTCCTGCTTCGTTAGTAATTAGATCCTCATATCCTTCTGCAAGGAAAAACTGACATAGCGTATTACCTAACACAGTTTTAGGATATTCATCATTTTCTGCTTCAGCCAACATCAAGAAATCGAAATCAGAGAAGCCTTTTACCTCCAAAACATTATCACGATGTTGCTTAATCCATGTCGTATCTGGTGTCGCTCCAGTTATAATAGAATTTGTAGCCGCAATTAAACGGTTGAGATCATTAATCATTACTTGGTTTTGATCTTTGTCGTATGCCCCAGAAAAAATACTAGACCAATACCACGCTTCGAGCAAGTCAAACACAGTGCTACTTTTCTCGCCCGAATAACATTCATCATTATCTAAAATATAAGCAACTATAGGAATCATCAAAGTGTAATTGATTTCTTTTAATGTGCGGATTCCACAACGAACTTGGAAGAAAAAGCAAGCACGATCTATTGCTTGACAACAGCGCTCACAAGACGTATTGATTTGCTCGGCAGTCAAACTGAGTTTCCGTTGCCGTTTAAGATGCTCTACAGTAAAACAGCCATCATGATCATAATCCTTTTGATAACAAATTAGGGAAAGAACATTCAAAAAACCGTCTAAATATGATTTTGGGAACTCGTTCTTGTCCCGGTTATAACATTGCAAATTTTCTGATGCATGATAATTACCCTTAGCAGCAATAGTTAAATATGCCTTTTTTACAGTGGGAGAAGATATATTATTAACAGGATATTCAGATCCAGCAGAGATACATTTTTCTAACCGTTGATAAAAAGGCTCTGGTGTTGCTTGAGCAACTCTTGCCATGATTAAATCAAAAATATCGAGGCTTACTCCTCCGCGGTTTAGATTTTCGTATATATCAATTGCTCGAGCTCTCTGTGACTCTTCTAGTGAAATTTGACTCAAATTGATTTGCGTGATACAAGATTTCAAGTACGCAATCATTTTTGTAGCCCAATCATTTGCTTGAATTTCAAGAACTCTTGCAAACTCATTAGAAATTTTCAAATTAGATTCTTTATAACAAGAAACATCAAAGTATCCGCCATAGATATCTTCATCTAGATTATCTATAATATATTGTTTCGCGTCTTCAATTTGTTCAGCATTAAGTTTCTCATCTAAAGTTAATCGCTTCGTTGTCAAGACGCTTTTTGCAATGGCTGCAATAATATTATTTAATGTAGTATGGTTCAGACTTATCTTTTCATTTTCAACTAGTAAATAAAGCGGAATATATGACCAATCTTCCTCAACATTAGGGCAATATGTTTCAAGCTTGTTTAGCATATTGGGGATAGGCCTACTATAAGGATTATAACATTTTCCACTATCTTTAGTGACGCTAAATGGTATTACTCTAATAAAAGGAAGAATATCTTGCGTTAAAAAATCAGGTTCATCAGAATCCGGCGTTCTCATTGGAAACATTAATTTATGTAGGCCAAACAGATCAGGAACCATGTTGTTGCCATATTTAGGTAAGGCAAGATAAAATCTGCGTTTTAATGCACCGGGTGCAATTAAATTACTGCTTTGTGGGGTTAATTGAAAAATTGCATCAGAAAAAACATTAGCCAATACAGTCATACGCTGCTGGCCATCTAGTAAAAACTCGACAGATCCACTGGGTAATTTTTCAATTGGTATGGTATCTTTTGCCCCTAGCGGCTTACAGGAATATTCGCGAGCATTTTTGGATTTTAGCAGGAGGATACTACCAATTGGCATTTTAGTTAGGACCGAAGCAACTAATTTACATTGCATCTCTTCCTCTTTCCAAACAAATTGTCGCTGAAAGTCAGGAAGAAGAATTTCGTTCCTCTTAATCTTATTAATTGTAATTTCTAGGCTTTCTCTGTTTGGCTGCAACATAGCTGCATCCTCCTACCCTTTTGTATTGTATTAAAAATTGATGTGAAACATATATGATCTGATATCCAATCCATTTATTGTATAATTTGATTATAGAAGAGAATGTCTAGAATTACAATATAGTGTCGAAAAAGTTGGGCTGCTCATACATAACTAAGCCCTGCGCGACTATATGTAGCAATTGCTAACGCCTTGAGTCACACAAAGCTTAGTTGTTGCTCAAAGATTGTTTTTTTGTCCTCAATTTGTGGGAAGATTTATATATTTTTAACTTCTGTTACACTTTGAAAATGAATCGTGCTTTGTGGTGCAACATTTAGTATAAAGAGATATAATCGCACCCTGTTGCGAAACTTTCTTGTCGAAGGTCCGGATTTGTGATACAATAATTGTCAACATTTGAGACCGGAGGTCGAAAGACATGGCCATCTCTTACAACAAACTCTGGAAGCTCCTTGTTGATAAAAAGATGAGTAAAGCTGATTTGCGAAGAGCTGCCGGCATTGCCCCTAACACAATGACGCGTCTTCGCCGGGATGAGGAAGTAACCCTCACAGTATTGCAAAAAATTTGTTCTACGCTTGCAGTAGATATTGGAGATATTATGGAGTTTATACCGGATGGTACACATACAAATTGATTATTAGGCACATGTCCGTTTTATTGGACTCATATGCTGTTAAACTCAATACTGAAAATGACTATCTACTGACACATGGGAGAATTGTCGGATGTGGTGTACGAAGTGTAATATAGAAACTGAATATAATAACTGTCCTGAGTGCCATTCAGAAACAGTTCCGGTTCCAGAAAGTGGAGTCTATTGGTGTGAAACGTGCCAAATACCGGTTATGAAAGAGCCTAGAAGACAAGGTGAAGGGCAAATGGAGATGTTTTGCCCTCTTTGTGGTAGACCGATAGACTATCTTTCTAGTGATATGCGACCAGTATTTCCAGAAGAAAGATTACTTTTAGAACTTTTGCTCAACAAGAAACCGCACACTTATATGAATGCATCTGTTTGGGCCTCGAATAGTCGTTACTACATTAATGGAAAATCAGTTTCAGTGAGTACAAAGCATTTTCAAAATGCTGATACTGACAAATTAGGGGCTCTTTTAAAACAGTATCAACCTTTAAATTCTTACGAAGTATTCAATAAATATATTGATAGATTTATTCGAGCAAATTCTTATCGGTTATATTACATTAAGAAGGAAGCAACAGATTTCATTAAGCGAATCGCAACACATTTTGACGAAGAAAGACTCGTTATATCTTTTTCTGGTGGTAAAGACTCTACTGCAACAGCAGATGTTGTTGTAAAGGCATTAGGCAATCCAAGAATAACTCATATCTTTGGCGATACAACCCTGGAATTTCCCATGACATATGCCTATTCTGAAAGATTCAGTGATAATAATCCACATACACCAGTCTGGATCTCAAAAAATTACGATCAGGACTTTTATGCTGTTTGTGAAGATATTGGGCCTCCTGCTCGTATGATGCGCTGGTGTTGCTCGATGTTTAAAACTGGTCCTATTACAAGACTTCTAAATGAAGCCTTTCCCGGTGAGCAGATTCTCACTTTTTATGGAATTAGGAAGTGCGAATCAGTAAGTCGAAGTAAATATAGTCGAGTTACTCATAATAATGAGTCGGTTAAAATTCAAAAACAGACTGTTGCTGCACCCATCTTTTTTTGGAGTGACTTGGATGTTTGGCTCTACATTCTTGGTGAACATGTTGATTTTAATGACGCATATCGTTTGGGATATGATCGTGTGGGTTGCTGGTGTTGTCCAAATAATAACTCCAGGGCTCAATTTCTCTCTAGAATCTATATGCCGGAACAGTCCAAGAAGTGGCGAGAATTTTTAATTAGCTTTGCAAAACGAATCGGAAAACCTGATCCAGAGGTATATGTTGATACCGGAAAATGGAAGGCTCGCCAAGGTGGAAATGGTTTGGCGGCGGCTAACGATGTGAAAATTAAATTTACAAACTGCACTGCAGAAGATCATGCCAAGATATATAGTTTAACAAAGCCTTTTGATGACTCCTTTATCGGAATGATGTCGCCCTTTGGAATTGCTGCTCCAGAACTTGGCCGTAAACTGATTCAGGAAACCATTATTATTGATGTTCGCACAAAAGTACCAATTATCTCGATCCAACCATTTTCTCAGCACGGATATGATTATGCTGTAAAGATTAAAACCATGAATGTTGCAAAGCATGAAGATTTGCAAAGAGTGATTGGGTACCAAGTTCGCAAATTTAATGCATGTCGAAAATGTTTGAAATGCGAGTCCATTTGTAAGCAAGGTGCAATTATGATAGTGGGAGATGAATATATCATTGACCCAGAGAAATGCATTCGCTGTAAAAAATGCGTATCTGCCAAGTATCTTGATGGTGGTTGTATGATGGACAAATATCTTAAGACCAAATAATGAAGGGATAACATAACATGAAATTTAGAGCACACGAAACATTTTCAATACGAAAAGGGTGGCTTAGCAAAGGCATGAAACATGTTTTCCGAGATCCCTATGTATTTGTTAGCAAAGAATACAATCCTATGGATGTGCTCGGCATTGGCTCAAACATGGTAAAGTCTTTGCGATACTGGATGCTTGCAGTAGGACTTTCTGATAGTGCCAAAGGCAAAAGTGCTCAGTATCTAACAAAATTTGGGAGAATTTTGTATGAAAACGACCCATATATCGAGGAGATGGGAACCCTGTGGTTGTTACACTATAAGCTTGCAAGACAACAAGATATAGCAACTTCTTGGTACTTCTTTTTCAACCACTTTCAGCTCTCTGAATTTAGCAAGGAGGATTTCACGACTGCGCTTGCAAATTATGCAAAAATGAACGGCAACAGTGAACCTCCCATCAGACCTTTGGATGATGATTTTAACTGTATTATTAATACCTATATGCCACGGTACAAAACTGCACCTTCTAAAGACGAGCCTGAAAGTAATATGGATTGCCCTTTAAGCGAACTTGGACTGATTGATTACCACAACAAGAAGGAAAAGACATACAAGAAATCTATCCCTGCTGCACATACGATCGATCCTCTAGTGGCGGTAGCTGCTATCATTGATAATGCTGACGGGCGGCGAGAAATTCCACTCTCCGAGATTCAAAACAAAGAAGGAAATCTTGGGAAAATATTTAATCTAGATACCATTACTTTGCTCACAGTTTTAAACGCTGCTGAACGTGCTGGGTTTATAGAAGTAGTACGTACAGCCGGATTGGATCTGCTGCACATCACGACAGATATGTCATTCTTAGATTGTGTCCGACAGTACTACAGCAAACTTTCCTAATAAGTACGAATGGAGAAATATCCCATGATTCTAGATATGATCTCGACCGCTCCGGGTTTTCAGACATCGGTGAATATCGCCTATGATTTGAACAACTCGGATAAAATAAAACATCTAATACCAACGTCTGCTGCAGTAAATCTTTTTGAAGATTTTCTCCTGAGCACAGACAACGCAGCTACAAATAGAGCTAAAATTTTAATTGGTGCATACGGCAAAGGGAAATCCCATATTATCCTCTCTATTCTTTCCTTCCTCTGCAGAAAAGTTGAACAAGACAGTGCAACACTACTTTCAAAGGTAAAAGAGGTCAACGAAGATCTATACGAATATGCTCAGGGCTATCTTGCATCTGATAAAAAGTTACTACCTGTCATAATCAACGGTAGTAATATTAGCCTTGTTCAGTCTTTTATGGGGGCCCTTTATAATACCCTAAAGCAAAATAATTTGTTAACGCTTATGCCGGATACGCATTTCCAGGCTGCTATAAATATGATTCGGCGCTGGGAAAAGGAATATCCAGAAACACTTGCAAAGTTTAAGAATTCTATCAATATGTCCCTAGATGAGTTTCTAGGTCATCTTTCTAATTTTGATGTGGAGGCATACTCCACTTTTGAAAAAATCTATCCTTCTTTGACAGCTGGCAGCGAATTTAATCCTTTCGCTGGGTTTGATGTGATTGAACTTTACGAAAAAGTCATTGAAAAACTCCCTGATGTTGGATATACAGGTATTATTGTCGTATACGATGAGTTTAGTAAATATCTTGAATCTAGCATTACAAAAGCGTCTATCAGTGACATAAAAATGCTGCAAGATTTTGCAGAAAAATGTAGTCGCAGCGGAAGTAAACAACTTCACCTGCTTCTGATTTCTCACAAGGAAATTGAGAACTATATTGACGTGCTTCCAAAACAAAAAGTGGATGGTTGGAAAGGCGTATCCGAAAGATTTAGCCATATCCATATGCACAGTGACTTTGCCCAAATCTATGAAATTATTTCTCAAGCTATCTTAAAAGATGAAGCTCAATGGGCGACCTTCTATGCGCAACACAAAACTCGCTTTGATGACATCAGACAACGCTTTAGCGGAACGACACTCTTTGAAGATTGTGACGATAATGGTTTAAATGCTGCTGTTGTAGGGTGTTATCCGCTCCACCCGATTACTACCTTCATGCTTCCTCGAATTTCTGAGAAGGTAGCGCAGAATGAACGCACCCTTTTCACATTTATTTCTGGACATGAGTCTGCGACACTTTCTGGGGCTATCAAGGGACTATCTGGCGAATTTCCAATGGTAACTCCTGATGTACTTTATGACTACTTTGCTCCCCAAATGCGCAAGGAAGTATATACTAGCGAAATTCATCAGTTATATCGTCTGACTAGTAGCATTTTGGCAAAGTTTGCACCGGACACACTTCACGCAAAGATCATCAAAACAATTTCTCTGATTTATTGTTTAGGTCAATTTGAACGACTTGCACCTACGGTTGATACTATTCTGAGCACATATGCTGATGACAGCATAAGCGTTGACGAGATCAATGCAACCATCATGGATTTAGTTCAGAAGCAGTGCGTTGTGTATCTCAAAAGGAGTAATGCATATCTGAAATTGAAGGAAAGTTCAGGTGTTGATGTATATAAGGCTATTGCAGATTTAGTTCAGAAACGTCGTAGCAGCATGACTGCAGCTAACCTTCTGAATGCAGCAAATCTTGAACCGTATGCTTATCCGATTCGATACAATGATCAAAAAGAGATGACACGTTTCTTCCAATTCGTGTTCATTGACGGAGAAGATATTCTCCTAACTCAAAACTTAAAAGAACTTGTTCACCAGCATCATTCTGATGGCGTTATATTTGGTGTTTTACCTCAAGATGAAGAGCATATTGCTGAATTGGAAAACGCATTAAAAGCAAATACTGTTGGGGTTAAGCGAGCTGTTTTTGTCATTCCTGAACATATTCATGATATTTTGGATCACCTTAGAAATCTGGATGCAGTCCAGATTTTACGTGAAGCTAGCCAAGGTGATGATGTTCTTTTTGACGAATACGATGTCATCTACCAGGATCTATTCGAAGTGGTACACCGGTTTATTGCACAGTATACCCACCCGGAGCTACATGCGGCTAAGTTTATTTACAACGGACAAGAAAAAGCGTTGTATCGCAAAGCACATCTAAGCCATCTGCTCTCTGATATTTGTGATCAGGTATATTCTAAGACACCTGTAATCAATAACGAAGTCTTGAATAAAAACCATTTGACAACTGTCGCCATGAACAGCCGCACCAAATTGTTGAATGGATTGTTGACTACTCCACTTCAGATTAATTTAGGACTTACTGGATCCGGCCAGGATGTATCCTTTATGCGCAGTGCGCTTATTACAACAGGTGTTCTCCGCCAAGAGAATGGAACCGCATATATTGCGTTGAATGATCTTCCAGAAGAGCACAAAGATCTTGAGCGAGTACTTTTTATTATCGAAAATTTTGTAAAAGAGTCTAAAGTGTCGGGAGATCGGTCATTTGAAATACTGTATCAGGATCTAACGGGAACGCCTAATGGAATAGGAATGAGAAGAGGCCTGATTCCCATTTATATCGCTGCTGTTTTACGAAAATATCAAAAACACATTATTATTCGTGACGAGTTTAATGAAGTAGGAATTACCCCTAGTCTTCTAAATGAGATAAATGAAAATCCTGAGCGATACACAGCGAGACTTGAGGAGTGGAGCGACGGAAAAGAAGCATATGTCGAGGCACTGACATCTATTTTTGAAGACTTTATCTTTGAAGCAGATCGAGGCAAAAATGGTTATTCTTATTTGACAATTGCTATGGGGAGATGGTATCTCTCTTTGCCTAAATATGTGAAAGAACTGAAACAAGTTTACAACGGCAATGCTAAAAGTGATAGGTACTCAGAAATTAATAATGAAATGAGAAAGTTCTTAGCACTGCTTAAGCAAGCCTCTATTGGTGCATTAGATCTTTTGTTTACAAGGATTCCCAAGTGCTTTGGGTATAATGAAGCATCCAGCGAACTTGTTGAGAAAATCACAGCGACAAAATTGTTTTTTGATCAAGTTAAACCTAACTTGGAAGATGCTTTGGTTGAAGATGTAAAAGAGATTTTCTGTGGTCAACAGGGTAGTGCGTCCCTGTCCTCCATTGTAATGGACTGGTACGAAAGTCTAACTACTGCTGTTCGAAACAAAGTGTATGCTAATGGCGCAGAATGTATCTTTAAAGTGTTTGAAAAATCAACAAATGACGAACATCTATTGATTGAAGGACTTGCAAGGGTTCTTACTGGTTTGCGTATTGACGATTGGACAGACAGTGCTATTCAAGTGTTCCGAGAGCGCATGATAGAGTACAAAACAACAATTGACGAAGAAAGCGTTCATTCGGAAGCGGATATTGATCCTGTTATACTTGAGAAAGAAAATGCCTATTCAGTTGTCTTTGTAAACGGAGATGGTACAGCCATTCAGCGGGTATTTGATCGAGTGGAGCGCAGCAAGCGTTCAGAAATCTTATATCGAAGAATTGACAGCGCAATTAGGGAAATGGGACAATCTATTTCCCCGCAGGAGAAACGCCAGGTGCTAATGGAGATATTGGAGAAACTCTGCTAGGGAGGATAAGTTATGGGAGCATATTTCGACAATGCAGCAACAACATACCCTAAACCTAAAGCCGTATATGATTATATGGATATATTTTATAGAGAAAATGGCGGAAATGCCGGTCGTGGCCAGTATAAACTGGCCGCGACCGCAAGTCGAATTATCTCTGAAACGCGGAAGATGATTCAAACTGTGCTGCAGTGCGAAAACAAAGAAGTTATTTTTGCTCCCTCTGCAACGCTTGCTATGAATATGGTACTTCAGGGAATCATTGCTCCTGGAATGCACATCTATATTTCCCCCTTCGAGCACAATGCCGTAACAAGAACATTATATGCTCTTGAAAAGTCAAAGAATATTATCGTTCATGTTATTCCTTTCGGTATACAGGGCGGATATGATATCGATGCTGTTCGTGCTGAGTTTAAGAAAAATGCACCTGGTGTACTAGTCATTAGCCATGCAAGTAATGTATGCGGTTTAATTGCACCGGTGGAGGAGCTTACAAGTTTGGCAAAAGAGTTTGATTGCATTACGGTTCTAGACATTGCTCAAACGGCTGGCCTTGTTCCAATAAACATCGGCTCAAATAATATAGACTACGCCGTTTTTGCTGGACATAAAACACTATACGGCCCTATCGGAATTGGGGGGCTTGTGAAAAAACCAGAATCAAACCCCACCCCCATTCTGTTTGGCGGGACAGGTGTAGAATCTGCGCTGCAGGATATGCCTCATGAGGCTCCCTCTCGATACGAAATGGGAAGCCAGAATATTCATGCTATTTCAGGATTGCACACAGCACTTACATGGTTTCTTGAGAATGCCGAGGATATCCGTAGGATAGAAGATGGTAACCACAAACGATTGCTTTCGACACTACGTGCGCATTCGAATATAACAATTGTTGGGCCCCAAGAACGGAGTAATTGTATTGGTGTCGTATCTTGCTTATTTGACGATTACAGCAGCGATAATATTGGCGATGTTTTGGATCGATATGAGATTGCAGTTAGAACTGGATTGCATTGTGCACCAGTTGCGCATAAAACATTAGGAACATTTCCAGCGGGCACAGTACGATTCAGTGTTGGCTATTTTACATCTGAAGAAGACTTTTACGAATTAGAGAAAGCGCTTGGCTTCATTGAGGAAAACTCGTGATCGGAGGGGTTAGATGAATTACCCTAAGCTAATAGAGTGCCTAAAACTCTTTTCTCAAGATACTTTACGCCATTATCTTGGAGATGACCTCATTGAGCAACTTCTTTCTGAGTGGGAAAATAATGGGCTCTTAACAAAAAAGCGTCTTGCGGAAATGATACTTCAACTAAACGGAGTTGAATTATTGAAAAAAAGCCAATTTCGGCGAGATGTGCTTATGCATATGGAGGCCAAAGATATCGAAGCTATTTTTGATAAGTTGCCCGCTGCAAAAAAGAAAGATATCTCCACGATAAGTGATAAAGCCAATGCTATTGCTGCGCTCTCGTGGGGGCCTTCTGAGGCAAATTTAAAATTAATGGAGACCCTTGGAATTGATTGCTCCATCTTCAATCCACCGATTAAAGATGATAAAGTAATGGTTTCCCACCAAGCTGGCAAGCGTTTTTATGAGTTACTTGATTATCAATTTTTTATTAAGCAGCGCGTATTAAATGAATTAAACAAGCCGTTTCCTCTGAAGCGCATGCTTGTACATATGCCAACAGGTACAGGCAAAACCAAAACTTCTATGCATACGTTAGTCCATTACTACACTTTTACATTAAAAAAACAGGGCACAATCGTTTGGCTTGCACATACAACAGAGCTACTTCAGCAGGCATACGAAACTTTTACCGCCGTGTGGGAACACCTCGGGGATGGTCAAATAAATACATATAAGCTCTGGGGGCAAAGTAATATTTCAATCCCGCAAGACGGTTTTAATGGCATAATGTTCTGTGGAATTCAGAAATTGCAAGCTCTTCGTACTACTAATGCAGACTTATTTGAGCAAATCGTTAAAAATACGAGACTTATTATCTTTGATGAAGCCCACAAAGCAGCAGCCCAAGAAACGCGTTCATTAGTCGAATCCTTTATGTATTCTCCCCCAGGATATGAAGATCGTTCTCTAGTTGGCCTGACAGCTACTCCGGGACGAACAACACTTACAGGCGATGAAAACAAGTTGTTATCCAATATGTTTGAGAACCGCCTCATAGGCATTGATGTTAGTGTTGTAAATCAGGTTAATATGTCAAAAAATGCATATCTTAATCACACCACAGAGAGTAATATCATCCGCTACTTCCAGAAAAATAACATTTTGGCTAAAATAAAAAAAGAGCAACTTACTTATTCTGAACAATTTACGACTACTGAACTCCAGAAGATTAAAGCAAAGATGCTGGACAATGGTTATATGGATTTTACAAAAACGGCACTAGAAAATATCGGGAAAAATCGAAGTCGAAATAAAGCAATCCTTGATAAGTTGCGTGAACTATCAACTGAGCAAGTTCCCACAATTGTTTTTGCATGTTCAGTAGCTCATGCCAAGTTGATTTCATTTATGTTATCACTTGAAGATATTCCAAATGCGCTGGTGCTTGGCGAAATGAATCCGGTAGAGCGGGCGGATGCAATTTCCTCTTTTAAAGATCGCCAAAACCCTGTGAATATTCTCATTAATTATGAGGTCTTGACTACAGGTTTCGACTCAACGAATATTCGGTGTGTTTTTATTACAAGACCCACACAATCTATCGTCCTTTACAGCCAAATGTTAGGACGAGGCCTACGTGGACCCATGATGGGTGGCAATGCTGAATGTTTACTAGTTGATATTAAAGATAATCTCGGTCGGTACGATGCTGATATGGCATTCAGCCATTTTAACTCCTATTGGAGCTAACTAGAAAGAGAGGTAAGCAGTTATGGGACAAAGTATCGTTCAAATCAAGCAGATGGGTGATGCTTTGCGTAGTAGTGGGTATAAGAGCATTGACAGTGCCATTGCTGAATTGATTGACAACTCTATCGAGGCAGGAGCGCATGATATATTTGTTATCATGACTGAACGAGTTGATCCTGTATCCCACCGCAAAGCGGTTTATGAATTTGGCATCCTTGATAACGGATCCGGTATGGACATCAGCAAATTAGCAAGTTGTCTCGGAATTGGATTTACTACAAAATCTGATCGCCGCGGGATGGGCCGTTTTGGTGTTGGGCTCCCTCAAGCCTCTCTCCATGTGACCCCGAATGTAGAAGTATATTCTTGGACGCAAGATGATGGCCCTATTGAGGTCGACGATCCAGTACGCCAAGTCTGGCTTGACATTGAAAAAGTCAAAACTGGTGAACAGGAGGAAATCAATGATCCAGAGTTAACGGAAATTCCTAAGCAGTATCGCCCCTTTCTTAACTATCATACCTCAGGAAAAACATACGACTTTACTGCCCATGGGACACTAGTCTATTGGAAAAATTGTGATAATGTTAAGCCTAAGACTATGGCGACATTGAACGAAAAGTTGGAATTTTTCCTTGGAAGAAAGTTCCGCCACTTAATTATGAACGGAACACACAATATCCGTCTGATAACAATTGGTCACGAAGACGCTGCGATTGATGTTCTTCCTAATGATCCACTGTTTTTGATGAAACCAAATTATGTTTTGGGAAATTTGAACGATCCGGCCAATATTTCTGAAAGAGCAAATATCAATTGCACAGAACCTATTTTTGAACCATATGGAGATAATGATGGAGAGGTAATCATTCAAATTCCTTATGTGGATAAAAAGACTGGAGAAGAAAAAACATCTGATGTTCTGATACGCTTTTCGAAGGTTCGGGCGGAATTTTATGACCAAACTGCTATTTCGACTGGTGATCCAGGGAATAAGCCCATTGGCAAATATGCGAAAAAACTTGAAGGCATTTCAGTTGTTCGAGCTGGACGTGAAATTGACTTTGGTGCCTTTGATTTCTATGACAAAACAAATAACCCCTACCACAGGTGGTGGGGCTGTGAAATCCTTTTTGACCCTGTACTTGATGAGGTCTTTGGCGTTTCCAATAACAAGCAGCAGGTGGAACTACGTGATGATGCAGAACCAGAAGTAGGACCTAATAATGAACTAATTCTTCCTTTATGGAATAGGCTTGCTCAGATTATTAAATACACAATCAAAGAAATGGTTGAAGACAATAAAGAGCTTCGAAAAGGGAGCCGTATTGCCAACAATGATGAGATCGGAGACTCTCCTGCCAATAGCATTGTAAGCGCAGTTGAGGACAACGAGGATGATACTGGTAGTGCAACTAGTAAGGTAACCGAAACAACGGATCCCGAAGTCCTAGAAAAAGAAGCTGAGGAGTTCCTGAAAGATCATGGGTTTGAGTCACCGACATATGAGCAAATTAGAGCTTTGCTAAATAGAGAATTAACCTTTGAATATACCAATCTTGGGCGTAATGGCTCCTTTATTGATACCGATTTTAGCCTAGGCCATGTCAAGGTTACTATTAATACCGCACACATCTTCTATAACGAATATATAGTGAAGATGCCTGAAGAAAGTAGACTAGCATTTGAATTATTTATTGCTGCACTCGCTAAAGCCATCGACCTTACAAATATTCATAACAGCGACCAGAACGATGAACTTTTACAGCACTGGGATCATCGTCTGAAATCCTACCTCAAACAGATTAAGTCTAATTGATTTCATTTTAGGGCAAGGAGGATTCTGTATGTCGATTTTGGTATCACAAAAAATCCTAGACCGTATTAGTGATGAACTCTCTAAGAGTACAGAATCTTTCCTGCTTATTTCTGCTTACTGTAAACTGCCACTCGTAAAATATTTTGATACTTGTATATCTAATATTGGGATTGAGAAAAAATTAATAGTTCGTTTCCGCCCCGAAGATATTTTATCTGGAGCATCTGATTTAGATATTTACCCGTATTGTAGGGATAATGGCTGGAAATTGTACTTTCGATTAGACCTACATGCAAAGACATATGTTTTTGACCGTCTACGCTGTATTATCGGAAGTGCAAACGCTACCGGTAGTGGTATGAACATAGGTGGTTTTGGCAATTACGAGATGGCCGCAGTTTGTGAATTAGCAGAAAAAGATATACAAGCATTAAAACTACTCCTTCTAGGCTCTGTTGAAATGAACGATTCAATATACGAAATTATGCATCATGCTGTTGACGTTCAGGACACAGTTGCTACGGGCTTGTTGCAGTGGCCCAAGAAAATCACAGATATGTTTCAGCCAGAATATTCTCTTCTGTTTGCAGAGGATTTCCCTCCATGCGTGCATCCCCGAAATGCATCAGATGAAGATTTGCTTTTTCTCAACATTTCTTCTAGTGCTGCAGAATTACAACTTGCAAAGGCCATGAAATCTTCAAAGTGTTACCTTTGGTTACTTAATCTCCTTAAAGGCGAAAAGTCACAGGAAATATATTTTGGAGCGCTTACCGCCGCATTACATAACACCTTGCTTAATGAGCCCAAGCCCTATCGTAAGGATGTAAAGCAACTTGTGAGCAATCTCCTGACATGGATTAGCGATTTGAAAATAGATGATCTAGTTATTGATAGGCCTGGATACTCTCAGCGTGTAAGGATTAACAACAGATGATTTGAGGTGCCTTTCATGGATAAGATTTTTCAGGAAGAAGAGCGGCATTTAGCTGAAACTGAAAAAAGAATATCGAGAAAAGCATCTCATTATGAAGATGAAACTTCTCGATTAGCAAAAGAAATCCTTGATTTTGTTGTTTATGATTATTCTGACATAGAAGTCAAACAACAACTGATTCACGATCGTGAAACTAATCGAAAGAGTGCCGAATGGTGGCACTCAATGGAGCCATCCCCTTATTTCGGACGGCTGGATCTCGACTGTGACGATGACAGTGCTGAAATTGAGACCCAAACATACTACATTGGAAAAGAAGCTATAACTGACAGCGCGGATGTACTCGTAGTCGATTGGAGAACTCCTATCGGCTCTTGCTACTATGCTTCAAATCAAAAAGAATTTAAAGTTAAAAATCATAAATATCTTTTAGCGCTTCGTCGAGCATTAGATGTGAGAAATGCAAAGCTTTTGAGTTATCAAACGGAGTACGATGGTGAAACAGTTTCTCTTGAAGGAGATGTCATTGATCCTTTTCTGCTTACGGTCCTTAAGGACAAGCGTAGACATAATCGACTGACAGACATTATTCGAACAATCCAGGGAAATCAAAATGAAATCATCAGAAAACCTCGGACAGAAAGCTTCGTTGTACAAGGGTGTGCTGGATCTGGGAAAACGATGATCCTGCTTCATCGACTTTCATATTTAAAATTTAACAACAGAGCAATGTCCTTGTCTGGCATTAAGATAATCACTCCAAACAAATACTTTGATGCTCATATAAACGATCTAAGTGTTGAACTTGGTCTAACTGCGATTGACCGTTTTTCTGTTGAAGAATACTATGTTTTTCTCATCAAAAAATATTACAGCAAAGCAAATGTGACTGCAGATGTATGTAGTGAGAAATCACTAAGTCCTAAATTATTGGAAGACATATATTCTCTTCAGTATTTGGACAATTCTATTGCTCACTATCATGAATACTGGGAGCAAATATTAACCGCTCTTAATCAACCAAAGTTGCAGGAGTATTTTGCTAGATTTACTCTTATATACCCGAATACAGCATTGCATACGGCTGCTACGGTCGTCCAAATGGAACAATCTTTACAGCAAATCTCAATAACTATTTCCACCGCAGAGAAGAAGAAAGAATCCGTTGCCCAACGGATGGAAGCTACTTCTAAAGAGATCGAAGTTGTTCAGCAAGAACTTGATAATTGTGCAGATAAACTTGTTAATGCCAAAAGTCAGGTAATCACACGGCTTGAGATAGAAAGCATTACGATTGGAGAAACTATCCAAGAAATTGAGAGTAAGATTACAGTTTCTAATACTCAGCGCGATGAGCTGATAGACCGACGTAGCCGGGCTGATGCCGATTTGACGCAGGTAAAGGCTATCATTAACATGTTTTCGCATAATACCGATGCTTATACAAATTATGACCAGTTTGTGCTTATCGATAATACAGTAAGTCAAATAATCCGTCGAGAGTATGCTACCCTTATCCAAGAAATTTCTGATGTAGTCCAATTATATCAAAAAACTCCAATCTATAATTTCGGAAAAAGAAACACTTTGCGGAAGCAGCTAACTGAGAAAAAGGCAACTTTTACAGAAAAAATATCATCATTTATTGACGCTAAGCTTACTATGGCAAACAATGAAAAGGATGCCTTGCAGAGTGCTCTGGACGCTTTTGATCAGGGCTTCATTAGCATAGATGAGACCATCCAAAACGAGAAGAAACGCTTACACAATCAAAAAGGTCGACTCTCTGCACTAAACGAGTGCGCTAATATTTTTGCCTCTGAGGATTTGCCTGATACAAAGAGCTTATTATCCACATCCGCCAAAAAAGAGTTGAGCCCTATACTTTCCGGTTATGAGGAACAAAGGCTAGTATATAACCGTTTACACGAAAGGGTGACCACTCTAGAACAAACTAAAAGCAGACTTGAAATCGAGTATACGCAATATGTGCGGGACGCATATACGAAAGAAGATGAGGCCTATATTAGGGATTGTAGTAAAATTTTAAAGCAGCTGCAGATGAGTGAAATATCTCGAAATGTAATGTTTAAGGATCTTTTGGACCAATATAAACAGTACAACCAGAGATATCAGAAGACAAATTATCGACATAAAATCTATTTAAAACTCTTGTATTGTGCGTTGTATTTTGCACGTCCTTTGAACAGTGATACATTTTTAAACATAGATGAAGCACAAGATATTTCTATTGCAGAATACCATCTGCTGCGCATGGTGCTGGGTGAAAAATGCATATTTAATCTTTACGGAGATATCAATCAATCGGTATATAGTTACAAGGGAATTGCAGACTGGGATGATATTTCGGATATTACATCAGGGAATGTCTATGTTCTTAACGAAAATTACAGAAATACTCTTCAAATTACAGATTTCTGCAACAAGGAATTTGAGGCGGAAGTATATCCTATCGGTATTTCGGGTGACCCGGTTGTTGAAATGGATGCTATTGCTGCTGTAAAGTGGGTTTTGGAAATAAAACGATTAAATTCTGATTATCGAGTTGCTATCATTCACCGTCACGGATTAAAGGCAATACAGGAATTTCTTCATTCGATTTTGGATAAACAAGATGTGTCATGGTATTCAGTTGATGACACAAAACTTTCAGTAGTTTCTGTAGAAACAGCAAAGGGCTTGGAATTTGAGGCAGTTGTTGCTATTGTTGATCAAATGTCTGCTAATGAAAAGTATATTTCATATACACGAGCATTAGATCATTTAGCAGTTGTCCGTGATCATTTTTCATCTGAACTTGAGATTGATGAAACAGACGACGAAATTGGTGATGAGTTTATAGAACCAATCCCTGTACCAGAAAATTTAATAGGACAGGATCACTCGCTAGTGAATTCCTCTATAGTAGATCAGACGCCAATGGACGCCGATTGGAATCAAAAAGCAGAATCAATAGATACCGTGGAGCATAACGAAGGGCGCTTAACTTCTCAGAGTGACGTGCTGTATAATACCCCTGAAAGCCCCCTTAAAAGCAATCACGATATTTATACCGATAAAGAACTATCAAATGAAGATAGTATACTAATTGCTGAGTTCAATTCCATTCTTGAAGAGAGGTTTGGGCCAGAACATACTTTGTCGGTAGAACAGCAGAACATCGTCCTTGCATTGTACCACGGTAAATCTGTTGCTTGTAATGCTCCATCGGGATCAATGAAGAGTGTTATGCTTTATCTCCTAGCCATGAAAGAACATTTAACTAGTGGAAAACAAACTTTGCTAACGGCAGAATCGCACCTTCAAGAAAATTCCCTAGTTCTTGCTGACAGGCTCGGACTTAAGGGTGGAATAATAAGCACCATGGAGGAGTTGTTAGCTGACTTTAAGAAAGAGAAGTACGATGTAATCTTCGTATCCTATGACTTTTTTAAACAGCACGAAAATATTTCTCTATTTGTTGATTATTTCGATGGAAAGGTTGCTTATTGGGGAATCGACCACCCTGCTTTTGCAAAAGAAGTATGGAAACAGATTAACAACTGTGGTGCAGCCATTCAAGCCACAATGTACTTAATGGCTAAAACAGGTTTTGAAAATCTGGATTTGAGTAACTACCTATGCTCTAATATCGAAAGTAAACATGAGTTTGAAAATACAATAGAGCATATGTTGTCTTCTCCTGATGAAAAGTCAGAGTGGATACTAGATAACCTGAGCGAAATAAATGGACAGGGCTTAATCTACTGTACTGATGAAACGACCTGCATAAACTTAAGCAAACTTCTCAGAAAAAGAAAGATTTTGGCTGAAGCATATATTGATGTCGCAAATCCTGAAAATAAGGAAAAGATTAATTACCTCACAAACTCTTTTTCTAATGGAGGCATTCCTGTACTTATTACTACGCATGATGCAGGAAAAAACCTTTCTAATCCGCATATTCGTTTTATTGTTCATTATGATATGCCTGAAGATGAGGTGGTCTATCGTTTGCACGAAATGCAAGTTGGACAACTTGCAGATAATCCTGTAATACATAATCTGTGTTTGGCATGAAGAGCTAGGTCTCGATACCAGGAGGATAAAAAATGACCGAAGTAGTTGCAGCCTTGATTTGGGATCAAGACAACTTTATGATTTGCCAGCGTCCAGAACATAAGGCAAGAGGACTCCTTTGGGAGTTTGTTGGTGGAAAGGTAGAACCTGGTGAAGCAAAAGAACAGGCCCTCATACGAGAGTGTCAGGAGGAACTAGCTGTCACATTGCATATAGGGGATATATTTATGGATGTCACCCACGAATATCCAGATCTGACTGTCCACCTAACTCTCTTCAATGCATCGATTCAATCAGGTATTCTTCAGAAACTGGAGCACAATGATATTCGATGGATTACTGTGGATGAAATTGATCAATATGATTTTTGCCCGGCAGATAAGAAAATCCTATTGCGTCTGAAAACTATTAAGTAATCCAAAGACCCCTTGACTATTATTGGAAGACGTATGTATACAGAGAACGGAAAAGCATGGAATGAAAGTCATTTGTTTCGGTGATTCCAACACCTACGGATATGATCCCTGAAGCTATTTCGAGGGGCGCTATGACGCAGACGGACGGTGGGTGGACATTTTGGCTGCAAAAACCGGCTGTACTGTCTGCAAGATGGGACAGAACGGACAGGAGATTCCTTCTGACGATCCAAAATTTCCGGGTAATGCAGATTTGCTGATTATCATGCTGGGCACCAACGATCTCCTCAAGGGCCGAAGTCCAGAACAGGCGGCTGAGTGGCTGGAACGATTTCTCTATGCTGCCCCATTGAGCGAAGCAAGATTATGCTGATCACACCGCCGCCAATGGCGCTTGGTGAGTGGGTATCTAGCTAATGATTCCTATACCTTTGCACGGCCCTGTCAGACACAGGCAGAGCCGTTGAGCATCCGCTTTGTCGACGCCGGAAAGTGGGGCGT
Source organism: uncultured Flavonifractor sp. (assembly GCF_944383115.1). Lineage (GTDB taxonomy): Bacteria > Bacillota > Clostridia > Oscillospirales > Oscillospiraceae > Flavonifractor. Next base: position 77,818 of record NZ_CALWOJ010000155.1, on the reverse strand, counting down.
CTCCCTGGCTCATGACGGCGTACACTTCACAGAGCAGGGCCATAAGGACTTTGCTGCTGGGCTTTTGAAAACACTAGGTTGCATTATAACAAAGCTATTATTGTAGAAAATTTTGTCTAATAGAAAAATCCGCTGAAGTTATTTCTTCAGCGGATTTTTCTGATTTAATTCTCTTGATTCTTTTCAGGCACGAACTCCACAACATCTTCAATTCTGCAATCCAGAGCCTGGCAGATGCGGCCCAAAGCGTCCATAGAAACAGCTTCGTTTTTTCCCATTTTGGCCAATGTCTGCGAATAGATTTTTGCGTTTGAAAGCAGGTCTGTGCGTTTCATATTTCGATCGATCAAAATTTTCCACAGGGGTGCATAATTCCAAGACATCTTTATCCCTCCGTTGCTGTCATTTTATCATTTCAATGTAGGAAGTACAAGATTATATTTTTCTATTGCAAAAAAATATTTGTCAAAACACATTTAAAATGTTGACAAACAAATTTTCTTGTGCTATACTGATTACAGAAAACAAAAAAACACGGTAGCATACGAGAGTTGCAGCTCTCGCATGCCTACATAGGTGATTAGGGCACCCATGCAACGGATATAAATCCGCACCGCAGGATCAGTATACCCGTTTTTCCCAGCTGGCGCAAGTGGAAAATCGGAAAACTTGGATTTTGCGGCGGCGGCTCGCCATAGACTCATGGCCAACACCGTGCAGGGGAACTCACCTGCACGGTGTTTTTCTGTTTTCAATCCAAAACAGAAAGGACATACGACCATGAGTAAAGTAAACGAACAGACCTATCTCACCGTCCGTGAAGTCAGCGACTATCTGGGTGTCAGCCAGACCGCTGTCTACGAACTGACCCACAGCCAGGATTTTCCCGTCTTCCGCATCGGCAGCCGGGTTCGCATTCCCAAGGAAGCCTTCCTGGCCTGGGTGGACATGAAGACCCACATCTCGCCAAATCTGCGTTCCTACATGGCCTCTATGTGAGGTGGCGCCATGGCAGGAAAACGCGCACACGGGGAGGGGTATATTACCCAAACCCCCAATGGAAAGTGGCGCGGACAACTGATGGACGGCAACGACCCCATCACCGGCAAGCGAATCATCATTTCCTTCACCGCGCCTACCAAGCGGGAAGTCCTCCAGAAAATCCAGAACTACAAGCTTGAAAAGGAGCAGAAGAAAAAGGCACCGCCCATGACCTTTTCCCAGTGGGCAGACCGCTGGTATGAGGACTACCGCACCCAAGTGGAGCCCTCCACCTACTCCAACTACAAGTATACCCTCCAGGATCTGAAGGACCATTTCGGCAAGGCAGAGCTGATGGCCATCCGCCCTATGGACATCAACGACTATCTGACGGGGCTGCTGCGCAAGGGCTTTTCCCACTCCAAAATCAGCAAGTGCCGCGCCATGCTGATTCAGATTCTGGACAGTGCCCTGGTCAATGGTCTGCTGGACCGCAATCCTGCTCGGGCCGCCAAGGCCATCCGTGCCGAGTCTGTTACCGGGGAACTTGTCCCTGCGCCCAAGGATGCTTTTACGCCGGAAGAAGTGGAACGTCTCATGGAGGACCTTCCCGATGACGCCATCGGCAACGCTATCCGCCTGCTGCTGGGTTCCGGCATGCGAATTCAGGAACTGGTAGCACTGACGGCAGCAGACATCGCCGAGGACGGCTCCTGGGTGGACATCAACAAGGCGGTGAAGATGGTGGATGGCAAGCCGGTCCTGGGCCCACCCAAGAGCCGCCGCGGCATCCGCACTATCCCCATTCCGCTTCGCTTTCGTCCCTACGCAGTGGATCTTCGAAAACGGGCCGGCAAGCTGTTTGTCCTTCGGGCCAAGAAGCTGTTGGGAACCCCCTGTACCATCGAGAGCTTCCGCAAGCGCTACTATGGGGCCATCAAGCAGGTTCCCGGCGTACGCGCTCTGACGCCCCACTGCTGCCGTCACACCTACATCACCATGCTCCAGGCTAAGGGCGTCCCCATGGAGACCATTGCCCGCCTGGTGGGCCATAGCCGCGTCACCACCACCGACGGGTATCTTCACATCCAGAACGCTGCCCTGGAAAAGGCAGTGGCCGTACTGGATGTGTCGGACACCCGGGAGGAGGCGGCTCCCGCATGAAAAATGCCGCATCCAGCCCTCGTGGCCCGCCACAGGATATTTCATCCCATTATGCCAAACCTATATTTTTACATCGAAAGGAACGATATCTATGAAAGATAAACGATGGAGCATTCTCCCCGTGCTCATGACCCTGGCCAGCGCCATTTCCGTGCAGGTTCTGACTTCCGCTCTTGCCATGATGCGCAACTTCCTCCGGGACACCCCCTGGGAGCGCATTGTCCCCCTGGCCCGCCAGTTCCGGGATGTACTGGAACGCTTCCTCCTGGATCGGGTAGAAAAATTCCTGGCTGAACAACCCGACACGGATGAACGCAAGCAGCTTCTGGACGACTGGAAGCGCCTGGACTGCCCTGTGGTTCCCGGCCCTTGCACCGATGCCCGGGCCGATGAACTGCTGACCGAGATTTCCGCCCTGAACCGCGTAGAGGACTATCTGGAGCGTCGGGATGACCTGCTGGCGGAGCTGGCCGCTCTCCCGGAGGCGGCGAGAAATCAAGCAGCGCTGACGCTCCGCTCCAAGGTGGCGGAACTGCTGTTCTACGCCACGGTTCCGGAGATGCAGAAGTTCAATTTTGACCCGGTGACCACCCATCAGTTCCGCGTCTGGACGGAGCTTACCAACTGTATTAACGCCGGTGCCGAGGCCTATGCCATCTACTTCCTCTGCTTCGACGGCATGAAGCTGCGGATTCTCTCGCCCTGGACGCTGACGGCCGATGCCACCGTGGAGGAACTCTATCTGACCGCCCGAATCATCGCTCGTCTCCACCAGATGGACATTCCCTGGGACCACGACCGCCTGGTGACCTGTCTCTATCATCTGCTGGACCTGAAGGTGCGCTGCCTGATGGATCACGGCGATGAAGATGCTGACACCCAAGAACTGCTGGCTCTCTACGCCATGCTCGGATGGACGGAGCGGGACGAATTCCGCAGCTATTGGGAGCTGCCCCGCTTCCGGGAGAATCTTTCCAAGTATTATAAGGAGGTTTAAGCTATGAGCTTTTTTGAATTGCCCACCGTTGCCGACCTGGCCCGTATCGTGATGACCGCCCCTAAGGGGGCGGCCGTCACGGCGGCTCTCCATCAGCTCCATCGGCTGCTTGCCCAGTCACCCGAGGGCGATACGGCGTTGATGCAGGTTCTGCAGTATGAGGCCTATCCCGCCCTGAAAGCCGACGCCGCTGTGATGCAGCTGGAGGGAGAAGTGCACAAGTCTGTGGACATTGCGCTCCACGAAGCGGATATTCTGGAAGCCATCCGCGAGGGTACCGTCTGTGACAGCCCCACTCTGGAGGACTGGGATCTTACCCTTCTTTCGGCCGAGGTGTACCCCAAGTGGTGGAATGTCCCCGAAACGCTGGCGCAAGCGGAGGAACTTTTCTTCGAAACGCTGGATTCGCTTCTGCAGAAGACCCGCAATTATCCCCTGACGCTGGAAATCCTGCAGTGCCTGGTGACCTATCAGCTGACATTGGCACTGGGTGAGGTGTCGGAGCCCAAATATCCCCGCAACGAGACCTGGCGCTGCATGCGTCTGGCCCTGTACGGTACGCCCTGGGATGGCTGCCGTCACTCCGCGGCGTACATCTGTCACAAGGACGGCGAGGTGTTCCTGATGGACGGAACCATCGATAATGGCTCCTGTGAGGACTATCTGAAGCTGATTCACTACCTGGAGGAGGTGGTGCCCCAAGAGGAGCTGGAGCGTTACCTGAAGGAGCGCACCGCTCAGCCCTGCTTCGACTTTGAACTGGAAAAGGCAGTTCATATCTGGCTGGGGGATGAATGGAAACCCCGCGGCCAGCAAGTTAAATGAGAAATACAGGGGTACTCTCGGCATGAGAGTACCCCTTTGTTTGCATTTTTGTGCTTAAAATGAGCCAACTCATAAAAAATTTACTGGATTCTTCATATAGAAAAAATTTTCCCGCAAAAAACAGCCATATATATAACGAAGAATAATATGAAACGAAACGATCCCGGGATAAGCGAGTGTAAGAGACTCGCGAAGACCGGGATCGTTTCGTTTCATTTTTTTCAATCGGTTTCTTCCATACTAAATACAGGAAGACATCTTCATGCATCATTTGAAAGGAGGGAACCGATATGAAAAGGGTTCTCATTGTCAGCATTGTAAGTAAGTATTCCAAATACCCCCTGCTCAAAATCTGGGTGTCTTATCACAGTGCAGAGGAACTGGCCAAACTGCTGAATTGCGAAGTGGTCGACTATCGCTGTGGCCATGGAGATCCCAGCGCCTATTGGGATGAGATCATTCAAATGATCATCGACCTCCAGATCGACATAATCATTGTCCCCAACCTGGCCTCCATCGCCATTCACATTGCCGACGGTGCGGAATTGCTGCACAAGCTGAACGCACTGGGCGTGGAACTCTATTGCGACGAACTGGGATGTGAAAACCTGTTCGCAACGAAGAATTTTGATAAGAAGATCCTCTCTCTGATTCACTGCGCAGAAACCTCTGCGGCAAAAAGCGATGAAGAAGCGGACAACAAGTAAGTGCTGACACAGTTAAACAGGAGGTGAGGTAAATGGCAGACTGTTTTACCAATGAAACGGTACAGGTCGGTGAAAATCTATACATCCGCTATGGTTTCCGGGAACATAACACGATTGTAGTGGGGACCCTGGTAGACAAAGACAGTCTGCCGATCCCCGGGGTAAAGAATGCACAGCACAAGATTCGCCCGAAGGAATCCGTGGGTGATGCGAAGGACTTTGTAAAGAACCACCTGATAGAAAAATACCAGAAAGCATTTTTCCCCCGCAACGGCACATCCGGCAAGCATCCCTACACGGATGCGCTGAAAGAGTTCTGCAGTTTCTATCCAACGCCAGAGGAACAGCAACAACATCTGAACTGGGAAAACTGGGCTACCAGCACTTTTCGTGGCACCTATACCTATTTGTGCAACCGGGTGCTTCCCAGACTGGATAAGCTTGGTGTGAATCCCGGCCCGGAAAAGATCCAGGCCATGCAGGAAGAACTGGTAGATCTGATTGTTACGGGCAAACCGCAGGACGAGCCGCTCAGCAAAGAAACTGTCTCTCAAATCCGGCAGAATCTTCTCTACAAAATGCGCCGCTGTGATATTCTGTATCGCCAGCTTCAGCTTCTGCTGCCGTGGAGAAATCTGCCGGACCTGAATCTTCGCATGAAGGGCGAGGCGGTACCCAATGTGGAACAATGCAAATCGCTGCCCGACCCAGTTCGCATTCGCTTTGCAGCCATTTTGCGCCAGCAGATGGAGTCGCCCTACGGAGGTGTCGCCCTTTGTCTTGGGTTTATGTTTTTCTGTGGTTTGCGGACTGCGGAGAGCGCCGCCTTGACCTTCGGCGATATCCACACATCCGGAGAAACCTGGACTGTCCAGGTGAAAAAGCAGCTGTCCGGTACCAACGTAACTCCGACCTTGAAGACAGAGAGTTCCTACCGTCGTCTACCGTTGGTGCAATTTTTACAGGATATGGTGTCGACCCGTAAAGCATATCTTCAAACACTGAAAAATGCAAAGGAAACAGCGGAGGAGGAATCAAAGGAGGAGCCAATGGATCACCTGTCCATTGACAACCTGCCCATCAGTTATCAGCCCGGAACATCCCAACTGTTTGTTCCCAGCAGTCAGATTTCGTCCGCAGGACGCGCCCTGCTCCTGGCCAGCGGCTGCACAGTTTCCTATTGGGAGGATATGCTGGATCTGATGTCCGGCAAGCTGGATCTCTCCCAGGACGGTGAAAGGCTCCGGGATATTACCGCATATGCACTGCGTCGGGATTTCGCATCCCGGGCCGCCAACAGCTGCGGTGTTACAGAACGGGAGCTGGATCTTGCTCTGGGTCACAAGATCCGATGCTCGGCTGTGGAAAAGCGTACTTTTTACAGCCTTCCTTCTCTGTCTGCCTTTCGTCAAAAGCTGGAGAACTATATTTTTGACCCAAAACATACGGCACACCCCGCCTTTTTGCCGATTGTTGTGGACGGAACACAAGACCTTACCCTGTTGCCAGTGACGCAAGCTCGGCTGTTCTTCAAGAAAGATACTGTGATTCGACTGAATCTCCTGTCATTGGATGCCGGACAGATCATCCAAGCAAATTTTTCTGACGGCAAAGTGTTGCGTCAAAAACAGGTGCCAGTGGAGGATTTGCCGGCCGAGCGCTCTGCACGCCAGTTGCTTGCCAATGTTCCGTCACCGGGATGGTACGAGAAGTCAATCACTGCAGCGGAGTCCGCAAAAGTCCGTGGGGCAGTCGAGAAAATATGGAAGGAGATTTTTAAATATGGCAAAAAAGTATGAGTCGGCCAATGAGGGCTGGGATAATGACAAAAGCCACATAACGCCGTTGCCCAAAGATATGCCGGACGACCCGGACAAATATACCGGCCGCTATATGGTGGGAACATTTGCTGTCGTATTTCGACTGAATTTTCAACCCGCAGCAGAAAAGCGGGACTATCGTTGGCGGGGCGTCATGGGAATCCAGGGCGCCAATGGGTATTATCTGGAGATGAAGGGCGATTTGTACAATGCGATGAAGGCACACTGGGATGAAAAGGAGGCAAAGCTCCGCGAAGCTTATCCGGATGGCATACCGGAAAAGAAGTGGAAGGACTTTCAGCGTAAAAGCAATGAGGCCATGAAGGCAACCATGCTTCTTCATAGCAATGCGGAGTCTGAGGAGGAAATCAAACATTATATCGCCCAGTGTGGGGTAGAGCTTTGCCAAAAGCATTGGGAAGCCATACGCGACCAGCAGTACAAAAGTGGCAAGCGTGCAGGTGTGACAATGCTTGCCGCATGGGATCTGGTGGGAGAATCCTTTATGCTTGAATATGCAACCCGCAGCAAACGCTATCAGGACGAGATTCGCAGGAGTATTCAGGGGGTTGCACTGCAGCTCTCCGGACACCTCATGCATATGGTCACGCCGGTTATGGTACGTCAGTGTATGTCGGACCTGGGAAATGATGAGAAGGTAAAGCAGCGTTTCCGTCGGGCAGAGCAGTTCTGGGATTATTGTATCGGGAATCAGCTTGCTGACGGTAAAAATCCTATCACAGACTTGTTGAAGGGCGGAAAGCATAAAGCGGTAAACGCGGCAGCAGCCGAGCGCAGCATTTCTAAACAGGTCATGCTGAAAGATGAGGAAGAGCAGCGACTGAACGAATATCTGGAAGCCAATTGGCAAAAGCCCCTGGGTCGGGCGTTGCTGCTGTGCAAAGAAGCCGCGCTAAACCCCGGAGAACTGGCCGGACTGCAGGTACGGCATCTGATGATCTGTGAGAAGCCCCTGCGCGTCCATGTGCGGCGTGTCCGCTTTTATGCGGGCTCAGCCACCCAGGATTATACCGTGCCGCTGAGCCCCTTCTGTGCGCGCCTGATGAAACGGTGGTATGATGATCTGGTGGAGCAAAATCCAGATGCTGACCTAAGTGATATTTATGTGTGCGGTGCAGGAAATGAGCCCACTGCCCGTGATGCCATTGACCTCTATATTCGACGGATGCTGATGGCCTGGAACATTCCGGGTGATAATCCGGACAAGCGTACATACGGGTGGAATTTGCTGCGGGATAACCTGGAACATCGTCTGGTGACTTACTGTGGTTTGCAGGCGACATCCGGCGCTGTGAAATTCCTCTTGGGCCGGTCTTTGGCCAGCGATACAACCTCCGACCACTATCATAGCTTTGCGGACCCATCTGGTCAGGAAATGCTCTACCGCGCTCTGGCACGGGATCGTCGCTTCTTTTGTGAACCCATGCCGCGCCTGTCTAGCGAAGGCGTCTATCCAGCACTGGACCCCAGAAAACGGAATCTGCTGGAGATAGAGGTGGCAGTCAAGGCCGACAGTACGCTGGATCTGTCGTGTCTGCATGGGATATCCGGTACATTGTCTGTTCTGGAGCCATAAGCAATAGGGATTGAAGCAAGCCATAGTTTCCTTGTGTTACATTTTCTTTTTATGATATAATAATAAAAATGCCTATGCGGCAAGGAGGACATGACATATGGTGAGCTTAGGTAAGCTGGTGGAAATCAAAGACTTGCGGACTGTGTGGCCCCACGAGGCGTTGGATTTTACACCGTGGCTTTCACAGGATGACAATATAGCGCTCCTTGCAGATGCAGTAGGCCTTGATATTACGGTTGATGAAACAGAATCGGCAGTTGGTGATTTCAATGTGGACATTTTTGCATCGGAAACGGGCACAGACCGAAAAATCATCATCGAAAACCAGCTGGAAGATACAAACCATGACCACTTGGGAAAACTCATTACATATGCCTCCGGAAAATCAGCAGATGTCATTATCTGGGTTGTGAAACACGCCCGAGAGGAACACCGGGCCGCTGTCGAATGGCTGAACAATCACACCGATGAAAAAATTGGGTTCTTCCTTTGTGAAATCAAGTTGTATCAGATTGAAAATTCCCAACCGGCCGTCAAATTTGAAGTAATTGAAAAGCCCAACGACTGGGCAAAGGAAGTCAAGAAAAATGAGACGGCAAACAGTACACAGCAGCAGCGGTATGATTATTGGGTGGCGTTCCAGGATTATGCGTTTCAAAATGTACAGTTTGCCAAAAACTTCAACCGCAGGAAACCTTCCTTGGATAGTTGGATGAACTTCAGCATCGGGTCCTCCGCCTGCCACATTGCCGTTTCACAGATTAAGAAGCGTAATGAACTGTATGTGGAACTGTACATCAGTGAGGATAAGGAATTGTTTCATTCCCTGTTCCAGCAGAAAGACAGTATTGAAGCGGATGCTGGGCTGACATTTGAATGGAGAGAACTGCCAGAGCGCAAAGCAAGCCGCATCGTTCTTTCAAAAAGTGTATCCTTTGAGGATAAAGGCCAGTGGCCAGTACAATTTGACTGGCTGATAGATGTGATGTTGAAGATGAAACAGGCGTTTAAAAAGCACCTGTAAGCAAACATACAGATGCATATGAAATACAGAGAGACCAGTATGGGTGCCCTTTAACCCTCCAATCAAAATCATATGTTTTAGAGTGCGGGGAATCCTCTTATGGAACGAGTCACGCTCTCTATAAAATAGGTTGAATTTATCCTATTTTGGAGTATAATAGATTCAGAAGGAGGGTGATCCCATGATGATCAATTCCAATACGATGGTTTCCATCACAGAGGCCAATCAGAATTTTTCCAAGGTAGCCCGTCTGGTGGATGAGCAGGGTTCCGCCGTTATTCTGAAGAACAATGTGCCCCGTTACCTTGTCGTTGAGTTCAGCCAGGTGGAGCAGATGCAGGCGGCCCAGGACGAGGACATCATGCAGATCTCCGCAAGGCTCATTCAGCAAAACCGGGTGGCCTATGAGGAACTGGCCAAATGAAAATCCTGAACAAGCGCCAGATCTTGATGCTCCATCAGCATCTGGTTGATGAAACTGGCGGCAGTCCAGGCCTGAGGGATGAGGGCCTTCTGGATTCGGCTCTGAACGCTCCCTTCCAAACATTTGGCGACACCAGCGCTTATCCATCCCTCCAGCAGAAGGCGGCACGCCTTTGCTATGGCTTGGTCAAAAATCATCCATTCATTGACGGCAATAAACGGATTGGGGCCCACGCCATGCTGGTTTTCCTGGCTGTCAACGGGCTGGAGTTATCTTACACGCAGCAGGAGCTGTCAGATATCATTCTGCAGATAGCTGCCGGGGAAAAGGAATATGACGATCTGTTGGTGTGGCTTCTTGCCCATCAGCTGTAAACAACCGGGGAGAGTCGTATACACGGCTCTCCCCGGTTGTTGCTATACCATAAATTTTGAAGGGTATGGAGCAGCTGGGTCAGTCCATCACACAGGAGGTTTACACAAAGTTTTGGACAGTCTCGCCTTTACGCCGGTTTCCTCGATAAACTCCTGCCCTTTCTTCGGATGTTCTTGACGGTACACTGGATTTTGGGTTGTGCTATTGTGCAAGAATGATTTTGCCGCTTATGCGATGAGAGCGATATTCCTACAGGATTTCCATCATATACGGCGTACGAAATCCTGTAAACTACCCACTGCAAAATGACGGGATTTCGTCGACTTTTCGGGCACTGAACAGAGTAACTACAGCGGCTGAAATGGCACCTGCAGAATGTCGGGATTTTGTCCGCGCTACTGATGCCGCTGTCAGACTGTTTGAATTCCGAAATACCCTCGGCAAAATATCAGGATTTTGTTTCTTCGGAAAAACGCAAAAGTCTGATGCTGCAAGGCTTTGCACCCTTCCCCACTCTCCGAAAGCGGGGGAAATTTTGTCTGCCATTCCCACCTCCAAAACGGCCCCCGAAAAAAGTGGAATCCGAGTGGAATTGCTCCGAACTGTCTCTCCAAAAGGGGGTAAAAAACCAGGAAAAACGGGCCCTTTCCGGCCCGTTTTTCTGGAAAAGTGAATGAGGGCATGAATGGCATTCAAGAGGTCAGCGGTTCGATCCCGCTTATCTCCACCAAGAAAAAAGACTTGAAACTTCGGTTTCAAGTCTTTTTTATGCTAAATTGAGGACGGTCTTTCCCTGCCGGACGGCCTTCTCCGCGAATTGGGCCGCGCCGCTCAATCAGCTCCACTACCACCGCCCGCAGCTTCGGCTGGATGGCCGCCGGACAGTCCCGGTGGCCGAAAAATGTACATGTCCATCCCATTGCTTGCACACTCCAATAGGCTATGTATAGCCTAATAGTAGCACGCGTAGCCTACAAAGTCCATCCAGATTGGATATGCTAATAGCAAGAAAATTTGGAGGAGGTGAGCGCGTGGACACGGTGACTGCGGTCAGAAACCGCATTTTGGAGTTGTGCGGTGAACGGAATATCAGCATCAACAAACTATCCAGCCTCGCAGCGTTGCCGCCGTCCAGCGTGAAGAACATCCTCTATGGAAAGAGCCAGAATCCAAAGCTGTTGACCATCAAGATGATCTGCGACGGCTTGGATATTACATTGGGCGAGTTTTTGCAACGCAGGAGTTTGACAGTCTGGAACAAGAAATCAAATAAGCACGGATAACCGCAAACAGCGGAGGACGGCAATAATCTGATGTTAAAAAAATGAGGGGCGGAGGTGTGACCTCCGTCCCTCATTCACGCCCGGGATAAAATTCAGCAATTACCTCAGCTTCGCACCGTCCTGGAAAGCATTGGCGACCTTTTCGCCCAGCACACGGTATGCATTGTGGATGGGGTCAAATGTAATGGGCCGCAGCTTGTCCGGGTCAATCTTTCCAGTTTCATCCAGCACAGACTCGTCGGCGCTTACATTGACGATCTCTCCCACCAGACGGCAGCTCTCCGGGTCGTAGCTCACCAGGCGGCACTCCACCGCCATAGGAAGCTCGTCGATGAGGGGGGCGTCCACAAATTCCGACTTTGTGGTGTGCCAGCCGGCCTTTGCCACCTTGTCCGCCACCTTGTTGCCGGACTCAATCCCAACATAGTCGCAGGCCACCGCCTGCTCCGCCGTGGCCATGCTCACGGTAAACGCCTTGCGGGCCATGATGTTGGCGGTGGTTTTATGACCTTGACTGATGCACATACTCAGCTCTTTATCCTCGCTGATGCCACCCCAGGCCGCGTTCATGGCGTTAGGGGTGCCGTCTTCATCGTATGCGGCCAGGATAAAAACCGGCTGGGGATAGGTCCAGGGCTTGGCTCCAAAATTCTTGCGCATAGCAATCCCTCCTTGTGATATTCCAGTGTGTAAATTGCTTTGCGACTATTATACCACAAGTTCCGGCTTCGCAACATAGGCATCGGTTGCCGACCGCAAGACGCTATGGTATGATATCGATTACTTACCACGGCCAACCAAACCGCACCTTATAAACAGGACGGAGAACAACATGAAAGAAGTAGATCCAAAAAGCACCTCCCGGGCGCTGGCCTTTGAGCTGTGGATGAAGGCCCCCATGCCCATGGTGACCCTGATGTAAACATCTACGCCGGATGCTACAATAACCCCTTCCTCATCTGGGGCAAATACCGGAAAAAGTGGCTGCGCGCCACCCCGCCCATGTCCTTCCAGTTCCACCACGCCCAGATGGACGGGATCCCGGCGGCGGAATTTTTGGCGCGGCTGGAACAGCTCATCCGGTCGGTGAGAGACACCATCGGAGCGGAAGAAAGGAACGAGATCATGAGCGACGAGCAGAAATTTGAGGTGTTCAAGCAGCGCACGGTAGCCCACAACGAAGCTTCTTACGGAGCAGAGATCCGGGCCAAGTATGGCGACAAAGAGGTGGACGAGGCTAACGCCGCAGTGATGAACCTGACCCAGGCGTAGTATCAGGAGTGGACGGACCTGGGCCGGAAGATCCAGGAGCGTCTGGAGGCCGCCGTCCAGGCCGGTCTGTCCCCGGAGAGTGAGGCGGGCAAGGAAATCACCGCCCTCCACCGCCGGTGGCTCACCATCACCGGGAACCGGTACGATCCGGCCAGGCACCGGGGGATTGCGGAACTCTACGTGATGGACGAGCGGTTCACCGCCTACTACGATAAACATCTGTCCGGCTGCGCCCGCTTTTTGCGGGACGCCGTGGTGTATTGGGTAAAATAAGGATAAGGCAGTCCCCCGGTATTTGACCGGGGGACTGCCTCTATTTCCTATTCGGTTTCCGTTTGATGGCCAGCAGCCGGATAAAATCCCCAAACAACGAGGTGTCCACCGGCTCAAACATCAGCCATTTTCCATCGCGGTAAGTTGGCGTTTCATCATAAATGGTTTGCACTTCCGGAGCGTAATGCTCCCTGTCCTTCTCGAATTTCAAACGCTCCTCCCTGCCCAGGATGACCATAAACCCGATGCGGTGTTCTCTGGCATAGAGTGCGCAAAGGGTTTTGCCGCCCCGGCGGTATTTATATTCATAGGTCCACGCTTTCCCGCCGCTGCCCCACAAGCACTCCATATCATAGTTCCCGTCGATCCGGGCGCACAGCTGCGTCCAGATCTCATATAGGGGCTTCCCAACTAACGTTGTCATCTGCTCCGCGCTTGGCACCATCTCAGGCACAGTAGCCGCCTCCCTGCTTTACTTCTTTTGAAAAATACTTCATGTTCTTTTCCGGGTCATAAAAACGCCCGCCAGCGCCGCAATCAGGGCAAAGGGGGCCAGACGGACAAAGCCCCATTCAAAAGCGTGAATGGCCACGCCCATGACGGCGGTCTCCGGGGCACTGTAATCCCATCCCAGGTAAAAACTGTTCCCCACGAACAAGATCGCGGCAATGATCACAATGCCGGCGCATAATGCGATGAGCAGCCAAAGGAGGATTGCTCTTCGCATCACCTTTCTCCGCGCAAGCTGCAAATTGATGATCTCCAGCTTTTCGGAGAGCGCTTTGACCGCATCCACCTCCGCCTCCATCACCGTCTCTCCAAGCAACGTACTCACAGGTGTCTCAAGGGCTTCCGACAGGGAGATCAACAGATCAGAATCCGGGACGGACAGGCCCTGCTCCCATTTGGAGATGGTCTGCCGCACCACATTCAGCTTAACCGCCAGCTCCTGCTGGGAAAGGCCCTTGGATTTCCGGATGGCTTTGATGTTTTCGTTTAACATGTGGGCTCACTCCTTTCGCTCACATTGTAGGGAGAATGGCCCGTTGCCGCAAGCAATGCAAAGTAACACAGACTATTTCAGCAATTCCTTCCGCAAATCATCCAAATAAAGTTTCTGCTGACGCTTCAGATAGCCGGGGACAAAGGGGCGCATCCACCAGCGTTTGGCGTTGACAGTTTCGGTACAATGGAGCCGGGTACCGCCCTCCGCTGCCTGGAAGAATCCCTCCCAGGAACCGGACATATTGCCGTTTTCCATGGTGAAGGCCCAGCGCAGCGGCGGCTCACAGGCCGTGACGGTAAAGTGAGTAGCATAGCCGCTCTTGGTATGCTCCACAAAATGAATTGCGTCCAGAATATCCACCCGAGCCAAATCGCTGCGCCAGGCGGTATGGGAAAGGTCGGTCACGGTCCGCCACACCTGCTCCACCGGGCAAGGAAAATACTCTGTCACCCTGGAAGTTGCCATACCAATGCTCCCTTCAACGCCCATCTTCTTCCTCACTCTGCCCGTTTAATGGGCTGCCGGATGACGGTTTTCAGCTTTTCCGGTTTGCACCGCCGTACATCGCTCAAATAGATCTCGTGATGAAACCGGCCCTGGCTGAAATCCAGCTCGTAGCCTTGGGATTTGGCGTATTCATCCATGGCCGCCACGGTGGCGGGCTCATTGTCGTAGGGGCCGATGTGCATACACTGGACACACAGACCCTCCTCCCAGGGGAAGAACTCCACCTTGGAGAAGTCCCGCTGCTTTTTCTCCGCGGCCTCCCGGACGGCCCAATCAAAGACTTCTTCCGTCACAAACTCCGGCAGGCGGATGAGGGAGATCCACTGAAACGCTTCCTTGTGGATGTAATCCACCCCATGGACACCCTCCTGCCACCAAAGGCCCTCCAGGGGCGGCACCACATAGTCGAAGTAGCCCTCCAGCCTGTGCTTGCCCATCTTGCTCATTTTAATGGTGTAGGCTACCGCGTAGAGCAGCTCCAGGGCCTGCTTGTAGGCGCCGGTTTCCTCATTGGGATCGCCCTGGCCCCGCACCGCCAGGAAGCTCATGGCGGGCACCGTGACGATGCCCGGCGTTCTGGGGGGCAGATAGAATTCCTTGTACTCCTTCTTGTAGTCAAAGGCCATGGTCATTTCCTCCCTTTCTTGGGCTGGGCCTGGAGGGCCAGACAGGTGAGGCGGGTGAGGGCAGTCATGGTGTCCCGGTCGTCCACATCCTCCACCCAGATGTAGTCCCTGGCTCCCTCATAGGGCGGGGCCTTGGGCAGATTGGGAAAGGCCGTCTCCCCCACCGGGGTGACCTTCATAAAAAGCTGGTCGTCGCAGATGACGGCGAAGAACACATCGTCGCAGTAGAGGCCGTAC
Source organism: uncultured Flavonifractor sp. (assembly GCF_944383115.1). Classification (GTDB taxonomy): domain Bacteria; phylum Bacillota; class Clostridia; order Oscillospirales; family Oscillospiraceae; genus Flavonifractor. Next base: position 62,700 of record NZ_CALWOJ010000155.1, on the reverse strand, counting down.
TCGCCGAACATCTTCCGGCTGCGGATGGCGCCTGCCTCCCGCAACTGCTCGGCCACATAGTCCACAAAGTCCTTATGAGAGGCCATACGAATCCCCCTTTCGGTAACGGCGGGCCAGTGTTTCGGTCAGTTCCCTCAACCGTTCCCGTAATTCTTCCGGTTCCAGTAATTCCGCCTTGTCCCCGAAGGTCAGTATCCAGCTGAGTACGCTGTCCGCATCGGGAAAGCCCCCGGTAAAGCGCAGTCTGCCGTCCGGCTCCACAGTGAAGCGGTCTGCGCCGTACTCCTCCACCAGCCGCCACCGGCAGGTGGACGCAAAGAGGGCTGTGACCTGATACTTGACGGGAAAAACCCGCTCCGGCTCCAGGTCGGGCAGGGGCGCGTACCGGGGCGCAAAGGGCTCGCCGGCAGCGAGGTCCGTCATGCGGTTCAATTTGAACAGGCGGAAATCCTTACGGCCCCGGCACCAGCCCCACACATACCAGGTGGACCAGTGGAACACCAAGTAGTAGGGTTCAACGGTGCGCACCGATTCCTCCTTGGGAGAGAAGTAGGTAAAGCGAATGGCGCGGTGCTGCTCCATAGCCCTTTGGATCAGTTCAATTTTGGGCGGCAGGCTGGTCTTGTACCAGGAGGAGAGATCGATGAGCATGTGGGCGCCGCCCGGCACCAATCCGCCCGTCCCAGCAGACAGCTTTTCCATCAGCTGGGCATAGCGCCGGGTACCGCTGACGCTGTCCAGGCTTCTAAGTCCCGCCAGAATGGCCTGCATCTCCGGGGCGGTGAGTACCGTCCGGTCCAGCCGGTAGCCCTCCATGATGGAGATGCCGCCCCCGGAACCCTGGGCGGTGGCGATGGGGATGCCCGCCCGGCACAGGGACTCAATGTCCCGCTGGATGGTTCGGCGGGATACCTCGAACTGCTCTGCCAGCTCGGGAGCGGTGACCTTCTCCCGCTGGAGCAGGATGGACAGAATGCCGATGAGCCGCTCCATCTTCATGGGACGCACCGCCTTTCGCATTTCTGTTTGCATTATAGCACAGGAACACGACAACTGTGTGTCATGTTTCTCAAAGAATTGCGTAGGCTCATGCCGTATGGTATCATAGTCCCACCAAGACCGTCAGGCGAGGATGGATCACCTATGGAAATCAGAAAAGTGGAAACGGACAAAAAACGATACCTGGATCTCCTGCTGCTGGCCGACGAGCAGGAGGACATGGTCGACCGCTATCTGGAGCGGGGAACCATGTATGTGCTGGAGGACGATGGCATTAAGGCTGAATGCGTGGTGACCGATGAAGGAAATGGCATTCTGGAGCTGAAAAACATCGCCGTGGCGCCTGGCTTTCAGGGCAAAGGCTACGGAAAAGCCATGATAGGGTTCCTTGTCCGAACTTACAAGGAGCAGTATACGGCGCTGCAGGTGGGCACTGGGGACAGCCCGTCCACCATCCCGTTTTATGAAGCCTGCGGCTTTCACAGGCACCATCTGATCAAGGACTTTTTTATCGACCACTACGACCACCCCATCTATGAGTGCGGGGTGCGGCTGATGGACATGATATGCCTGCAGAGGGAACTATAAACATACACAGCAGGCCGCTGTCACCGGCATGACGGATATTGACAGGCAGCGGTGCATGGTGTAGGATTTACAATAGCAAAGCGAGGTGAGCACGATGTTATTCGGGAAATTCTGTATTGATTTTGGCTCCGTACAAATGGATACCACAAAACATTGTGCGGAGCCTTTTCGGACTGTCAATCTGTAAAACCGGGAGGCCAGGGCAGGAAATCACTGCCTTTGGCTGTTGTACCCTTTTTGCAGACTGACAGGACAAGATGGTTTATTTTGGGCCGCGGACGATGTTTTGTCCGCGGCCTTTTGTTATGCCCATTTCAGGGGCGATGGAACAGAGGGCGCACCGCACTGTGCTGCCCTCTGTCTTTTTTGAAAGGAAGATGGTTACATGACCCAAGAACAAAACTTATTGACCGGGAGCGTACCGAAAAAGCTGATTTGGTTCGCCTTCCCGCTGTTTCTGTCCAATCTGCTGCAGGCCCTCTACAATGTGGTGGATATGCTGGTGGTGGGAAAAATTGTAGGCGAAACCGGCCTGGCCGCCATCAGCAATGCCTCCATGCTGTGCTTTATCATCAATTCCCTTTGTATCGGCCTGACCATGGGCGGGAGCGTTTTGGTGGCCCAGTACAAGGGGGCGGGCGACCAAAAGGGACCGCGTGACACCATCGGAATGCTGTTTCTCCTGTCGCTGGCAGCCTCCGTTGTGGTTACCATGCTCGGTCTTGCCGTCTATGAGTCTCTGTTCCGGGCGCTGGATGTTCCGGCGGAGGCCTATCCGGATGCCTGCGGCTATATGGAGATCATCTGCTGGGGGACCGTATTCGTCTTTGGCTACAACACAGTTTGCTCCATTTTAAAAGGCCTGGGCGATTCCAAAACGCCCCTCCTTTTTGTAGGAGTCGCCACGATTCTCAATGTTTTGCTGGATGTGCTACTGGTAGGGCCGTGTTCCATGGGCACGGCCGGCGCGGCATGGGCCACGATCACTGCCCAGGGCGTTTCCTTTGTAAGCTCGCTGGTCTATCTGCGGCGGCTTCAGCGGAGCGTTTCCCTCAGGAAGATCGAGTTCCGCCGGGAAATATTGTTGGCTATTTTGAAGGTGGGCCTGCCCGCCGCCATTCAAATGGTGGTGGTAAACACAGCCTACCTGCTGGTGACGGGGATGCTCAATCCATTTGGCACCTCAGTGGCCGCTGCCTCCGGCGTAGGTCTGAAGATCAACACCTTTGCCGGAATGCACTGCTGGGCCATTGGCCAGGCAATTACCGCCATGGTGGGCCAGTGCATGGGAGCCGGCCAGATCCGGCGGGCCCGTCAGGTGGTGCGATCCGGATTGCTGCTGAACCTTGCGGTCACAGGGGTGGTGGTTGTGACAGTCCAGCTTCTGGCGGAACCTCTCATCCGCCTGTTTGACAGCACCAGAGCGGAGGTAATCCAGGTTGGCGTGCTGTATCTGCGCCTGTGCTGCGGGGTTAACAGCCTTGTCTATGCCGCCATGTACACGCTGGATTCCTTTGCCATCGGTGTGGGCGCGGCCCATGTAGCCATGGTCAATGCCCTGCTGGACGCGGTGGCCGTTCGTCTGCCGGTGGGGTGGCTGCTGGCCTTTTCCCTCTCCTTGGGCTTTCCCGGAATCTATCTGGGCCAGGCCCTTTCGCCCATCCTGCCCGCCCTGGTTGGACTCATCTACTTCAAAAGCAAAATCTGGGAAAGAAAAACGCTGGTGCATGAGGCTTTGAGGAAAGGAATCTGAAGTGCATGCAAAGTTGCGGTGATGGGGCTGACCGGGGAAACGGGTCCGGGCCAATTTGGAGGTCATTCAAACGGGCGGTTCCTATCTTGAACGCCACAAAGCAAAAAATACCTCCCTCTGAAAACCTTGAATTTCAGAGGGAGGTATTGATGTCTCAAACTTTCCGGAAAAGTTGCTCTGTTAAAGAGCGTTTTTATCCTGTCAAATCCTTCGGCTCCTGCCGGCGTTTCGTCCAAGGACCCACCCCACCACACAGCAGGCCAGTGAAACCAGCATGCCCAAAAACAGCGCATCAAAAGGCAGGGTCATCCAATTCCCAACCAGCACTGCCACCGGTGCAAGTACAATGGACACCAGAATACACACGGGCGCTATCCTGCCCTTCAGCCAAAGGGCGCAGCTGAGAGGCAGAAATACCACCGTACCTCGCAGCCCCATTGACAGAAAGCCGAGATCGTTGATGGTACTCTCCGGCACGGCAATGGCGATTACTCCTGCGGCGAGCAGGATCACACCAATCGTTACCCGGACGACAGCAAGCTCTTTGGCCGGGCTGTTGATCCGGTTGGTTACTCGCTTGTATATATCCTTCAGCATGATCGTGGCCATGCCAAGGGACAGCCCTGCTCCTCCGCCGATCACCGTTAAAAACAGCGTACCCAAAATGATACCGGCGATCAGTGGCGGGAGATGGTTGAGGACAAAGCTGGGAAACACCTGGATGGTGGATGCCAGCACCGGAAGATCCGGCACGTTGGCTCCAAGGGAGGTCAGCACATCCACCTCCATCTGGGTCAGGTAGTGTGTGCGCATAAAAAGTCCGATGCAGATTCCTGCCACTCCAATGGGCGGGATCAGGCAGGCGCTCAGCAGCGCGCCCCGCCGCGCTTTCCGGTCGCTCTGCGCACTCCACACAGCCTGTGCGTAAGTCTGTGTGGAAAGTACGCCGAGCAGGAGGGATATGCCTGAACCGATATCCTTTGCCGCACCCCGGGCAACCAGACTAAAAAATCGCTGGGAGACATCCTGTGTCGTCTCCAGGTTATTGAGCCCGCCGGCCAGTTCCTGGCTCATTCCAAGATCGGTTTCCGCCAACAGTCGGACCAGCTGATCGTACAGGCCCTGGAAACCGCCGGCAGCGATGAGGACATAGGCCATGCACAGGATAGCCGCCCCATAGAGCAGGAGCAGCTTTACCGCTCCGCCGATGCTGGCCCCCCATGTTCCGCCAAATATGACGTAGATACACATAATGGCGATGGTCAGCAGGACCACTATCGCCATCGGTATTTGGGGGAGAAGTATGGTGATCAAACCGGTACAGGCCACTACCTGGGCCAGAACGCTGATAAATATACCCACTGCATTCAGCACGGAGCTCAGGCTGCCTGCGCCGGCGCCATACTCACGGGAAATGATCTGCAATTCAGTCACGCAGCCGCTCCGGCGCAGCGGCCTCACATATCCCAGGGCCAAAATGAGGCACCCTATGCCTGATCCCAGTGTGAACCACCATGCGGCAAGCCCATAATGGAAGGCCAGCTGCGCGGTGCCAATGGTGGCCTGGCTGCTCACCAGACTTCCCATAATCGCTCCGCAAACCAGGAAGGAGCTTGCTTTGCCTCCTCCCGTCAAAAAGTCGCCGCTATCCTGTACCTTTCGTCCGGACAGAACTCCGATCCCGATCAGGACGGCCAACACAATGAGCATACCTAAAACTGTATACGCCATGATTGATCGTTCCTCTCCCCCTGTTGCCGCCTTCTCTCACGCAGATGCGGCACGCCGCAGCTGCATACCCGTCTGATATCCCAGCTCAAGGGCCCCGAGATTCATCTGTACGATCTTTTGGCCTTTGGGAGAGAAGAATTCTTCCACCGCATCTTTGGCGCCTGCAAGGGTGACCGTATCCGTCATCCCCGCAATGATCCCCAATGTGATGATATTGATGGTGGCCGCAGCTCCCTGCGCCCGGGCCATACTGGTCAGGCTGAGCCCCCACTCACATCCCGCCCGGGCCGGATCTCCGGTTATTTCATCCGCGTTATACAGGAGGAGCGTCCCCTTTGGAACGGCTCCGGAATAGCGGGCATAAGCCGCCTGTGCCAAACAGACGACCAGGTTGGGTTGGGTGGCGTCCGGGAAGTAAATTTCACGGTCGCTGATGATAACGTCCGACTTGGCAAAGGTTCCGCGGGTCTCCACGCCGTACTCCGAAGAGAGGGTGGCGTACTTCTTGTCGTGGATCACAGCCGCTTCCCCCAACAAGGTTCCGCATAAGATCAGCCCCTGGCCGCCCACGCCGCTGATAATGATTTCCTTTTTCACGCTTATCCCGCCTCCCCTTTCAACCGGTCAACAACCCGCTGATAGGCGGTGGAGTAATCCTCACGCTGGCTGTTTTCAAAAACGCCTGTGACAAATTTCCCCTCCAGTTCCTGCGGGGACATGGACGCCGCCCGGGCCAGCGGCACCGTCTGTTCCTTGATCCAGCGCATCATTTCAACGGCTGCCGCCATGTGGTTGGAGCGGCCGAAATGCGTCGGACAGGGCGATATGACCTCCACAAAGGAAAATCCTTTGTGCGCGATTGCCTGCTCTATCAGCTTGTTGAGCTGCACCACGTCGTATACAGTCCCGCGGGCCACAAAACTCCCGCCCGCCGCCTGCACCACGCGGCAGACATCGAAGCCGGTTTCTATATGGCCGTAGGGAGAGGTCTTGGTGATGGCGTCTCTGGGGGTGGTCCCGGAATACTGGCCGCCCGTCATGCCGTAGTTCAGGTTGTTTACCATGATCGCCACCAGGTCGATATTCCGCCGGGCCGCATGGATCAGGTGGTTGCCGCCAATGGTAATCCCGTCGCCGTCACCCATGAGGGTGAACACATGCAGGTCGGGATTCGCCAGCTTGATCCCGGTGGAAAAGGCCAGCGCACGGCCGTGGGTACCATGAAACGTATTGGTTTTGATATAGTCGTCCGCTTTGCCCCAGCATCCGATGCCGGTCACAACCACCGTGTCCTCCCGCTTCCAGCCCTGCTTATCAATGTTCCGCAGCAGGGACTGCAGCACAATGCCGCTTCCGCAGCCGGCGCACCAAAAATGGGGCAGATTCTCTTCCAGCAAATAATCTTGCAGCATTACGCCATCACCTCTCGGAGTTTCTCCAGAATTTCTGCCGGTTCGATGGGTTTCCCATCCACGCGGTTGACCCCCACCACCGGGATATTCCTCCGGTTGCGTACGCGCACCTCCCCGATGAACTGGCCCAGATTCAGCTCCGGAACCACAACGGCTTTCACCTGGGCCAGTGCGGCGTCAATCTCTTTTTCAGCCACCGGCCATACGGTAACCAGCTGGAGGACGCCAACCGGAATGCCTTCCGCCCGCGCCAGTTCCATTGCCGAAAGCGCAGAGCGGGCCGTCCCGCCGTAGGCAATGAGGACATACGATGCATCTTCCATACGGTATGCGCGGGTCAAAGTGATTTCGTCTTTCGCCCCTTCGATCTTTTCGCTGAGATGGCGGATGACCTGATCGGCGTTCTGGGGATCTGCACAGGGGCGGCCCATCTGGTCATGCATGCTTCCGTTTATCTTAAAGATATGTTTGCTTCCGTAAGCGGCCAGGGGTGCCAACCCGTTGGTATGATCATAAGGGCGGTACTCCTGCAAGTTCCCGATGGCATCAGGCTGCTCCGCAGGGGGAATCTCTTCAGGATCCGGGATCACGCACCGCTCCCGCAAGTGACCGATGATCTCGTCAGCCAGGAAAATAACCGGCGTCCGATACCGCTGCGCATAGGCAAAGGCCGTTCTCATCAGATCATAGCAGTCCTGCACGGAGGAGGGGGCCAGCGCGATCATGGCATGATCTCCGTGGGTGCCCCAGCGGGCCTGCATCACGTCGCCCTGGGCAGGCCTGGTAGCCATACCGGTGCTTGGCCCGGAACGCTGTACGTCAATAATGACGCACGGCACCTCGCCCAGGACCGCCACCCCCAGGTTTTCCGCCATCAGGGATAAACCGGGACCGCTTGTGGCCGTATAGGCCTTTTTCCCCGCGCAGGCGGCGCCGATCAGGGCCGCAATACTCCCGATCTCATCCTCCATCTGGATGTACACGCCGCCCACCTGCGGCAGGCGTATGGCGGAGGTTTCCGCCACCTCGGTAGAGGGCGTGATGGGATAGCCTGCATAAAAGCGGGCGCCGGCGGCAATTGCGCCCTCCGTCATTGCCTCATTTCCCTGCATAAACCGAATCTTTCCCATGACTCAATCCTCCGTTTTGACGCTGATGGCAAAGTCAGGGCAACGCATTTCGCACAGCATGCACCCAATACAGTCTTCCGGGCGCACCGCCTCCGGATAGCCCTTGACCAGTTCAAGTACCTTCTTGGGGCAAAACGAAGCACAGATCCCGCACTGCTTGCACCAATCTCTATGGATCGTAATTTGTTTCATACCATTCTCCATCTCTTTCCTTTCTAAAGCCCGGATACCGGAGGGATACGCCTCAGGAACACTCAGGTCATCAGATGATGCGGATCCACCTCTTCCACCAGCGTTTTCAGAACCGCTTCACTTGGGGGCGCGGCCGGTACCGCCCTGGTGACGTCGATGGGAAAGCCCGTATTCTCCACCACCTGCTCCGGGGTAACGCCGGGAAACAGCTCGGCCAGGTACATGCGTTTGTCCGCTCCGAAGCGGAAAACCCCCAGCTCTGTGATAACCGCCCGCGGCCCCCTGTCCTCCGGAAGGCCCATGCTGCGCCGTCCGTCCGGCCCGTTGATCCAGCCGGGGCTGGTGCAATAGTCTACCCGCTGGACAAAACGGCGCTTTTCATGTTTCATCACGATAACCGTATCGCAGAATGTGGCGATCCCGTTGGCGCCGCCGGAGCCGGAAAACCGGGTCACAGGCGCTGCATAATCACCGATACATGTGGAATTCAAGTTGCCGTAGGGATCGATCTGCGCCCCGCCCAAAAAGCCGGCCTCAATCTGTCCCCGTTCAGCCGCCAGGATCTCAAAGCCGAAATAACGGTACTGGGGCCAGAGAATCGCCGCCTGGTAATTCAGACGCAGATCCGAAACGCTGGTAGGGACCTCCTGTGGATCTCCGTCCAGGATGCCGGTTTCAAACAGCAGCCGCGCCTTAGGCGCGTGGGTACGCTTTGCCAGAGCCGCTCCGATCAGGGGTAAGCCTGTGCCAATGATGTATAGCTTATCGTCCTCGATCTCCCGGGAGAGCGCGACCGCCATCATCTGCTTGCGTGTGTAGTCCATTGCCTTTCCCCCTAACTCCGGCGCAGCCCGACGGCATATCCATATAACCGGTCCGTCCGAAGGGAGCGCAGCTGCTCGTCCCCGATATGGCTCAAATATGCCTCATGGCTGATCAGCACCTGCTCTTCCAGATACCGGTCAAACGCTTCCTGTGTCCGGCTGACCCGGTCGTATTCCTGAAGGGCCTGCGGATCGTAGTCATAGTACCCGCAGCACTGGGAAGGGTGGGCCCCGTATGGGATGGGAACAACCGCGTCCACACACGTCCCCGGAATGGTGTTTCTGTCCGGCTCCCGGCGCATCTCTTCGTCACTGACCAGTTCCTCACAGGATACGATGGTGTGGGCTGCCGCCAGCGCGATATCCACGTCCTGAAATTCCGCCCCCTCGATGCGGCAAATGCCCTCGGGGCTGGCCTTCTGCACATGGATACACGCCACATCAATCCTGGGTGTGGGGATCAGGCACAGCTGAGTGCCGGGATGAAACGGGTCCTCCTGAAGGATGAACTTTTTGGCGGGCAGCTTGGGGAAGTCCTTTCGCTGCTCGTCAGAGATCCCCCACTTGTGTTCCAGATCCGACCCCACCATATTCCTGACCGGGACATAGCTCAGGCCCAGTGCCGCCCCATGATAGGCAATGGTCTGTACATCAAGGGAATAGTCCTCCGCCGGCAGCTTCCCCTGCTCCACCGCCTCCCGAAATCGACGGCAGACCATTGTAAAGCCGGAGTTGGCTATGTAACTGATATTGATCGCCTTAACACAGCCCGCGCCCACAAGCATGTCCACGTCGCCGCCCGCCGCGCCGCTTTCAACGGTCAGATCCCTCACGCCTTGACGGATGATTTCCCGCACCAGAGCATAAGCCCGTCGGTTGGTGGAGAACCCCCCCAGAGCGAGGCAATCTCCTGCGTGCAGGTAGGTGCGGATCGCTTCCTCGGCAGTTACTACTTTTCCTCTTTTCAAACTATCACCTTCCTGTGGTTGCCACAGTCTATGACCTCGGTATAGCAAATTTATAGAAAAAATTCCCTTTTTCTGCGCTCTTGACATCACTTGACGTTTTTCATATATTATTAGTTACATATGTCTATTCAGGTGTGCCGTTTGTTTGAAATGAAGGGATTGATATGGAGTTTCGCAATCTACTCAGCTTTTTGCGGGCCGCAGAGCTGGGGAATTTTACGCAGGCCGCCCAGGAGCTGGGTTATGTCCAGTCCGCAATTACCACCCACATTCAACAGCTGGAGGCCGAGATCGGCGTTCCTCTGTTTGAGCGGATTGGGCGGAAAAACATACTGACACCCTATGGACAGCAACTGCTGACCTACGCCAACCAGGCCATGCAGCTGGAGGAAAACATTTTAAGCATCAAGCAGCATGACCCTTCTGATATCCAGGGAACCATTCGGATCGGCAGCGTGGAATCGATCATGAGTTCCCTGCTGCTGGATGTGATCCAAAGGTATCGCATGCGGTATCCCAAGGTGGATGTGAAAATCCGTCTGGCGATCACGGAACCGCTGTTTGATATGCTCAGGCATAACTCCGTGGATGTTATTTTTACCATTGGCAGCCAGCTGGACACGTTGGACTGCGTCCGTGTATACAGCCATCCGGAGGAGGCCGTCTTTATCGCCGCGCCTCATCATCCCCTCAGTAAGCGCAGTTCCATTCCCGTGGAAGAAATTTTAGAGTATCCGATCATTGTCACCGGCGAAAATTCCTTTTTGCAGCAAAAGCTCAACGAACTGGCGCTTCAATACGGAATACACCCGGATTACCCCATCCAGACCGAAAGTTCCCGCCTGATCATCGATCTGATCCGTCAGAATTTGGGGATTTCTTTCCTGCCGCTCTATATGGTGCGGCGGACCGTACTAAAGGGCACTGTCAGAATTTTGCCGGTGGTGGGATATTCCCTCCCGTTTTTCACCAACGTCTTTTACCACAAAAACAAGTGGATCACCCCGCAGATGCAGGGGCTGCTGGACCTCGTAAAATGGCAATGGGAGGAGAACGATGTCCTGGGCTCCGGCGGTCCCGACGATATCTAACGGCCGCAGATCTCAGCAGGTCATCAGGCGCAGAATCTCCCGATCCGTCTCCCGCATACCTTCCCGGCCCACTTTTCCCACATTTTGAATGGTGGTTTCGATCTCATCGGCCAGGATGCCTTCTCCGCCGTGAAATGCGCTGGCGTTGCGGTACATGTCGTAGCCCAGAAGGCCCGCCTGAACCGCTGTGGCGATTTTTGCCGCGCAGGATGGTTTGGCCCCGTCGCAGATCATGCCGGAGGCGATGCCCAGCGCGTTTGTCAGCGTGTGGCACACAGCTTCATAACTGCCTGTATCCATCCAGGCGATGGCCGCGCCGGCGCTGGCCCCTGCGCTTACCGCGCCGCAGAATGCGGACAGCGCGCCAATGTATTGTTTCTGATGGATGGTCAGCAGGTTGCTGACCACCAGGGCCCGGTAAAGCCGCTCCTGAGAACAGCCCGTCTGCCGGGCGTATACGATCACCGGAACCGACGTGGTGATCCCCTGGTTCCCGCTTCCGGAGCATATGACCACCGGCAGCTCGCAACCGCTCATTCTTGCGTCCGAGCCGGCGGCAGCGGCGGCGCTGCAACGCAGGCGCAAGTCGGGGCTTCTGCTTTCCGACAAGACGCTCCCAATGCAGGCCCCCCACTTGTGGGACAGTCCCTCTGAGGAGATGGCCATATTGTCTGCAATCTGCAGATCCAGCAGATCCTGGATCTCCGAAATGTTTACCATGGAAGCATACTCGAGGATTCCCCGTACCGTCAGCCCGTCGCGATTTGACCGGGCTGCCTGTGGAGTGGATTCCGCCTTCGGCGTATCGGAAATCGATACGCCGTTTTTTTCTAAGGCCACAATATTGGTGTGATAGTCCTTCATGTGGATCCGGGCGCTTTCTTCCGCCCGGAAGAGGGTCAAATCAATTTCAAACGCAGAACCCGTCTCCAGTACATGTACCTCAATGGGGCATTTTTCTAAAAAGTCCGCTATCTGTGTCCGCTGCTCGGCGGTGATGTGGGCCAGCACCTGCAAAACGCCCGTTTCATCGCCCGCCACGATCCCGCCGGAAACGGCCGCCTGGAGGCCCTTCAGTCCCCCCAGATTGGGTACGTTTACACTCTTTACATTCTTTACGATATTGCCGCTGACTCCCAGTACGACCCGCTCGGGCAGGCCGCCCAGGATCGCCCTGGCGGTGGCCCCGGCATAGGCCAGTGAGACAGGTTCGGTACAACCCATTGCCTCAATCAGTTCTTCACGCAGGATCTGTCCATACGTCTGGTAGAGCGCGTCTGATATCTCCATAGTTCTACCGCTTCCTCCAGTCCTAGATTTGTTTATCGGTCGTCCGGGCCGTCCAGTTCCACGCGGATGATACAGCAGTCGTCCCCATCCAACGTGTTTTTGTCGTGGACGCAGCGGTAACCTTTTCCATAGGCTTTGTATTTTGCCTGATCCACATGGCAATAGCGGCGTCCCAGCCGTTTGCCTTCCTCCCCAAGCTCCTTCCAGGTCTCCGCCAGGGGGCAGCGGGTGATCTTGCTCACCTTCCCGTAGGGCTTGTCTTCCGGCATGACGGCCGGCTCATAATCCCAGCCCACGGAGGGCAGGTCTTTGCCGTATTTATAGTTCATCACCACCGGTTCCAGCCCCTGGGCATGGAGCGTCTTCATCACAGAATCTGCCGCCAGCTTGCCATAGGCGTCAATCGCCGCCTCAATCAGCTGGTCTGCCAGCGGCTGGGGCAGATGCTCCGTTATGGTCTTTGCATACGCATAATGGAGAAACGCCAGACGTTCCGCCATGATACGGACATCCTCAACGCAGGTGTTTTGCTCTCGGCTCATAGGGCGCTCCCTTCCTCATTGGGTCTCGGCTCCGCCAGCTGTGCAAACAGCGCGCAGAGGCTCTTAACCGCTTTCTCAAAATCCTCCACATAGAAATGTTCATTGGGCGCGTGGGACCCATTTTCCGGCCGTCCCCATCCCAGGATCAGGATGGATGGGATGCCCAGCCGCTCCTTGATCTCACTGATGATGTGAACGGTCCCGCCGGAGCGGATCAGTACAGGCTCCCTTCCAAATCCCATCTCGATGGCGTGGGCAGCCAGCTGGACGTTGGGGTCGGAATCATCGATCAAAACAGGCATCGCACCAAATTGATATTCCATCGTCACCTGGACATCAGGGGGCAGCTGGCTTCGGATAAATGCTTCAAATTTGGCGTAGATCTCCTCAGGGCGTTGATCGGGTACCAGGCGGGCGCTGAGTTTGGCAGAGGCCACGCACGGGATCACCGTCTTGGACCCTTCGCCAAGATAGCCGCCCCAGATCCCATTGATATCCAGGGTTGGGCGGGCGCATTTCCGCTCCGCCGCCGTATAGCCCGTCTCTCCGTACAGCCGGGGTGCCCCTATGCGCTCAGCCAGTTTTTCCTCATCCTGGGGCAGCCGGGCCAATGTATCCCGTTCCCGCTGGGAGAGAGGCCGTACCTGGTCGTAAAAGCCCGGGATCAGAACGCGCCCTTCCTCATCCTTACACTTGGCCAGCAGTTGCACCAGCACCTCCGGCGCATTGCGTACGATGCCGCCAAACAGCCCTGAATGGAGATCCTGCTTCATGGTCTGCAACTGGATCTGCATCGCCATGATCCCGCGGAACCCGCACGTTACGGCAGGCAGCTCCTTGGAAAACATGGAACTGTCTGAGACCAGGAACATATCGCCCCGGAACCATTCCGGCCTTTCCCGGAGCAGCTTCAGCAGCCCCTTGCTGCCGACCTCCTCTTCCCCTTCCACCACAAAGGTGATGTTGAGGGGGATATCTCCCCGGCACCTCCGGTAGCTCTCCAGCGCCGCAAGGTAGGTGTAGACCTGCCCCTTATCGTCATTCACCCCTCTGGCATAGAGGGCCCCGTCTCTTACGGTGGGTTCAAAGGGCGGGGTGATCCACTTCTCCAGCGGCTCCGGAGACTGCACGTCATAGTGCCCGTAGATGACAAGCGTGGGGGCTGACGGGCCATACTCGTATCGCGCAAGTACCACCGGCCAGCCCTCCGTCTGGCACAGTTGACCGGAAAACCCCATGCGCTCCAGCTTCTCCAGAAACCACCGGCAGGACTCTGCCATCGCCTGGCCGCTGTCCGGGCAGGCGCTGATGCCGGGGATCCGCAAAAACTCACATAGCTCCTCCAGATATCGCTCCAGGTTGTCCGCTGCGTCTTGAAAAAGATCCGAAGTATACGTTTCCGCCACGGCAGTTCCCCTCCTTCTCAAAACCACAAAAGCAAATCAACACAGTTCCAACACCCGGCAGCTTGCAGGCGTGGCAGAAATCTGTTGATTTGTTGGCCATCCGGGCAGGCAGACCATATTGTCGCCTGCCCGGATGGGGCTCGTTTTGTGTATTAGTCAGCCTTATTGGCCCAGCCGTAGTGGCCGATCTTTTCACCCAGCGTCCAATAGTCCTGGGAATTGTAGCAGAAACCGAAGGGGCGCATCTTTTCGATGATTACCTTATCCTTCTCGTCCAGGAATTCCTCATCCACATGGGTGGCAACCACCTCGGCCAGGAAAATGTCGTGAGAACCCAGCTTGATAATGTGCCGGGTGACGCACTCCATATTGACGGGGCATTCCTTGATCATCGGCACGTTGACGATGGACGCGTCCACCTTCGTAAACCCGGTCAGCTCCCACTTGTCAAAGTTGCGCGCGGAGCGGATGCCGCAGATATCAGTCTCCTTGGTCAGGTTTTCTCCCGGGATGTTGATGACAAATTCGCCCGTCTCCTTCAGCATGGGATAGGATGCCCGGGTGTCGCGGACCGACATGTATACCATAACAGGATTGGCGTTGATAATGCCGCCGTAGGAGATGGTAATGAGGTTGGAATTGCCCTGCTTATCCGCGCAGGTGGCAATGAAAGCGGGAATGGGAGCCATAACAGCATGGGCGCCGATGTTCTTCTTCATAATAAAACCTCCGATTCTTGTTCAGGGAAAAACGAAGCCGTTGCGGTCACTTGCAGGGTTCGCCGTTGACGACCCAAACCCGCGTCTTGGCATCCCAGATCGCGATACCTCCCATCAACCCCCAGCAGGTCTCAGGGACCCGGGTAAAGGTGATATACAGGCGCAGAGGATTGATGCCAAAGGCTTCCTCCATGATCTTGGTCATTTCCACGCATACGTCGTTGTTCATCTTGTGTTCGATCCCATTCATACTGCGCACGTCGATAAAGGCAAACGGCTCTTCCGTGTTGCCCATCGTGCCGTCCACAGTCTGGAGGGTAACCATCACGGCTTCCTCGTTCTTATGGGCGACCTCGACCATGACCCGGTTGAACTTGCGCAGCACGGCGTCTTTTGTCTCCTTGGAATAGGAAACGTTTGTCATGATTTGGACACTAGGCATGCTCATATCCTCCTTTTCGTTTTACACAGGTGGTTACCCTTCCGACTCCTCCAGCTTCAGCACCTTTTCAGGCTGAGCCTTGGTCAGCAGGCTGACGATAATGAGGGCTGCGACAGAGGCAGGAACTGCGATCAAAGATGCGTCCAGGCCGTTGCCCACGGTGTTTTTCAGGAACAGCTCCCAAGCCAACGCGGTGACGCCGCCGATACAGATGGAGGCCACGGCGCCGGCGGAAGTGGCCCGCTTCCAGAGCAGGGCCGCGACAAGGGAGGGCGTAATGGCAGCCGCATAAACGGTATAGGCGTACATGATGATCCCCAGGATATCCGTAAACTGGGAGATCAGCAGATAGGCGCACACGCCGACGCCCACCACCAGCAGACGCAGGCGGATCATGTTCTGCCTATCGCTGCGCTCACGGTCCTTCAGGATATAGGGAACGATCAGATCCTGATCCAAAGTCATGGCGGAGGACAACAGGTAGGAGTCGCCGGTGGTAACCAGGAAGGCCACGCAGGCGGCCAGCACCATTGCGCCGATACCAAAGGGCAGCAGCTTCATGGCCACCATCATCAGAGCGGTGTCGGGGGCGATGTCCTTCAGATAAGGAATGGCAAAAGACTCGAGCAGAACCACCATCGTACCCAGAACAAGGCAGCCGCCGATCATAAGGCCCGCGGACTTTTTCGCCGTTTTCCGATCCTTGGAAGCTGCGAAGCGGATAAACAGGTTCTGGTCGCCCATTGCCAGCACGCTGGTTGCAATCAGAACACCCCACGTGGTGGAGGCATTGCCGGTTCCGCCGCTCCAGGTAAAGTAGCTGTCGGGGATCTGAGAGACCAGGCCCCCAAAGCCGCCGCTCTGCATCAGCAGGCAGGGAATCGCAATGATAAAGCAAATGAACACGAAACACGCGCTGATGGCGTCGGTATACGCCACCGACATCAGGCCGCCGGAAACGCAGAGCAGTACGATGATCACTGCGGCAATGATGGTACCGATCTCCGCCGGGATACCAGTGGTGATGTTCAGAATATAACCGGCGCCGCTGAACTGATAGGACGCCGTACCGATGTAGGAAAGCACAATAAAAATGGTGGCCAGAATACCGGCAACTTTGTTGTATCGCCGGGTAAACAAGCCGGCAATGGACGTCTCCTCCGTCGCTCTGATCCGTCCGGCCAGCAGGAACACCAAAATCAGGCCAATGGGTGTTGCATACTGGTAGACCAGTCCCGGAATGATGCCGCGGGTATACACGATGTTGGAACAACCTGTGATACTGCCGCCGCCAAACCAGGTGGCGATCAGCGTTCCTAGAACAATGATAAGGGGAAGACTCTGGCCGCCTGTTGCAAAGTCCTTACTTTTTTTAACCTTTTTCTTGGAGATGTACAGTCCATACAGAACAACGACCAATAGATATGCCAGAATAAAAAGTAAGTATTTCATTTCCCTTCCTCCCTGATAGTTTTCTGGTTTATCTCTGGGAATTTCGCGACAGCCTGGTCTGGATTTTGACGATGGCGTTCCCCCCTCCCAATTTGTCGTGCAGAATGTGAATATCTCTCCATCTGCTGCGGCAGCATGGTTTGTAAAACCCGTACGAGTGATCCTGATGTTATTATAAAAAGGCTCACGCCCCATGTAAAACGACCCTTTTCGATGGTATACTTCAAATTTTTTGATTGACCGGCATGAGGATAGGAGTAAAAATATGCAATGCCTTCCTGCTATTGACTTTCAAAAGGGTATTTGCCATAATGAATCATAATTTGTGACAGGAGGCGGTAACCCATGAAATCCACGCAGGAACTGGAGCATCAAATTCAGCAGAGCCAGACGCCTTCCCTGTTGATGGAAGATACCTTCACCGCCCCCACCCTGGCGGAATACCTGCGGGAACTTCTGCGCCGCCACAACCGCTCGGTGCAGGATGTGGTGGTAGCGTGCGGGCTTGACCGCAGCTATGGATACCAGCTGTTCAACGGCACCCGAAAACCAACCCGGAATTTCCTGCTCAGGCTGGCCCTGCTGCTGAAACTGGGGGAAGCCGGAACCCAGCGGCTGCTGAAAATCGCGGAGCGTCAGCCGCTGTATGCCCGCAACCGAAGGGACGCGGCGGTGCTGTATGGCCTGACCCACAACCTGACCGCGGACGAAACCCAGGAGCTTTTGGCCGGATTGGGGGAGGAGGGGCTGGAGTGAATGCTCACGATCATTTTTTAGCTGAATTTACCCCTCTTCCCGAGCATATAACGCTGCCCGACCGTATCCTTGCGGCATATGAGGCGGAGTCCTGTCTGGCCTGCAAGGAGGATGGACGCCTGGTTCTGCGGCTGCGCGGCAAGGCCGACAACAGGTTTTTTGTGCTGAAAATGACCGCGGCCCACAAGGAAGACCTGGCGGAAGAATACCGCATTCTGGAAAAGCTGGCCCCTCTCCTGCCGGGGATGGTGCCGGAGCCTGTGGACTGCTTTGAAGAAGGCGGAACAGGATATCTCCTTCGTACCTATCTCTCCGGCGAGACCCTGACCCAGTGGCGGGAGGGGAAAGAACACTGCCCGGAATCGCTGTGCGTCTCACTGGGGCAGAAGCTGTGCGCCCTGTTGGGGACCCTGCACGACCAGCAGCCGCCGGTGATCCACCGGGATATCAAGCCGGAGAACATCATGCTCCTGCCCGACGGCGGCGTAGGACTGCTGGACTTCGGTACCGCCCGGCAATTCAAAGGCGGTAAGGACACGGATACCCGCCACATGGGTACCCGGGTCACCGCCGCCCCGGAGCAGTACGGTTACGCTCAGACCGACCAGCGTACCGACCTCTATGCCCTTGGTATGACTCTGATCTGGCTTCTGACCGGGCAATACGACAGGGACAGTCTGGCCGAGTCCAAAGAAGTCTCTCCCCATCTGCGCCATGTGCTGGAGAAAGCGGTGGCGTTTTCACCGGAAGATCGGTTTCAGGATTCCGCTTCCTTTTCCGCGGCGCTGGCGGGACAAATGCCCCGGCGGCAGCGCAGGCGGATCATCGGGGCTGCGGTGCTGGCAGTGGCCCTGGCGGCGGCTGTGGGAATGGGGGTATCTCGGTTCGGAGCGCCTCCGCTCCATCCGGCGGGCGTGGAAAGCCCGGCACCTTCCCCCGAGGTGCAGGCGGTTACATTTACCTCCCGCACGATGGAGGCCGCTGTACGGCAGGCCCTGGGACAGGCGGAGGGAGAGATCACTTACGACCAGCTGTCTCAGATCCGCCGTCTGGCGGCTGTGGGGGAGCGTACCTTTGACCAGGAGCAGAGCTTTGACTACCGGATCGGCTGTTTTATCGGCAATGAGTACCAGGGGGATCAGCCTTTGGGGGACATCACCGACAGCGACCTGGAGCTTCTGGGCTATATGCCAAACCTCCAGGAACTGTATCTTTGCCGTCAGGAAATCAGGGACATTTCTGTTTTGGAGGGCTTACCGCTGACCACGCTGGCCCTGTGCGAGGATCAGATTGTGGACTTTTCCCCTCTGGGCACCCTGACGGAGCTGGAGACCCTGTATCTGGGGGGCAATCCCGGCACCGATTACAGCGCCCTGTCCGGACTGAATCGGCTGGAAACCCTGGCTGTGGAGGGGGGCAGCAGCACGGGCATCGGGGCGGTGGACAGCCTGTCCTTTCTGGATGGACTTACCCTGCGCAAGCTGAGCCTGAGGCTGACCATACCAAAGGACGGCAGCTGGGAGCCCCTCACCCGACAGATCGCGCTGGAGGAATTGCAGCTTTGGGACCCCAATGAGGACGCCGTGGCGGCGGCCAGTACCCTTACCGATCTGAAATCGCTGGGCATCGGAGATTACTACGCCCCGGATCTCACAGCCCTGGCCGGCATGAGCGGGCTGGAAGTGCTGGGCATCCACAAGGGCAGCCTGGAAAGTCTGGAGGGGGTGGAATCCCTCACCCGCCTGTACACCCTGTCCATTGGATTCAATGCTGTTACCGATCTGTCCCCGCTGGCGGGACTGCCTCAGCTGAACTATGTACAGCTGGAGGATCTGGCGGTCACCGATTTCTCGCCCCTGAATCAGCTGCCCGCCCTTTGGGTGGTGGTGGTGCCCCAGGGACAGGCGGCGCTGGTGGAGGCGTCCTGTCCCGGCCATACCTTCCAGCTGCGGACCTACTGATTCCGGCAGATTGTGCAGATCTGCATTCCAAAAAGGACCGGAACCGTGATACCATCATCACGATTCCGGTCCTTTACTTTGGTCGGGCAGGGCGGTCAATTCCAACACACCGTTGATGACCTCCTGTACCACCCGGAATTGCTCCGGGGGGAGTTTTTCCAGGCGGTGGGCAATGGCTTCTGCATGATTGGCCCCACATCCGCCCATCAGAAGGGAGTCGCTGGACACATGGAGGATCTCGCACATCCTCCGCAGTACCGTCAGCGATACGCCGGCCAGGCCCCGCTCCACACAGGAGATGTTCTGGGGCGAGATGCCGATCAGCTCGGCAAACCGCTCCTGGGTCAGGCCGGCAGCCTCCCGGGCCTCCCGTATCCGGCGGCCCACTTCCACATTGATGGCTTTCTTTTGGCGCATGAGCTGCTTGATCACCTCCCGTCATTAGTTTAACCAATGCGTTGCTTGACGAAAACAATATATTGCACTATAATTTCTAAATACAACATATTGAATTAAGGGGAACACACAAAAAGAGGAGGAACGATTATGCGGCTGATCAAAAAATGGCTGAGCGGCGCCCTGTGTCTGGTTCTTCTGCTTGGCCTGCTGCCCACGGCGGCCCTGGCGGAGGACACGCCCCACTGGGCTGACTCTGCGGTAACGGTGCTGAACGAACTCTATGGCAGCGATATCTTCAGCACCAGTGACGAAGCGATGGATACCGGCGCCGCCCAGACGGTTTTGAACAACATGGGGCGCTCTGATCTCACTGCGCCCAGTCCTTTTAACCGCGCAGCAGCCTGTGAGGTACTGGCAGATGTGTTTACTCTGCCGGTGGGCGAGGAGGCTGCCATTACATATCTGTATGAGCAGAACATCGTCAACGGCAAGTCGGAGGACAACCTGGGTGCGGCCGACCCCGTCAGCTTTGCGGAGTTTGCCGTGCTGACCTACCGGGTACTCAACTTTGTGGGCGGCGGAAAGGGCACTGGTGTAGCAGGCCTGAAACCCGGCACGCCGGGATACATGGCCTGGATGTATCTGGCCGTGCGCAAGTGCGTACCCTTTGTGGTGGGGGAAGACAAAACCCCCATCGATATCAATCAGACGATTGGAACAGCAACGGGCATTGAAACTTATGTAAGCTCAGCCCTTAAGCCTGGTTACGCTGACATCTACGATGTATCCACCGCGCCAAAAAGCGGCAAAGAGATTTGGGATGCCTGGGAAGCCGCGCTTGGGGATACGAATATCGGCGGCATAAAGGATTTCTCTGCTACCGGTTATGATGAGGATGATACGCTCGTGGCGGCAGCCACCAAAATGGTTGGGCAGTTCATGGCGCAGAAAGGCGAAGAAAAGGACATCATTTTCCATGATGTGGCCCCGGATAACTGGTTCTACGACGGCATTATGTATCTTGCCAACCAGAATATTGTCATCGGCTACGGCGACGGCCAGTTTGGCCCTGATGATATTACGCCCCGTTTCCAGTTTGCCGTGCTGCTGTCTGTTATGGACGGAACTGTTTCCAGCACCGATACCAACCCAGCCCGCATATCCACTGCAATCGACCATGTAAGAAAGGCCGGTTATCTGGACATACCGGAATCGGCAAATGATGAGAATCCTTTTACCGACTTCTACTGGAGCCAGACCACCACCCGGGAGGAGGCCGTTGTTGGCATCCTCGAGATGATCAGACAAACACAGAACATCACCACCACCAGCGGCAACCTGGCCATTCTGGATCGCTTTACGGATGTGGGCGATATTGACGACCCCGATTCCAAGCCCTACCTGGCCTTTGCCGTCAGCATGGGCCTGCTCAGCGGCACCAGCGAAAACACCCTGTCCCCCAATGATCCCGTTTCCCGCGCCCAGACGGGCGTGCTGCTCTACCGCACCCTCATCGGCCTGGACTACACCAAGATGAAGGACTACAGGGACAGCGTGGACTATGCCAAAACCGACAGCCCTGTCCGGACCTTTGCCCTGTTTGCTGCCCCCGCCCCTGCTGCCAATGAGGCAAAGACCCTCACCCTCCGGGAGGACTGGCGGCTCACCGGCGAGCTGGATCTGGCTGTTCCCGAGGGAACCACCCTGACCATTGACGGCCAGGGCAAATACCACATCTACGAGATGGGCGGCACCCTGCAGAACAGCGGACTGGGCAAGGTTCGGTTTGTAAACGGAGCCACCCTCTATCCCGCCGAAAGCGGTGAAACCTGCGATCCCGCCTCCTCCGATGCCCTGATGGAGCAGCGGCAGCCCCATAAGGTGACGGTTGCCCAGCCCACCAACGGCTCCGTTACCGCGTCCTCCGCCACCGCCAAAGAGGGGGAGACTGTCACCCTCACCATCACGGCGGACAGCGGCTATGAGCCGGCCGACCTGAACGTCACCACGGCGGACGGCACACCAATCACGGTGACTAACAACACCTTTACCATGCCCGCCGCTGACGTGACCGTTTCGGCCACCTTCCGCAAGGTGGACAGCGGCAGCTCCGGCGGCTCCGGCCCCACCAACTATTCCATTACCCCACCCTCCGCCGTGGCCAACGGCACCGTCCAGGTCAGCCCCAGCCGCGCCTCCAAGGGTTCCACCGTCACCATCACGGTGACCCCCGACCAGGGCTATGAGCTGAGCAGTCTGACCGTGGAGGACCGCCAGGGCAAGGCCCTGGACCTGACCGACAAGGGAGATGGGACGTACACCTTCACCATGCCCGCCTCCAGCGTAAGCATCCAGGCCGCCTTCCGGGAGATCGTTGATGAGGTCACCCCGCCCTTTACCGACATCCGGGAAGAGGACTACTACTATGACGCGGTACTGTGGGCGGTGGAGAACGGCGTCACCAACGGTACCGGCGCGGACACCTTCAGTCCCGATGTGACGG
Source organism: uncultured Flavonifractor sp. (assembly GCF_944383115.1). Classification (GTDB taxonomy): domain Bacteria; phylum Bacillota; class Clostridia; order Oscillospirales; family Oscillospiraceae; genus Flavonifractor. Next base: position 40,542 of record NZ_CALWOJ010000155.1, on the reverse strand, counting down.
TCTCCCGGGCCCAGATGATCACCTTCCTGTGGCGGGCCCACGGCGCGCCCAAGGCCACCGGCAGCAATCCGTTTACGGATGTTTCTGCTGACGACTACTACTATGACGCGGTACTGTGGGCGGTGGAGAACGGCGTCACCACCGGCACCGGCGAGGATACCTTCGCCCCGCATGCGCCTGTAAGCCGCGCTCAGGCCGTCACCTTCCAGTGGCGGGCCGCCGGGTCTCCCGCAGCCTCCGGCAGCGGCTTTGACGATGTGGCGGGAGACGCCTGGTACACCGACGCCGTAACCTGGGCTGTGTCCGAGGAAATCACCAACGGTACCGGCGGCAACCATTTCAGCCCCGACGCCGTGGTTTCCCGCGCCCAGGCCGTTACCTTCCTGTATCGGGAGCAGGCATAAACCAGCTCCGCTATAGAAATCCTATGGCAGAACGTCAGGGCATCAGATGAATATGAGCGTATCCTGATACAGAAGATCAGGTAGCAGCAAAGAGAACTCCTGCATAGGCTGACACCGCCGCAGGAGTTCTCTTTTTCTCTGCAATTCTGCCTGACGGCCTGCTGTCCGCACCCGTACCCCCCTTGTTTTCCCAGCTCTTCCAGGCCTCACTTCTGTCCGTCAAGCCGCCTGGCACAGTCTTTTTGCAATATTTCGGAAAATACTTTGCAAATTCGGATTGCATTTTCTCGAATAACAGCGTATAATGTGATCGTGTTCGTGTACAAATGTATTTGTTGCAGAGACATTCCGCGGCAAATCCGCGCGAACAGCCTACTTGTGAAAGGAGTCAGAATGATGAAAAAGTTTCTTGCAAGCGTTCTCTCCTCCGCCATGCTGCTGGGCCTGCTGGCCAGCTGCGGCGGCGGAACTTCCCCTTCCGGCGATGCCTCCACTCCCGACGGCTCCGCTCCCGCCGGTGACAAGGTAATCAAGATCGGCGTCTTTGAACCCGCCACCGGCGACTCCGCTTCCGGCGGCAAGAAGGAGATGCTGGGCATGCAGTTTGCAAACTCTGAGACCCCCACCGTCACCGTGGGCGGCGAAGAGTATCAGGTTCAGCTGGTATACGCCGACAACGGCTCCTCCACGGATAAGGCTCCCACCGCCGCCTCTCAGCTGGTCAGCGAGGGCGTGGCTCTGGTGCTGGGTTCCTACGGCTCCGGCGTGTCCATTGCCGCCGGCCCCACCTTCGGCAATGCCGGCATCCCCGCCATCGGCGTGACCTGCACCAACCCCAACGTCACCGCCGGCAACGACTACTATTTCCGCATCTGCTTCCTGGATCCCTTCCAGGGCACTGTTCTGGCCAACTTCTCTATGGATAAGTTCCAGGCTCAGACCGCTTACTGCCTGGGCGAGGCGGGCAACGAGTACGACCAGGGCCTGATCGCCTTCTTTAAGACCGCCTTCGAGGCCGCCGGCGGCACCGTGATCACCGACTCCTTCCCCACCAACAACTCCGACTTCAACTCCTACCTGAACAAGGCCAAGGCCAGCGGCGCCGACGTTATCTTCACCCCCGTGTCCATCGCCTATGCCACCCAGATCATCACCCAGGCCGCCTCTCTGGGTCTGGACATTCCCTTCGTGGGCTCTGACACGCTGGACGACAACATGGTTCTGGAGGCCGCCAAGGGCACCGACATCCAGCTGTACGTCTCCACCTTCTATCAGGAGGGCGGCAATCCCACCTTTGACGAAGGCGTGAAGAACTACATCAATACCGCCTCCGGCGCTCTGGAGGCCAACGGCGGCAACGACACCGTGGCTGCCGTCACCGCTATGGGCTATGACGCCTATTATGTGGCTCTGGAGGCCATCAAGGCCGCCGACTCCGTGGATCCCGCCGCCATCAAGGCCGCGCTGTGGGATGTGGAGTATGACGGCGTGTCCGGCCACATCGCCTTTGACGACACCAACGGCGACGCGGTGCGCGATACCGCCTACATCAAGCACTCCACCAACGACGGTGCCTGGGAGCTGGAAACCCAGCAGACAGTGGCTGAGTAAGCCTCCCCCGCACACAACGGACCGGTTTTTTGGCGGGGGCCCTCCGGGGTCCCCGCCAGATTCTACCCCGCGCCCCCGGCTGGGCCGCCTCAAAAGGAGGCGGGCTTCTCCTCTTTTTGAGACAGCCCAGCGTCCCAACCACACAGAAAAAATCGGGAGGAAATTCTATGGAATTTTTTATCTCCACTCTGTTGTTCGGCATCTCCGTGGGCGGACAATACGCCCTCATCGCCATTGGGTACACGATGGTGTACGGTATTCTGCGCCTGATTAACTTTGCCCACGGCGACGTGTTCATGGTGGCCGGCCTGCTGGGTATCTACCTGAACACCTTCCTGGCCGCCTATCTTCCCCCTGCTCTGGTCATCCCCGTCATGCTCCTGCTGGTGCTGATCCTCACCGTCGCTCTGGGCTTCTGCATCGAGCGGGTGGCCTACAAGCCCCTGCGTACCGCCCCCCGTATGTCGGTCATGATCTCCGCCATCGGCGTGAGCTACCTGTTGCAGAATACCGCTACTTATATCACCGGCGGACAGCCTATGATCTACCCCGCCATCCCGTTCCTGTCCGACACCATTACGGTGGCCGGCACCTCCATCAAGTGGGTGGTCATCCTCACCCCCTTCCTGGTGGTGGCCCTGGTGCTTCTGCTCACACAGCTGATCAACAACACCAAGATCGGCATGGCCATGCGCGCCGTGGCCAAGGACTTTGAGACCAGCCAGCTCATGGGCATCAAGATCAACTCCGTCATTTCCACCACCTTCGTCATCGGTTCCGCCCTGGCCGCGGTAGGTTCCATGCTCTACTTCACCACTTACTCCTCCGTGGTGCCCACGGTGGGCTCCATGCCCGGCCTGAAGGCCTTTGTGGCGGCGGTGTTCGGGGGCATCGGTTCCATCCCCGGCGCGGTGATCGGCGCCTTCCTCATCGGCATCTGTGAAAACTTCGTGAAGATCCTGCCCTTCGAGGGGGCCACTACCTTTGTGGACGCATTTACCTTTGCCCTGCTCATTATCATCCTGGTCTTCAAGCCCACGGGATTGTTCGGGGAAAAGGCCACGGATAAGGTTTAAGGAGGTGCCCCGATGACATTGCAGAAAAAAGATAAAACGGGCGCTCTGATCGGTCTGGCCGCCGCTGCGGCGCTGCTCATTCTGGTGGTGGTGTTGGAAAACACCCTCTCGCCCACCAGTCAGCTGTTTGTGGTGCTGAAGAAAGGCGCGGTCTACTCCCTGGTGGCCGTGTCCATGAACCTGCTCAACGGCTTTACCGGCCTGTTCTCCCTGGGGCAGGCAGGCTTCATGCTCCTGGGCGCCTATACCTACGCCATCCTCACTGTGCCTGTGGCCGCCAAGGACCAGGTCTATTACCTCTTCGGCGGCTCGGCGGTGAAGTTCTCCCTGCCCGACCTGTTCGGCGGGTTGAATACCCCTACGGGCCTGATCCTGGGCGTGATCCTGGCCATTCTGCTGGCCGGCTGCGTGGCCGCGCTCTTTGCCTGGCTCATCGGTCTGCCGGTGCTGCGGCTGAAAAGCGATTACCTGGCCATCGCCACCCTGGGCTTTGCGGAGATCATCCGGGCCGTCTTCCAGTGGCAGGCCCTGGGCCCGGTCACCAACGGCGCCAACATGATCACCCAGATCCCCACCTTCAACAACTTCAACATCACCGACGCCAACGGGGCGGTGATCCTGCGCCTGTCCACCTTCTTCCCCTTCCTCATTGCCATTTTGTGCATCGCGGTCATCGTCATGCTCATCAACTCCTCCTACGGCCGGGCCTTCAAGGCCATCCGGGAGGACGAGATCGCCGCCGAGGCCATGGGCATCAACCTGGCCAAGCACAAGATGCTCTCCTTCTGCATCTCCTCCTTCTTTGCCGGGGTGGGGGGCGCCCTGTTCGCCATGTTCGTGAACAACGCCCAGGCCAAGGTGTACACCTCCACCATGACCTATGAGATCCTGCTCATCGTGGTCATCGGCGGCATCGGCTCCATCTCCGGCTCCTGCCTGGCCACCTTCCTGTACGTGGCCTGCGCCGAGTGGTGGCTCCGTTTCCTGGACAGCGCCACCACCTTCGCCTCCCCCACCGCCCCCAACCGGATCGCCTTCATGGTGATCTTCGCCGTGGTGGTCATTGGCGGGAGTGCCCTGCTGATCCACCGGGAGCGCCGGGGGAGCAACCAGGTCTGGAAGCAGACCCTGGTGGGCCTTGTGGCCATCCTGTTGCTGGGTTGGCTGGCCTGGTTCGCCGCCACCGGCGAGCTGACGCTCCCGCTGTTGCGCACCGGCTTCCGGATGGTGGCCTTCTCCATCATCATCATGGTGGTGGTGCTCTTCTTCCGGCAGGGCATGCTGGGGGATAAGGAGTTCAGCGACATCCTCTTTGCCCGCCGCCGGAACGCCGGAAAGGAGGCCACGAAATGAGCACGGAAAACATTCTCCACCTGGACCACGTCACCATGCAGTTTGGCGGCGTGGTGGCGGTGAACGACCTGTCCGTGGACGTGAACAAGGGCCAGATCGTGGCGCTCATCGGTCCCAACGGCGCCGGCAAGACCACCGCCTTCAACTGTATCACCGGGGTGTATGAGCCCACCAACGGCCTGGTCTCCTTCTGCGGGGAGCCCATGGTCCGCAACCACCCCCAGGGGAAGATGGCCCGGGGCTATCTGGGGGAGCACGGCGACCTGTATACCGCCCGCTTCTCCGTGGAGGACCCGGAGGCCAAGGCCGCCGTGGAGGCCCAGCAGGACCCGGCCGTCAAGGCCCAGATGCAGGCCGACTATGACAAGGCCCTGGAGGAGCGGAAATCCAAGGAGCTGGAGCGGGACCCCCTGGCCTTCACCGACAAGGTCCTCTCCCCCACCCCGGACAAGATCACCCAGCTGGGCATCGCCCGCACCTTCCAGAACATCCGCCTGTTCTCCGCCCTGACGGTGTTCGACAACGTGCTCATCGCCAAGCACATGCGGGCCAAGCAGAACGTGTTCTCCGCCACCTTCCGCTTCAACCGGGCGGAGGAGCGGCGCATGCGGGAGGAGGCCATGTCCCTGCTGGAGGAGCAGGGGCTGGCCCATCTGAAGGACGAGGTGGCCGGCTCCCTGCCCTACGGCCTCCAGCGCCGGCTGGAGATCGCCCGGGCCCTGGCCACCCAGCCCAAGCTCCTCCTCCTGGACGAGCCGGCCGCCGGCATGAACCCCCAGGAGACCCAGGAGCTCACCGACTTTATCCACAAAATCCGCGACGAGTACGACCTGTCCATCCTCATGATCGAGCACCACATGGACCTGGTCATGCGCATCTCCGACCGCATCTACGTCCTGGACTTCGGCAAGCTGATTGCCCAGGGCACGCCGTCGGAGGTACAGAACAATCCTCGGGTCATCGAGGCGTATTTGGGGGTGGCAGACGATGCTGAAGATTGACGAACTGAAGGTGAGCTACGGCGGCATCGAGGCCGTGAAGGGCATCACCTTCGAGGTGCCCGACGGGAAGATCGTCACCCTCATCGGGGCCAACGGGGCGGGCAAATCCACCACCCTGCGCTCCATCGCCGGTCTGGTGAAGCCCGCCCACGGGCGCATCCACCTCCAGGGGGAGGACATCACCGCCCTGTCCCCCGACCGCATCGTGTCCAAGGGCATCACCCTGGTGCCCGAGGGGCGGCACGTGTTCCCCGACCTGACCGTGTTGGAGAACCTGAAAATCGGCGCCTACCTGCGCAAAGACAGCCTGGAGGACGACCTGAACTGGGTGTATGAGCTGTTCCCCCGGCTGAAGGAGCGGTCCTGGCAGGCGGCGGGCACCCTGTCCGGCGGCGAGCAGCAGATGCTGGCCGTGGGCCGGGCCCTCATGTCCCGCCCCAAGATCATCATGATGGATGAGCCCTCCCTGGGCCTGGCTCCCATCGTGGTCAAGGGGATCTTCGACATCATTAAGGAAATCAACAAGCAGGGAGTCACCGTGTTGCTCATCGAGCAGAACGCAAACATGGCCCTGAAAATTGCCGACATCGGCTATGTGCTGGAGACCGGCCGGATCAGCCTCACCGGCTCCGGACGTGATCTGTTGACCAACGAGGCCGTGAAAAAGGCCTATCTGGGCACTTAGTCACAGACCTGCCGAACACAAAAAGACGCCGGATCCGGGATTTTCCCGGATCCGGCGTCTTGCATGACAGGGGATTGTTCAGTTTTCGGACGATCCGCAGGGTGCGGAGATCAGCCCTTCTTGTAGCCGCACTTGGGGCAGACGCCCGTTTCGTTCAGCGTAATACCGCTGTCAGGGTTTCCTTGGTAACCACCAGGCGGCACTCAGGATAAGCGGTGGGCCCTTGTATATTCAGAAGATGGGCGGGAAATTACCATCTATCGCCTGTTTGACGGCGATATATGCCTGTTCTGTGCCCCCTGTGTCATCCGCTCCATCCAGTTTGAGGTGACTATCCAGGCAGAAAAGGATACAGAGTTTTGGAGCATACCGTCCGAAGTTTACCAGGAGCTGATGACTCAGTCCACCGCGGTGGCAAATTACACCAACGATCTGATGGCCCGCCGGTTTTCTGAGGTCATGAGCAGGATGGAGCAGTTTATGTGGAAGCGCATGGATAGGCGGGTGGCCGCCTTTCTGCTCCAGGAAGTTTCCATTGAGGGGACCCACAAGCTGAAAATCACCCACGAGGCCATTGCCAACCATCTGGGTTCCCACCGGGAGGTGATTTCCCGCACGCTGCGTGATTTCCAGGACGCGGGCATGGTGAAGCTGTCCCGGGGCATGGGACCATTCTGAACCCCAAAAAATTGGAGGCGCTGCAAACCTAACATCCCCGCTCTGTGCAGCAGAGTATGCAAAGCGAACCCTTGACCTCTTGAATGCCCCATTCAGGCGCTCTCCACCTTTTCGCAAAAGGCACAGTGTATCTACAGTATAAGCCGCAGGCGGAAGATACCGTCATCCAGATCAAACTGGCACACGGCGCCGTGTTTCTTGCAGAATACGGAGATGGACTGTACACCCAGGCCGTGCCCCTCGCTCCGGGCGATGGGCAGGCCGTCGCTGTCGAAAGCGACGTCGCCGGAGCAGGGATTGGCAATCTCCAGCATCACGCTGGGGATACCCACCATTTTGCAGCGGATCTGCCGCTGCTCCGGCGGCAGGCACAGATTGGCGTGGATGGCGTTTTCCAGCGCGTTGGCCAGCACCACCGCCAACTCGCCCTCGTCTACCGGCAGTTTGTCCGGCAGAGTGATCTTTGCCTCCACCGGAATACCTTCCCGCCGGGCCTGGTCGAAATAGGAGGAAAACATGGCGTCCAGCACCGGCGGACTGCACCAGCGGATCTTCTTTTGTTCATCCAGTCGCCTTTGGGCGTTGTCCAGAAATTCCAGAGCCGCCTCCCGATCTCCCCGGGCCACCAGTTCCGTGACGGCCTGGAGCTGATGGCGCAGATCGTGGCGCTGAATCCGGACGGCTTCCTCCACGTCCTGCACCCGCTGCACCTTTTCTTTCAGCGCCGAGATCTGCACTGTCAGCAGAGCGGCGTTCTGCCGTTCCGTCTGAATGCGGTACTGCGCTATCAGGCTTTTGAATACCGCAATATAAACAAAGACCAGCGGGATGATGGCGGCGTAGACATAGATACGCTGCGCCTCATTGTCCAGGTAACTGCCTGGCCAGGCGGAAAGAAGAATGAGATAGCCGCAGAATACGCAGGGGATCGTGGTCAACACACCCCAGCGGGCGGGAAACACCTGAATTAGCCTGCGGAAGGGCCTCCGCAGGAAGCGCCATTGCAGATAGATCGCCGCTGCATAGAATGCGGCCGTCAGCAGGATATTGACCAACGGAGAAAGACCGAAAGAATCGGTGAACCAGCGGATCATGGAGGCCGACAGCGCGGATACCATGATCTGTGTCGAGTAATTGAATACCGCCTGGGCAGGGGTGTCATTGGCCGCCCAATAGGTAAGCAATATGGCCGGGACCGAGATGGTGAGATAGAACAGGCGGAGCAGCAGCAGCTCTCCGCCCAGTTGCAGCAGGACCAGGCTGGAACCAGTCACCCAGAGGCCGTAAACCATCATGATGAACAACAACAGCAGCTTTCCGCGCCGGAAGCGGAACTCGGTCATGCTCGCCATCATTCCCACGGTCATCATCGTGATAAAAACAGCACGGAAAAGGAGAAATATCGTGTTTGTCATGGCAGATGTTCCTTTCCCAGCCAGTAATTTCCCCATGCTTTTTTAAACTCAGCCGCCGCGGAGCGGGGCAGCGCCACGGCCTGGCCGTCGTCCAGCAGGGCCATCTGGCCCTGCACGCCGGTCACATGCTGGAAATTCAGCACAAAGCTGGCCCCGCACAGATAGAAGCGCCGGTCAGCCAGCAGGAGGGCCACCGCTTCCTTGAAGGGGGCGCGGATGCTTTGGGAGTCCACCGTGCCGTCGGTGCAGTAATAACGGACAAAATGCCCCACCCGCTCGGCATAGCGGATGCGCTCCAGCAGGAGCCGCCGCGGTCCTGCCGCCGTGGACACCACGACGCCCTCGCTCCGACGGCGATCCAGCCTTTCCACAGCGCCGTCCAGCACATGGAAAAACTTGCCCGTCTCCACCGGCTTGAGCAGGTAAAAAAACGCCTGGACTTCATAGCTGTCGGCAGCAAAGTCATTGGATGTGGTGAGGTAAATGATCTCTCCGCCGTTTTCCAGTTGCCGCAATTTCCGGCCAACGTCGATACCGCTGAGATCCGGCATGAGAATATCGAGAATGTACAGATCAAATCCGCCCGCTGCTTCCGCCCGCTTCAGCAGCGTTTCGCCGGCGAGGAACGTTTCTACCTGACCGGAGCATTCCGGGCGGATGCGCAGATAGTCTTCCAGCAGCGCCGCCGTCTTGCGCAGCTGATTTTCTTCATCGTCACATATGGCGATCCGCAGCATGGATCACCCCCCCTTTCCCGGCACGTCGCAAAATTGACGCAGGAACAAGCAAATTTTGCGCAGGAGCTCCACTCTTTCCCAAAGATTGATACAATAATTAAAACTAAAATACCATTTGGCGCACCCGCCGTCAAGGGATTGCCGCCGCCGGATTTTCCGGTGCGCGTATGTGTATCGGTCATTGAAACAACAGTCCCGCCGCCTGGGAGCGGCGCTCTGCTGCACGGACGCGGACACAGTGAAGAGATTGGGGGAATCACGATGAAAGCAAGAGGACGAAAATGGCTTAGTCTGCTACTGACACTGTGCATGGTGCTGGCCATGCTGCCGGCCATGAGCGTTCCCGCCGCGGCGGCGGGGGAGGACTGCACCGGTGACCACAGCGGCTGGACGGAACTGAGTGGAAATAAGGAGTTGAAATCCCTGTCCGGCAACTGTGTTCTGACCGACGATGTCATCGTCACGGGCACCAGCAGCGGCAACATTGAGATCAAAAGCGCTGTCACCCTCTGCCTCAATGGTTATACGCTGAATTTAAACGGCAGCAATTCCTTCCGGATATATGAAAACGGCAGCCTCACCCTCTGCGATTGCACGGGCCGCGGCAAGATTACCAACAGCCAATCTACGGTTGTAGCTGGTGTTTATATGGAAGGCGGCAGCTTCACCATGAACGGCGGATCCATTGCCGGGATTGGCGGCGGCGCTGTGCAAGTGAATAGTGGCGCCAGCTTCATCATGAACGGCGGCTCCATCACCGACAATCACCTTAATGTTACTAAAGACGCTAACTATGCCCCTTGCGGCGGCGTGCTTGTGAACAGCGGCAGTTTTATCATGACCGACGGCTCCATCACCGGCAACACCGTGGAGGTCGAGGGTGGACTTTCCGTCAGCGGCGGCGTACTCGTGTGTAATGGTGGCAGTTTCACCATGACCGGCGGCGAGATAACCAACAATCATTGTACAGTTGAAGGCTTTCTCCCAACCTCGGGCATTGCCGGCGGCGTATGTGTTGGCAGTGCTTTCATGGGAACCGGCACCTTCACCGTCTCCGGCGATGTGACCATAGCGGGCAATACGTTTAACGGAAGCGCCAAAAATGTCTGGCTGTATAACAGTCAGAAAATCAACATCGGCAGCGGCGGGCTGACCGGCGGCGAGATCGGCGTGACCAGGGATACGCCCGACGTGTTCACCACGGGCGGCGGCGCAAGCTATCGGCAGCACTTCTTCTCCGATAACGACGCGTATGTCGTGGTGCCGTCTGGCGGCGAGCTGGCGCTTGGCACGGTGGCTGACAACCCTCATAGGCACTATGTCTGCGGCGATGCCATCTGCGCTGATTCCCACGCGGAGGCTACATATACCCCCAAAAGCGACTTCGGCGGTTCGCTGGGTGCAGGCAGCTATCACCTCACCCGCAGCGTCACCGCTACCGATGATATCACCATCAGCGGCGCGGTCAACCTGTGCCTCAACGGCAAAACGATTGATCTGGACGGGCACCACTTCATCATAAATAGTGGCGGCAGCCTCACTATCTGCGACTGTATGGGCGGCGGCCAGATCACCGGCGGACAGGCAGAGCAGGGTGGCGCTGTTTTGGTCAACGGCGGCGGCAGTCTCACCCTCCACTCCGGCGCCATTGCCGGCAACACGGCCAGCGGGGGTGGGGATGGCTCCGGCGGCAGCAATCGTGCAGGCGGCGGCGCGGTCTGCGTCAACGGCGGCAGCTTCACCATGACCGGCGGCGCTATCGAAAATAATACCGCGAGTGTCACAAAGAAAAACGACGGCGGCGGTGGTGTGCTGCTTAACTCCGGCACGTTTGAAATGACCGGCGGCAGCATCACAGGCAATGACGTGACTGGGCATGCTAACAGTGTTGGCGGCGGCGTGCATATCAACGGCGGCACCTTTACCATGACGAACGGCACTATCTCAGATAACAGCGCCATAAATGGCGGCGGCGTGACCGTTTTCAAAGGTACTGAAGGAGAAAGCAGCTTCGCCCTGTCCGGCGGCAGCATCACCGGCAACACCGTGACAGAGATCGGCGGCGGTATCTATGTGCTGCCGGGTACCACCTTTCATCTCTCCGGCGCGTCGGCTATCAGCAGCAACACCGCGGGCGACGCGGCCTCCAATATCTATCTGAATGACAACACAATTACCCTCTTCGATACTCTAACCAATACAACGCCCTACGGCGTGAGTATGTACTTGCCCGGCGTGTTCACCAGCGGCTGGGGCAGCAAAATGGGCGATACCGCCCCGGCGGACTACTTCACCTCCGAGGACAGCGCCTATCTGGTGGCGCGCAACAGCGATGGCGAGGCCATGCTGCACCAGCACAGCTATACATATACCGCCGACGGCGACACCATCACCGAGAGCTGCACCTGCGGCCACAGGGCCACGGCGAAGATTTATATTCCCGCTGACGCCGACCTGACCTACACCTGCAATGCCATCACCCCCGCCGAGGTGGATTACAGCACCGGCTGGCTGGGCGGCAATCTGAGCGTTGATTACACAGACAATACCGATGTCGGTACCGCCACGGCGTCCATCACAAAGGGCGGCAAAACTGCCCAGGTGACCTTTGCCATCACCGCCAAGCCGTACGGCGAGAGCAGCGGCATCACCATTGACCCCATCGGCGACCAGACCTACACCGGCAGCCAGATCAGGCCGGACGTGACCGTCAAGTTCGGCGGCACGACGCTGGCGAAGGGCACGGACTATGACCTTGAATATGGCACAAACACCGCCGCCGGCACCGATACCGGCAGCGTGACCGTCAAGTTCAAGGGCAACTACTCCGGTGAGGCCACAGTCTACTTTGACATTGTCTATGCCCCTTTCCCCGGCGGCACCACAAACGACACCGTATTTGAGGATTATACCGACACCAGCAGCAACTGGAGCAATTCCGAGGACGGCGTGACTTTTACGCCCCAAGACGGTTGGACGGTCAGCACCTCGCCGGACGGGGATTACAAGGAAAGCGTCACCTTTGATGATGAGCAGGACGGCGAACACACTGAAACCGTCTATGTAAAGGACAGCAGCGGCAACATCTACGAAACGGAAATCACTTACAAGCTGGACAAAACCGCGCCCCAGGTAAGTGGTCTCACAGCAGATCATACCCAGTGGACGGCGGACGACGTCACCATCAGCTTTACCGCTTCCGACGCAACCTCCGGCATCGACAGCGTTACGGTCAGCAAGGACGGCGGCACAGCACAAACGGTCACCGGCAGCGGCAGCGATTACTCCTTCCCCGCTGACAGCAACGGCACCTACACCGTCACCGTCACCGACAAGGCGGGCAACACCACGACGCAGGCAATCACCATTTCCAACATTGACAAGACCGAACCCGGCCTCACCGTCTCTGGCGGCGACATGGGCGCCGCCAGCCTAACGCTGAAAGCGGAAGCCAAGCAGAACGGCGGCTCTCCGGTTACCGTCACGGCAAAAGACAGCAGCGGCAATGTGCTGACGGCCAATGGGGACGGCAGCTATACCGTCACCAAACCCGGCAAGTACACCTTCACAGCGGCCACCGGCGCGGGTCAGACTACGGTCGAGATCAGAACCGTATACAGCATCACCTTTGACAGCAACGGCGGCAGCTCGGTTGACCGGCAGCTGGTGGTGTCCGGCGGCAAGGTCACCCAGCCCGCAGACCCCACCAGAATCGGCTACACCTTTGACTGCTGGCTGCGCGGCGGCACGGACTGGGATTTGGGCAGTCAGGTTACTACTAACCTCGCCCTCACCGCAAACTGGACGTTGGACGCCCCAGCGGTGGAACTGACGGCCAGCAAGAACAATGTCACCTACGGTGAGAGCATCACGCTCACCGCCACGGCCAGCCATGCCGCCGGTGAGAACATCGACTTCACCTATCAGTGGTACAAGGACGGTAAACCGCTCAACAGCATCAGCGATACCACCTCTTTCCTGACCCTCACTGATGTGGACGAGAGCGGCAGCTACACCGTCAAGGTTACGGCTGAGGACAAGGACGGCCTGACAGCGGCCGCCGAAGATACTGTCACCGTCGCCATCGGAAAGGCCACGCCGGTGCTGTCCGTGGATGGGGTTGCCATCACCTATGGCGACACGCTGAAAGACAACCTGCTCAAGGGAACCGCCAGCAATGGCAGCGAGACTGTTTCCGGCAGCTTCGCCTGGGGGAACGATAAACCCGGCGCCAACCCCACCGTGGCACAAAGCGGCAATTACACCGTAGTATTTACGCCCAATGACAAGGCAAACTACACTGATGCCACGACGACAATCACTCTTACGGTGAACCGCAAGGAACTTACCCCCGCCGTCGCCTCCGTGGATGACAAGATCTATGACGGCAATGCTTCTACCACCGGCACCATCACCCTCTCCGGCGAGGTGCTGGATGAGACCCCCACCGCCAGCGGCGTATTCACTTTCGAGGACAAGAACGCAGGAGACAACAAGAGCGTCAACGTGGCCGTCACCCTTGATGGCGAGTGGGGGGACAATTATGTACTGTCCACCGACGAGCTGACTGCCAGGGCAGATATCACGCCCAAGACCGTGGGCCTCACCTGGGACGGCTATGAGAATCTCGTCTACAACGGCCAACCCGTGAACGTCGCCGCCAAGGCCACCGAATTGGTGGAAGGGGATCAATGCGCTGTCATAGTGAAGGACGGCAGCAAGACCAACGCGGGCGGCTACACCGCCGAGGCCACCGGCCTCGACAACCCCAACTACCAGCTGCCGGACAGCGGCACCACACAGAGTTACACCATCGCCCCGCGCCCGGTGGAGCTGAGCTGGGATTACACGGAGCCGTTTACCTATGACAAGGGCGAAAAGACCGTCACTGCCACCATTGACAATCTGGCACCCGATGATGAGTGTGAGCTTACGTATCGGAACAACAAAAAGACCGACGCCGGCAGCTACAAAGCGGAGGTTGCCACTCTGGGCAATCCCAACTACACCCTCACCGGCGGCAAAAACCTGAGCCTCGACTGGACCATCAATAAGGCCGTCATCAGCTTCACCGTCGCCGGCAACAGCCATACCTACGACAACACGGCCAAAACTGCCTCGGTGACCCAGACGGAGAGCGAGCCTACAAAAATTGACGCAGGCAAGTATACCGTCACCTACGGCGGCGAGAACAGCCAAACCGAGGCGGGTACCTACGACATCACCGTCGCCATCAGCGATCCCAACTTCTGCTTTGCGGGCGGCGCGGCTTCCGCCAAGGTAGGCGAGCTGACCATCGCCCCCAAACAGGCTGTCGTTACCTGGCAGAACCTCAATCAGGTCTACGGCGATGGGCAGCAGGTCAGGGTACTTATTGACGGCCTTGCGGATGGCGACAGCGCCGAAAACGCGATCATCACCGGCGGCGGAACCGCCGCGGGCAGCTATCCGCTCTGCGTAACGCTCGCAAACTATCAGCTTTCCAACGACACCGCTACTCTGGTGATTCAGAAGAAGCCTGTGGTCGTCACTGTAACAGACAACGCCGTTACGCCCGGCGGCGAGCCCACCATCAACGTCCCCGGACTGACGGAGGGCAAGGACTACACTGTCACCTACAAGGACAAGGACGGCAACGTGGTGGAAAACCCCACCCAGTCCGGCACCTATGAAGTCTGGGTGGAATTCCCCGAGGACAGCAACTACCGTCACCCCGACGGCAGCAGCGACAAGCAGGTGGGCAGCTTTACCATTACCGAAACGCGGCCCGTCCTGTACACCGTGACTTTTGACGGGAACGGAAACACCAGCGGTACCATGACCGCCCTGGAACTGACCGGCGGCAGCACCCAGACTCTGCCCGACTGCGGCTACACCAAGACCAAATACCAATTTACCGGCTGGCTGTATGGCGGCAAGACCTACAAACCCGGCGACAGCTTCACTACGCCCTATGGCGACGTGACCTTCACGGCCCAGTGGCAGGCGGTGTTTGAAGTGAGCGGCACCATCAAGGAAGAAACGGGCAGCGGTGAGCAGGACACAGAAAATGCCGTGGTCAGCCTGTGGCTGGGGGCCAACAAGATCGCCGAGACACACACAGAAGCGGATGGCACCTACAGCTTTGACGACCTGCTCCCCGGCATCTACAATCTGGTGGTGAGCAAGGATCAGCGTACCGTCACCAGCATGGTGGATCTCACCACGACCGATCGGACTTGCAACGCCATTCTGCCCCAGTACGTGACCAACTCCGTCGTGGATGTAACACCCGGCAGCCCGGACATCGTGGTGGGCAAGCTGGACACCGGCTTTACCGAGGATGATCTGAGTACGGCCGAGACAGGCGGCAAGGTGGAGATCACCTTCAAAGCCGACGAGCAGCAGGAGGACGATATCGAAAAAGATGTCTTAAAGGACCTCCAGAGCGCCGGCGGCAGCAATCTCGCACTGTTCCTGGACTGCACCCTGACCAAGACTGTCACAGATGAAACCGGCACGTCCACAAGCGAGCTTACCCAGTCCAGCGTGGTGTTGGAGATCCTGCTGCCCCTGCCCACAGAACTCCAGGGTAAATACAATTACACCATTTCCCGGATGCACGGCGGCGAGGCCCAGATCGTACCCCAGGGTGAGAGCAGCAAAAACGAAGACGGGGAGTATTTCACCGTCAGCGAGGACAAAACCGTTCTCACCCTCCATGTCAAGAACTTTTCCACCTACGCCGTGGGCTATCGCAACGCCCCTTCCACACCCACCTATCCGCCGGTGAAAAATGAGAGTGAGAACGGAAGCTACACCGTCAGTCCCAGCAACCCTTCCAACGGGCAGAACGTGACCATCACCCCAAAGCCCGATGAGGGATATGTGGTGGACAGCGTCACCGTCACTGACAAAACCGGCAAGGACGTGACGGTAACCCCCAATACCGACGGGGCTTACACCTTCACCCAACCTAACGGCAGCGTGACCATCACTGTCACCTTCCGGAAGGATACCGGCTTGTCCGATTGCCCCCGGGACGAGAGTTGCCCCATGGCTAAGTTCTCCGATGCGGATCGGAACGCCTGGTACCATGACGGCGTCCACTACTGCGTGGAAAACGGCCTGATGCAGGGCTATGGCAACGGCATTTTCGGGCCGAACGACACCTTGTCCCGCGCTATGCTGGTGCAGATCCTCTATAACCTGGAAAACCGTCCTGCGGTTTCCGGTGAAAGTGTGTTTTCCGATGTAGCCCACAGCGCCTGGTATGCCGACGCGGTCAACTGGGCCGCGGCCAATGGGATTGTGGAAGGCTTCGGAAACGGACAGTACGGCCCCGAGGATGACATCACCCGGGAGCAGTTGGCGGCGATTTTGTACCGCTATGCTCAGTATAAGAACTATGATGTGAGCGTGGGGGAGGATACGAATATCCTGTCCTACAGCGATGCGCCGGAAGTTTCCGAATACGCCGTGCCCGCCATGCAGTGGGCCTGCGGCGCGGGGATCGTGGAAGGCTATGGGGACGTCCTCGATCCTACCGGCAACGCTACCAGAGCGCAGGCCGCAACCATGCTCATGCGCTTTGGCGCAATATAAGCAGCAGGATGGAACGCAAAAGCGAGTTTTTAAGACAAGGTGTCCCCATATGGGACACCTTGTCTTGGTTGAGCATATACATAGCCCTCAAGGAGACGGGGCGCTGCCAAACAGCAGCGCCCCATCTCCTGATGCTTCGGGTCTTATTCCACTATTGTCTCATACCAGCGCATGAAAATGGTTGCCACTTCGGCGCGACTGGCGGTGTGCGAAAAAGGCCATGAATGACAGGCCTCTGCTGTATCCCGCGCTTCGGGCGGAAATAGCCGCCCCATCTGCGCGAGACGAGTCGGCAAGCAATGACTGGCGCGGCACCGTGCAGAGATGGCAGAGGTAAAGGAGAAGGAAAAGGAGGATCCAAACAATGCGAAAACGACTATTGGCGAGTTTCTTATGCCTGTGTCTGCTGGTGGGTCAGCTGCCCACAATGGCGCTGGCAGCGGAGCCGGTGGAATTGGATATCGGCCAGGGCTCCATCATCATTACGGAGAATGGGTATAGCCAGGGTGTGTTGGCAGTTGATGGAACAGATCTGATTATTAAGGAAACTGCAGAATCTACAATTGCAAAAGAAGAAACAACCTGGCCGGGAGCAGAACACGCCCTCACCATCACCGGCACCAGCAGCAACGGTAATATGATCGTAATCAAGGGCGGCGACCCTGCCATTACGCTGGGCAATGTGAGTATCACGGCGACAGCTTCCTACCAGCCCGCTCTCCTGCTCTATGGTGGAACGGGAACAGGTACGGAAAAAGCAGCCAAGGCTACCGTTATTCTGGAAGGAAACAATACCCTTATTGGCGGTGAATATCGGGGCGCCGCGATACAGATTAACCAGAATGCGACGTTGACAATCCGGGATTGCTCCACTGGAGGTGGTTCTCTTACCGCTACAGGCAGAGGTGGATTTGTACCTGGTATTGGCGGCGGGTTTGACGCTACCTACGCTTATGCGTATACTAACGGAAACGGAACGACAGGCCGGCATAATAATTATACCGGCGGCGGCAATCTGGTAATTGAAAGTGGTGTGGTGGATGCCACAGGAACCGGAAGGGGCACGAATCAGCGTGTTTCTGCGATAGGTACGGGTTATCGCGCAGATTTCGGTAGCGTGACTATTAAAGGCGGCACAGTGATTACCAGTAGTTCCAATAATGGTAGCAGTATTTCTGCGAATGACGTATCCATTGAAGGGGGACTGATCCAGGATAAGACAACCGGAACGTATCCTGGTATCAATGCGATAGCGTCTTTTCATATGTCAGGCGGTACTATTCTGGGGAGCGGAACAATATTTGGGGATCCAGGACTTGTAGTTTCTGTGACCGGCGGCAACATTGGGGGCTATTACAATGCTGATACAATTGATAGCCGCGCCAAGACAGAACTGGTGTTTTTCGATAAAGATGGAGGTTTTTTGAAGAATGCACAGGTCACTGTTACGGAAGGCAGCGGGGACAATGCGCATACCTGGACAGCCCTGACCGATGCTAACGGTATGATTACCACCTATCTGGCTAACACGACGGAATCTATTACTGTCAAGGTGGGTGATGATGAAGCCGAAAAGCAGATCTCTATTTCAAACGGTCAAGGTATCGTGGGCGCGGAGTGTACTTGTGGAACAACAGGAACACTTGCCATGCTTACCCCGTCCCAGGATCTTGAAGTGATACGAAACGAAGCTACGCTGAAGCTGTCCGCCCAGAGGAGCGGCTGCGTGCTGCCGGAAGGCTTCCACGGGGACTATGAGGACATCTCCTATGAAGTGGTTTCCGTGACCGTGGGCGAGACGCCGGTGGAGGGAGAACTCTCCGCATATGCATCCATTTCTGTCGATACCCTTACGGTCAACCGCGTGGAGGGCGTCACGGACTATACTGTTCAGGTACAGGCTGAATATGGCCCGGAGGGGAGCAAAAAAACCAGCGAACCGATTGACATCAATGTATCCGTCTATCAGTCGGAGGCACAAGAAGGCGAACTGGACATCTACAAGGGCACTATCACCGTCACCGCCGGTTCAGACGGCGGAACCATCTATACTCAGGACGGAGAAACGGTAAAGGAGGCTGCTTCCGGTGAAGAAGTTACCATTACCGGCAGCAGTACCAGTAACCAGATCCTGGTGCAGAGCGGCAACCCGACGATCCGGCTGAAAAATGTCAGCCTGACGAACGCTTCCGACAGCCCTTTCAGGGTGAGCGGCACCGCCATTGCCACATTGATCCTTGAAGGCAACAACGCCCTCAAGTCGACAAATACCAATTATGCCGCCCTTGAGATTGGGCAAAACAGTACCGTCAACATCCAGGTCCCGGAGGGCCAACCTGACAGCTATGGTACCCTGAACGCCACAGGCGGCAATGAATCCGCAGGTATTGGCGGATCTAAAACAGTTCATGCCGGAACGGTCAATATCAAGTCGGGTACCATTGTTGCAAAGGGTGGTGCATATGCCTCCGGCATTGGGCCTGGCAGGTATAATGTTACCATGCAAGCGATCCATATTTCTGGCGGCCATATCACCAACATCCCCGGAAACACGGGCGGGAATTATAACCACTCCCTTGGTGAGGGACATGGGAAAATAACCAACGCCATCACCATTTCCGGCGGCTACCTTGACACCAACGGTGTGCGCGGAACGAATGTTGCGATTTCCGGCGGCACCATCGTCATGAGCAAGAATCCCGGCCTTGAGTATACAAGTCTGTCCATTACCGGCGGCAATATTTGTGACAATGCGACTTATTCGATTCCTGATCGCACCCGGACAGAGCTGGTGTTCTTCAATCAGGCTGGCGAATTTCAAAAGGATACAGAAGTCACTGTCACGGAAGGTGAACATACCTGGTCCGCCCGGACCGATGCCAATGGCATAATTACCACCTATCTGGCCAACGGCACAACATCCATCAGCGCCACAGTAGGCGAAGCAACCTATAACAATGTTGCTATCACCAACGGCCAGGGCGTTGTGGGCGCGGAGTGTACCTGCGCAGCCAATCCCGGTGCCCTGACCATGAACACAAAACCCCAGGCCCTGACCGCCATCAACGGCTCGGCCACACTGGGGTTGGATGCCTCTTACACCAAGGGCACCTGCGTACTGCCGGACGGCTTCCACGGTGACTACGAGAACATCTCCTATGAGATCACCCAAGTGGTCAAGAATGGCCAGTACATGGTGGAGAACCAGTATGCCAAGATCGAGGGCAATACCCTCACCGTCTACGGCGAAACCAACCAGGAGTCCTATACCGTCTATGTCCGGGCAAAGTCCGGGCCCAATGATGTGGTGAAAAGTTCTGAGATCGCCATCACCGTAAACACCCATGTGTCCGGTGCCGGTGAAAATGAGCTGGACATCACCGAGGGTTCTATTACCATTACCAGCAGTGGTTATAAGCAGGGAAACAGCCCTGAGGTTTCGTGGGGCGCTGGGGATCACGCTCTGACCATTACCGGCAGCAGTACCAGTAGCCAGATCCTAGTGCAGAGCGGCAACCCGACGATCCGGCTGAAAAATGTCAGCCTGACGAACGCTTCCGGAAGCCCCATCTCTGTGAGCAGTAATGCCGTTGCCACGGTGGTTCTGGAGGGCAATAATACCCTCAAGTCGGCAAATACCAATTATGCCGCCCTTGAGATTGGGCAAAACAGTACCGTCAACATCCAGGTCCCGGAGGGCCAACCTGACAGCTATGGTACCCTGAACGCCACAGGCGGCAATGAATCCGCAGGTATTGGCGGATCTAAAACAGTTCATGCCGGAACGGTCAATATCAAGTCGGGTACCATTGTTGCAAAGGGTGGTGCATATGCCTCCGGCATTGGGCCTGGCAGATACAATGTTACCATGCAGGCGATCCATATTTCTGGCGGCCATATTACCAATATTCCCGGAAACACGGGAGGGAATTATAACCATTCTCTGGGTGAGGGGCATGGAGATATAACCAACGCCATCACCATTTCCGGCGGTTATATCGATACCAACGGTGTGCGCGGAAAGAATGTGACGATTTCCGGCGGCACGATTGTGGCGAGCAAAACACCCGCCTTTGAAGCGACTACCCTGTCTATCACCGGCGGCAACATTGGAGACAACTATTCGGGGACTATTGCAGGCCGTGAACTGACCAAGCTGTATTTCGTGGAGGAGGACGGCACACCCAAGGCCAATATGGAGGTCACAGTCGCAGAGGGTGAAAACGAATGGACTGCCCTCACCGATGAAAATGGCGTCATCACCACCTATCTGGCCAGCGATACGAAAAACATTACAGTCAGCTATGAGAGCCAGAGCAATGTTTCCGTGACCATTCCTGAAAGCCACCTGGCCCTCATCGGCGGCAGCTGTTCTTGCAGCGCCGTTAGCGGCATCACATGGGAGACCGGCCTGCCGGAGAGTATCACCCTTCACAATCTGGAGGATGAAACCCATCAGCCGGTAAGCATGAACTACGACGTGCCCGCTGCCCAGCTGGTTACCGACAGCCCCTGTGGTATGCCTATCCACCCCGAGCTGCCGGTCATTACCTATGATCTGAGCGCGGTCAAAGATGGAAACCCGGTGGGAGAGGATGTGCTGGATCAATACGCAAAATTCTCCGACTACCACCTGACCCTTCTGCCGGGCAACGCCCCCTACACCGTAACCCTGACGGCAACGGCTGACGGCAAGACTGTTTCCGCCAGCATAGAGGTAGAGAAGGGCGACGCCGGCAGCGGCAACGCTGAGATTTCCACCATCAACCTCTCGCTGGGAAATGCGACGATTTCCTATCACGAGAGTGACAACACCTACTCCTACGCTCAGGGCGGGAACGAATCTACACTGACGACTTCCGGCACCTTCCTGATCACTGGCTTTGCCCCCAACGGCAGCGTCACCGTCGAGGGCGGCAGCCCCACCCTCATCATCAACCAGAACGACCCCAATGACGAGTGGAACATCTCCACGGACGCAGCCACTCTGAATATCCGTACGATCAATGGTACCGTCAACTTTGGCAGCTCCAGTACCCCGGATGCGGCCAGAGGAGTCCTGACCAGTGAGAAGATTAAGCTGAACCCTGAGACCGAGGCAGGTATTACTGTCACTCAAAGCGGAAGCATTACCCAGGGCAACTACACCATTACCGGCGTGGGAAACCGCACCCTGGCGGTCTATGGTGCAAACCTGAGCGAAGAATCCACCATCACAAACAACTCAAGCAATGCGGTCACTGTGGATGTGAACGACAATGTGACCCAGCTGTCTTCCGGCGGCAGCATCACCATTCCTCAGGCTCAGCATATTTTCAGCGGAAACGAAGGAAATAATAATACCCGCGGCTACATCTACGACGACGGCACCAAATTGGTCTACGCCGGCAAGGGTACGGCCAGCGGGCCTGTACGGTCAGCGTGGAACGAGGAGCCCTTGCTGACATACCGCAGCACCGTCACTCAGGTGGCCTTTGATCCGAACATTACTGTGATTTCCGGAAGCGTTATCTATCTGCTCTCGGGCATTGAAAGGTTGGAGGTCAAATATGCCACCGCCGTTGACGGGCTCTACAACGCCCGTATCAAGAGTCTTTGGCTTGGGAAGCAGGTAACGGCTTTCACCACCGGCAATTACCTGTTTAACTTGGAGACGATCGAGGTTGAAGAAGGCAACACCGCTTTTCTGAGCTACGATGGGGTGCTTTACACTTCCGATGGCACGACACTGCTCCAATGTCCCACAAAGAAAACCGGCAGTCATACCCTGTTGGACACTTGCGAGACCATCTCCAGCGCCGCGTTTTCCAGTTCCCGCCTGTCCAGTTTGACCCTGAACGCCAACCTCGCGGTGATCGGTGGCCGCGCCTTTGAAGATGCGGCATTCCAGGAGATCCATGTGGCAGCAGGCAGCACAGCTTTCAAGTCGGTAGATGGGGCGCTCTACACTGCCGACGGTAAGACCCTGATCCTGTGCCCGATGGGCAGAGAGGCTGCGCTGGTGATTCCCGAGGGCGTGACCGCCATGTCGCCTATGGCTGTCTACAATACCAAAAAGTTGACCAGCATCACCCTGCCCTCCACCCTGAAGAGCGTGGACACTTATTTCCTGGCAGCGGCGCCCATAGAGGAAATGACCGTTCATGGTATGCTGAACCAGGCCGATACCGGCTACGACAACGGAGTACATAAATTTTTTGACTCTCAGGTTCTGCGCAGCCTGACGGTACCTGACGGATACGACTTTGCCAACAGCAATCTGTTCACAAATACTTCTATGAACTGGGTTACTGAAATCACCATCACCGGTGGGGAGGATGTCTCCTATGACGGCACGGATCATGGTATCAATGTGATCGGACCCGAAGGAGCAACGGTAAAATACAGCACGGACGGGGAAACCTGGCTGGAGACAAGCCCCGCATGCAAGAATCCCGGCAACTACACGGTGTACTGGCAGCTGACCTATGAGGGCGGAACAGTGTACAGCCAGGCTGACTTTACCATCACCGCCCTGGAGGCCGATGAGAGTTGGTTTATCCTCAGCGAGCCGGTGAATGAGGGCAGCACGGAAGGCGTCACCCCCGTCACCCTGAACCAGCCCGCCGCCGCGCCTTCTCTGGAGGACGGCTACACGGTGAAGTATGGGGAAAGCACCGATGTTCCCACCGCAGCGGGCAGCTACCTGGTCACCGTGGAGATCACCAAGGAGGGCTACGCCAACGAGGCCCTGACCCTGGGGTACTACACCATCCTTTCGGCAGAGGATTCCAGCAAGAAGGTACTCTCCTTTGTAACCAATGGCGGCACGACCATTGAGCCTATCATTGAGACAGCAGAAGCATCTGTTACCAAACCCGCCGATCCCACCCGCACCGGCTACACCTTTGAAGGCTGGTATTCCGATGCAGCCCTGCGTACCAAGGTGGAGTCTTTCCCCGCCACGATGCCCAGCGAAAACGCCACCTACTACGCCAAATGGGTTCGGGAGAGCTACACCATCACCTATAACATTGGCGAAGGCGCTGAGGACCCGGGCAACCCTGTCAGCTACCATGTGGAGACGCCCACCTTCACCCTGATCGCTCCCACCAAGCCCGGTTACGAGTTTACCGGCTGGACCTGGGACGGACAGACCGAACCCCAGACAGTCGTTACCGTGTCCAAGGGCAGCACCGGCGCTAGAGCGTACACAGCCCATTGGGAGATGATCACCTACACCATTACCTATCCCAATTCCTACGATCAGGTCGAGGGCAACCCCATCAGCTATACGGTTGATGATACCGGCAATGAGGCCATCCCCCTGACTGCACCTATGCGTGAGGGCTACACCTTCGCTGGCTGGACTATGGTGGTGGACGGCGTGTCCTATCTGCTGCCTGCCACAGGGGCGGAGATCTCCCAGGGCACTCTGGGCGATATCACCCTCACCGGCATCTGGATGGTAGATGAGCAAGTACTGACCCTTGATGCCAACGGCGGCAAGTTCAGCGATGGCAGCGAATTTATGACCATTACCGCGGATTATGCCAGCAGCATCAACCTCAGCGATATTACGCCCATTCGTGGCGGCTATCAATTCGCCGGCTGGTACACAGACGAGGCGTGTACCACGCCTTTCACCGGCGGAACCATGCCCCTCACAACGACGATTTATGCCAAGTGGAATCGCATTTATAGCGGCTCTACCCGACACTCTATTTCTGCCGCCGGAACGGAAAACGGAACGGTAACCATCAGCCACAGAAATGCAGTTAAGGGTACTACGGTCACCGTGACGGTTACACCGGACGACGGCTATGTACTGAACAGCCTTGTTGTTGTCGGGACAGATGGCAATGCCCTGCAGCTCCATGACCTGGGCAAGGGTGTTTACACCTTCAAGATGCCCGGGAGCAAGGTGACGGTCACCGCCTCTTTTGAAAAGAGTACAGAGACGCCGACCGGTCCCTTTGTGGATGTCAGCACCGATGCCTACTACTACGACGCGGTACTATGGGCTGTGGAAAACGGCATCACCAACGGCACCAATGCCGCCGGTACCACCTTCAGCCCCGACGTGGCGGTTTCCCGGGCTCAGATGGTCACCTTCCTGTGGCGGGCCTACGGCGCGCCCAAGGCTGACGGCATCAACCCCTTCACCGATGTGAGCGTGGACGACTACTATTACGACGCGGTGCTGTGGGCTGTGGCCAACGGTGTGACCAACGGCACCAGCGCCACCACCTTCAGCCCCGATATGGATGTGACCCGGGCCCAGGCCGTCACCTTCCAGTGGCGGGCGGCAGGCGCTTCCGCGGCGTCCGGCAGCAGCTTTAACGACGTGGCCGCCGACGCCTGGTATGCCGATGCTGTGACCTGGGCTGTGGCCAACGAGATCACCAACGGCACCGGCGGCAACAAGTTCAGCCCCGACGTGGTTGTAACCCGCGCCCAGGCCGTGACCTTCCTGTATCGGGAGCTGGCATGAAACCGATCTTGCGATTTTCAAAATCAGCAGGAGAAACGAGCATCATATAAGCGTGTTTCGTCAGCAGAAACCCGGATAGCACTAAAGCGAAGTCCCGCAGAGGTTCAAACCTCTGCGGGACTTCGCTTTGATGTCAGGAAAATAAAAAACCCGTTTCTTTTCAGAAACGAGTTTTCTATTTCACCCTCCGGTGATGGTGGAGATAAGCGGGATCGAACCGCTGACCTCTTGAATGCCATTCAAGCGCTCTCCCAGCTGAGCTATACCCCCATATTTACTTGTGGTCAACCGAACGAATTGTATTTTAGCATGTCCGGCCGCCGTTGTCAACAACTTTTTCATTTTTTCTCCCAGACGTCAGATGCGGGCATAAAAAGGACGCGCTGCCAATGATGGCAGCGCGTCCTTGCATGGATGAGGCGATTAGTGTTGCAGCAGCCAGACAAAACCGTAGGGATAGAGTTCCACATGGCCAATCTCATCGTAGTGTCCGCCGTAGATCAGCTCCTGGAAGGCGCCGCCCTGGTCGGCGCCGGCGGTAACGAAGTCGCCGCTGAAATTGAACAGCGCAATCAGCTTCCGGCCCTCGTACCAGCGGCCTACGCCCAACACATGGGGGTTGCCGGTGTCGAAGATCCACACATTGGCCCCGGCGTCAAAGGCGGGCTCCTCCGCACGCAGCTGCTCCAGACGGCGCAGGCCCTGGAACTGCTTGCCCTGGCGGGTCTGAGAGTCCCCACGCATGGCCGCCAAATCCCACTGGAAGGGGCCATGCTGGAGGTTGCGGGAATCGCCGGCCCGGGCGGGGTCCTCATGGTAGCTGTAGTCGTTGAGCTGGCCCACCTCGTCGCCGCTGGCCAGCATGGGCAGCCCGCTCTGGGTGAGCAGGAAGGCGTGAAGCAGCAAGTCGCAGGCCACGGCCCGCTCCAGCTTAATATGGTTTTGCTCGTAGTCGGCGGCCTCCACCCCACAGAGGGAGGCGGTGGTGCCGCACACCTTGCCGTCCCCCCGCAGCTCGCCCCGGCTGTTGCTGCCGGGGAACTTGCCGGTGGCCCAGTCGTTGAGGTACTGGCGGTGGGCGTTTTCATCGGCGCCGCAGTGCCGGTTCAGCCAGCCGTAGTCCAGATCCCAGGTCAGGCCGCTGTCGCCGTGGAGACGGTTGAGGAAGAGACCGGCGGAAGGCAGGGCCCCCTCCAGCTCGTGGCGGAGGAGGGACACGTCGCCGGTAGCCAGCGTGTGGAAGAGCAGAGCGCCGTTGTCCCGGCAGAGCAGGTGGCACTCCGGCTTGTCCTGGCTGCCGAAGTAGGCGGCCTCATCGCCGATGGGGGCCTTGCCTGTCAGCAGCACGCCGGGGCAGACCAGCTGGCAGATCAGCCGGGCCATCCGCAGCAGGCCGTGGGGCAGGCGGGACAGATCGCCCAGACGGATGGCGTCGGCACCCAGGCTTGCCAGGGTCAGCAGCTCCTCCGTCCAGATGTGGAAGGCGGCGGCGTCCTGGGGAACGTCGGCCCTCAGGGGCAGGGCTAGAAGAATCTCCTGACTCCGGCAGGCGTCGGCCAGAGTAGACAGCTCCTCCTGGCTGCCGTTACCGTTGAGGTGCAGGAAGTTCACGCCGCACTCCTTCAGGTAGGGCAGACGCTCCGCCATAGCGGAGAGGGTACCGGCAAAGGCGGCGGCGTCCGCCGACATAGCCAGCAAGTTGCGCCGGCAGTACCAGCCGGGGTCGGCCGTCCGGCCCTCGTCCTGGGCGCGCAGGGTAGTGCTGCGCGCTTCCCAGCTCTGACGCAGCAAGGTGGTCAGCTTGTCCCAGGCAGCCAGATCGCCGTGGAACTGATCCCGGTACAGCCGTGCCAGTTCGTCGCCGTATTGCTCCAGACGCAGATCAAAGGCGCTGGGAGCGGGGGACGGGGCAGCCTGGGGCACAGGAGCGGGGGCTTCCACCGGGGCTTTGGGGGCGGACAGGGACTCAGGCATCACAATGGGAGGACGGCGGCCGGGTACGGCGGGGCGTTTCCGGTACTGATCCTCCTCCAGAGCGCGGATCATGCGCCAGGTATGACAGGGTACGGTACCCTTATGATAAGTGTAATCGTTCATATGGAATCTCCTTTATCATACGGGCCTACAAAGAGGACCCGGAAGAATGCGGCGGCAGCAGGCCGGACGGGGCCTGGCCAACAGATAATACTATAGCACGCCCGCCTCTGATCTTCAACCTGACAGACCTATTTTTCCCTGTAATTACCACCAAAAAACGGGGGCGGAGCGGAGAAAGGGATTGTATTTTTATGCCCGACGTGGTAGTTTGATGAGAAGAACGTTTATCAGAGGGAAAGGGGGACGGCGGGAATGCCGATGCTGGAGGAATACCACAACGCCCTTCGCCTGGGTCAGAAGGAGGTCAAGGCGGCTGCCGCCCGGGGAGAGGAGACCGGTTTGCAGGTGCTGCCCGGCGACCCGGAGGAGCTGGCCATGCGCCGGGAGAGCCTGGGGGTAGTGGAGGTGCCCAGCGAGCTGATCGTGGGTACCTGCAACGACCTGCGCAAGAGCAGCTTTTCGCCGGGCTTCTATCCGGTGTTGGAGGCGGACAGCGAATTTGCCGGCAAGTGGGTCTCTCTCTGCCAGGCCCATCTGAACGAGGGCATCCGGGACCCCATCAAGGCGGTGGAGTATCTCAACCGCTTTTATGTGGTGGAGGGACATAAACGGGTGAGCGTGCTGAAGTATTTCGGGGCCATTACCATCCCTGCTACCGTCACCCGACTGCTGCCCCGGCCCTCCGACGATCCGGAGATCACGGCCTATTATGAGTTTTTGAATTTCTATCAGATGACCGGCCTGAATTTCCTGGTGTTCCGGCGGCCGGGCGAGTACCGGGAGCTGCTGGAGGCGATGGGGCGGCCCGGGCGTGAGGCCTGGAGCGCCGAGGAGATCCACAATTTCCGATCCTTCTATTACATGTTCCGGGACGCCTGCCTGCGGGAGAACGCCGACCAGCAATATATCTCCCTGGCTTTTCTGGTATATGTGAAGCTCTTTGGTTATCAGGCCAGCCGGAGCAAGCTGTCCACCCAGATCGCCAAAGAATTGCCCATGATCCGGCAGGAGGTGCGAAACCGTCTGGAGAACGCCGGGGTGACCCTGATGCTGGAGGATACGGTGAAAAAGCCGCTGTTTACCTTCCCGGTGACCGAGCGGCTGTGCGCCGCCTTCATCCACGCCGGCAGCAGCGAGACCTCCAAATGGGTCTACGAGCATGAGTGCGGGCGCTACCTGCTGGAGGACACCATGCACGATCAGGTGTATACCCTCTCCTACGAAAACGTATTGACCGATGAGGCTGCGGAGGAGGCCATCAACGACGCGGTGGACAAGGGGGCCGACCTGATCTTTACCACCGATCCGTCCCTGCTGCTGCCCAGTGTGAAGCAGGCGGTGCGCCACCCGGAGGTGAAGTTCTTCAACTGCTCCCTCAACAACTCCTATCCTTCGGTACGCACCTATTACCCCCGGATGTATGAGGCCAAGTTCATCAAGGGGGCCATTGCCGGCACCCTGTCCCGCAGCGGTTGGATCGGCTATGTGGCCGACTACCCTACCTTCGGCACCATCGCCAGCATCAACGCCTTCGCCCAGGGCGCCCGGCTGGTCAACGCCAACGCCAGGGTGCTGCTGTCCTGGGACAGCCTGAAGGAGGGCGGCGGTGTGGAAAGCCTGCGGGCCAAAGGCATCGTATACATCGACTACCTGGACCGGCTGGCTGCCAACGCGGGGCCCCGGTCCCGGGAACTGCACAACCTGGCCCTCATCCACTGCGACTGGGGGCGGTTCTACCAGAGCCTGGTGCGCCGCGTGCTGGACGGCAGCTGGAAGCGGGAGAGCCGGGGCAGCAGCGCCATCAGCTACTGGTGGGGGATCGACCAGAAAACGGTGGATGTGATCTGCTCCCGCCGACTGCCCGCCGGCACCCGGCGGCTGGCCGGTGTGCTGCGGGACGCCATCCGCGCCGAGCGGCTGGACCCCTTTTACGGGGTGCTGATGAATCAGCGGGGCCATGTGGTCTATGGAGAGGACGCCCCCCTGCCGGCAGAGCAGATTTTGTCCATGAACTGGCTGTCCACCTATGTGGAGGGGTCTATCCCAAGGCCGGAGGAACTCACCGATCAGGCCAGGGAGTGGATGCGTATCCAGGGATTTGAGGAGGCTGGGTTGACGTGAAGATCCTGGTTGTCTCCGACTACGAGTCCCCCTACCTGTGGGACTACTATACCCCGGACAAGCTGGAGGGGGTGGACCTGATCCTGTCCTGCGGGGATCTGAAATCCCACTATTTGTCCTTCCTGGCCACCTTTGCACACTGCCCGGTACTCTATGTCCACGGCAATCACGACGGGTACTATGAAAAGGACCCGCCCCTGGGCTGCCAGTGCATCGACGGGATGTACTATGAGTATCAGGGACTGCGGATCGTGGGGCTGGGCGGTTCCATGCGCTACAAGAACGGGCCCCATCAATATACCGACCTGCAAATGGGGTTTCGGGCCAAAAAGCTGACGCCCAAGCTGTTTTTCAAAAAGGGATTCGATATTCTGCTGACCCATGCGCCGGGGAAGGACATGGTGCCATGTACCGACCTGGCCCATACCGGGTTTCAGACCTTTAACCGCCTGCTGGACAAATATCAGCCCGCCCTCCACTGCCACGGCCACACTCACCTGAACTATGGCCGGAGTATCCAGCGGGAGCAGATGTACGGCAGCACCAGGGTGATCAATGGCTATGAGCGATATATCGTGGAGCTGTAACAGGGAAAAACGCGGACCCATTGGCCAAGGCATGGGTCCGGCGTTTTTTTTCTTTTTGCGGAAACTTTTTGTTGGCGGCAGCGTCTATTAAAGGGATACTCCCGTGCCTGATTGTTTCAGACGGCGGTTTTCGGCGCAAATCTTCCAAAGAAGGGCATACACTGATGCTGCCGGAAGGGAAACTTAAGGATTTATTAAGAATTTGTCATTGCTTTGTCATTGCTTACCTTATCCGGTGTGCTAGAATGACAATGAATCAGGACGCATTCAAGGAGGAGTTCAAGATGACGGATCAACAGACGCCTGTACTCGAACGGCCCGTTCAGGTTCAGACCCCGCCGCCGGCGGCGCCTTCAGGCCCTCGGAAAAAGAAACGCAGGAACAAGATCAAGATGATTGTAGGCCTGGTCATCACCGCGGCGGTG
Organism: uncultured Flavonifractor sp.; assembly: GCF_944383115.1. Lineage (GTDB taxonomy): Bacteria > Bacillota > Clostridia > Oscillospirales > Oscillospiraceae > Flavonifractor. The sequence goes on along the minus strand of NZ_CALWOJ010000155.1, from coordinate 10,295 downwards.
ATCGCCGGGATCGCATTCGCCCTGTGGTATTTTGTATTCCGGGAGGATAAGACGGAACTGGGCGATGCCATGACCGATACCGTTCAGATAGGCTCCATTGAGGTGAAGGTGGAAGGCAGCGGTATGGCCAAGGCCAATAAATCGGCCACCGTAACTCCGGGTACCGGCACCATCCTGGAACTCTATGTGAAGGAAGGGGACCAGGTCACCGAGGGCCAGCCCCTCTACCGCATGGACGACACCGCCGCCCGTGAGGCGGTCAAGGCCGCCCAGGAGACGGTGGACGACTGCCAGAAACAGCTCCAGGCGGTCCATGAAAAAATCGGGGAACTGACCATCAAGGCACCCCACGCCGGCAACCTGCGTGAGGTGGCTGATCTGAAGGTGGGAGATACGGTGAATGAGGGCGATACCATCGCCACCATCGTCAACGATACCAAGCTGCGCATCTCCCTCTATTACAGCTACGCCTATGAAAACAGCATCAAGGTGGGGCAGACCGCCCAGATCTCCATCCCTTCCATCATGGACAGCCGCACCGGTACGGTGGAAAAGATCAACAAGGTCCGCTTTGTCTCCCCCGAGGGCGCTACCCACTTTGAGGTGGTCTTTGTACTGGATAATCCCGGCACCCTCACCGAGGGGATGGAGGCCTCTGCCTCCCTCACCGCTGCCGACGGTACCCCCATTTACCCCTATCAGAACGGTAAACTGGAGTTCTATGAGACTACCGTGGTAAAGGCCAAGGCCTCCGGCCCGGTGGAGAGCTTCAACCTGCTCAACTACGGCGACGTGAAGGCCGGCCAGGTGCTGGCTCAGCTGGGCGCCAAGGACTCCGATCAGGAGATCAGCACCAAGGAGGAGGCCCTGAAGGCCGCCCAGGAGAAGCTGAAAGAGGCCAATGAGGAACTGAACAAGTACAACGGCGTCTCTCCCATTGCGGGTACCGTCCTCTCCTGCAGCCTCACCGAAGGCGGGGGAGTGGAGAGCGGCCAGGGCATCAGCATTGCCGATACCTCCCAGATGACGGTGGAGATCAGCGTGGACGAGCGTAACGCCCAGTATGTCAAGGTGGGCATGATGGTGAATCTGGACCAGTACGGCACCCCCTATATGGGCGTGGTGCAGAGCGTCTCCCTCACCGCCTCCGGCGAAAACGGCGTGGCCTCCATCCCCGCTGTGGTCAAGGTGGACAACTTTGACGGTTCCATGATCCCCGGTACTTACGTCAGCTACTCCTTTGTGGCCAGCCAGTCGGACAACTGCCTCACTGTGCCGGTGGCAGCCGTCAAGTACGTCAGCTTCAATAATGTGAAGCTGCCCGACAGTATGGATGCGCCCCCTGCCGAGACCGGCGGCGAGGACGGCACCATTGACGGTGAGACCCTGCCCGATGATGGCGCCATGATTGACGGTGAGATCCTGCCCGATGACGGCGGCGATATGATCATAGACGGAGATATGTCTATCAGCGGCGGCGCGGTAGCAATCCCGCAGCGGTATTCCGGCGGCGGAGTCTCCGCTCGCAAGCTGGGCGTAGTGGTCATGCCCGCCCCCGGCGGTTCCGTGGGCGGCGGCATGAGCGGCGGTATGAGCGGCAGCTCTTCCGATGGAGAGACCGGCACCATCGTCTTTGTCAAGTCCAAGGAAGCCCCCGCCAACGCCATTCTGGAACCCGATCCCGCCTGGGAATGCCCCGAGGGCTTCTGGGCTGTGCCGGTGGAGATCGGCCTGGCCGACACCACCCGGGTGGAGATCAAACGTGGCCTGAACGAAGGCGACGAGGTATTCATCGGCTACGCCACCCAGAGCGCCGACAGTTGGGGTGGCTGATATGCTCATTGATGTGAAAAACCTCTTCAAGATCTACCATGAGGGGGAGGAGAGCGAGGTCCGGGCTTTGGACGGCGTCAGCCTTTCCATCGACCGGGGGGAGTTTGTGGCCATTATCGGCCAGTCCGGTTCCGGCAAGTCCACCCTGATGAACATCCTGGGCTGCCTGGATATCCCCACCTACGGGGACTACCACCTGGACGGGGTGGACGTGACCGAGCTGACCGATAAGCAGCTGGCCCACATCCGCAACAAGCAGATCGGCTTTATCTTCCAGGGCTTCAACCTGATCCCCGCCCTCAACGCCTGGGAGAACGTGGAACTGCCCCTGATCTATCAGGGGGTGCCGGCTTCCAAACGGTGGGATCGGGTGGAGGCCGCCCTGGAGCGGGTGGGGCTGGCCGACCGGGCCGAACACAAGCCCACCGAGATGTCGGGCGGCCAGCAGCAGCGGGTAGCCATCGCACGGGCTATCGCCACCCAGCCCCCTATCATCATGGCCGACGAGCCCACCGGCGCCCTGGACTCCCGCACCGGCAAGCATGTGCTGGAGATCCTTCACGGACTCCACGACGAGGGCTCCACCATTATTCTCATTACCCACGACAACGGCATCGCGTCCACCGCCCAGCGGGTGGTGCGCATTTCCGACGGCCATATCATCTATGATGGAAACAGAGAGGGGGCCTTCGCATGAATTTGAGCCAGGCGTTCAAAATCGCCATCAAGTCCATCGCGGCCAAGAAGGCCCGCTCTGCCCTCACCATGCTGGGCGTTATCATCGGCCTGGCCGCCGTTATCATCCTGGTGTCCTATGCCCAGGGTCAGAACCAGCAGATGCGTGCCTTCTACGAGAGCCTGGGCACCAACATCATCAACATCAACGCCAGCAGTTGGAACAGCGAAAAGGTGTCCGACCAGCTGTACGACTACTGCATGGAACTGGACGAGTATGTGCTGGGCGTCACCCCGGTGGTGCAGATGTACAACCAGACGGTCATCAAGTACGGCGCAAAGACCCTGGACAATTACGAGACGCCCTGGGAGGAGTCACCCCAGGTGGTCATGGGCAACCAGCAGTTTTCCCTGTGCAACAATTTTACGCTGGCCAAGGGCAGGGACATCGCCTATCTGGATGTGAAAAACTACAACCAGGTGTGCGTGCTGGGGTCCAAGATGGCGGACGCCCTCTTCAACTACATGAATCCGGTGGGCCAGACCATCACCATCAACAACATCCCCTTTGAGGTCATTGGGGTCTATCAGGAGAAGGACCCCAATAATATGACCGGCATGGATCGCTACATCGTGCTGCCCTACTCCATGAACCGGGTGCTGAATGGCCGAACCAGCATGGACACATTTGTGGCCAAGGCCAGGGACGCTGATTCCACCACCCGGGCCATCACCTTGCTGAAAGGATTTCTGCAGGGTGTGATCGACCCCAACAGCGGGTATTACAGCGTTACCACCCCCAACCAGATGCAGGAGCAGGGGGCGGAACAGGATAAGATGCAGCAGCGATTTTTGGGCGGTATCGCCGCCATCTCCCTGGCGGTAGGCGGTATCGGCATCATGAACATCATGCTGGTCACCGTCACCGAGCGCACCCGGGAGATCGGCATCCGCAAGGCCATCGGCGCCGAGCGCAAGAGCATCATTGCCCAGTTTTTGATCGAGGCCTGTATGATCTGCGGCATCGGCGGCATCTTCGGCATTGCCGCAGGCTATATCGGCACGCTGATCGTGGGGAAAATATCCTTCCACACCATATTGATACCCAACGCCGGGATAACGGTGGGCGCCTTCTTCATCTCCGTTGCCCTGGGCGTGGCCTTTGGCCTCTATCCTGCCATCAAGGCCTCCGGCCTCCAGCCGGTGGATGCCCTGCGGGCAGATTAAAGGAGCGTGAGCGTATGAAAGTGAGAAAATGGCTTTCCACCCTGTTGGCGGCGGCTCTGCTGGTGGGCATGATGGTTCTGCCCCCTGCCTCCGCGGCCGGCAATTCGGCCTTTACCGACATTACCGATCCCGCCCAGGCCAACGCCGCAGAGATGCTGCGGCTTTTGGGCGTTGTCAACGGCACCGGCGGCGGCGCCTTCCGGCCCCAGGGCACCCTGACCCGGGGCGAGTTCTGTAAGATGACGGTGGAGATCATGGGCCGGGGGGATGAGGAACCCGCCCAGCGCAGCCGCACCATCTTCACCGATGTGGGTTCCACCCACTGGGCCAGAGGCTACATCAACCTGGCCGCCTCCATCACCGTGGGCGGCTCCTCCGGCTCCGGCGGAGAGGGCGCCGCGGCAGGTACCCGTCTGATCATGGGCGTGGGGGACGGCTCCTTCCAACCTGACCGGGTCATTACCTGCGGCGAGGCGGTCACCATCCTCATGCGGGTACTGGCCTACGGCGACAGCGATGTGGCCGGCGGCCTCAACTGGTACGACGGCTATATGGGGCTGGCCCACTCCGCCGGGCTGCTGGACGGGCTGACCCTGACCGGGGCTTCCACCATCTCCCGGGGCCAGGCCGCCATCCTGTTCTACAATCTGCTCTTTGCCAAGACCAAGGGCAGCGACAGTCTCTACCTCACCGGCCTGGGCTGCCGGGTGGAGGACGGCGGCATCCTGCTGGATGTGAACGCCTCTCTGGCCGGGTCCAACAGCGCGGTCAAGACCAGCACCGGCACCTACAAGACCGACCGGACGGGTATGGACGAGAGCATGGAGGGCATGCAGGGCGACGTGGTGCTGGACAAGAACGACAAGCTGCTGGCCTTCCAGCCCAAGGAGAATATTACCAGCCGGGCGGTCAACGTGGCTGAGTGGGCTTACAACGAGGTGCGGCTCACCGGCGGTGAGACCCTGGAACTGGATCCCCAGAGCGACGTCTATCAGGACGGGGAGAAAAAGACCTACGAGCAGCTCTGGCAGGATCTGAAGCCGGGCACCCCTGCCACCTTCTATTATACGGCGGAGGGTAAGGTGGACTATGTGTTCCTCCGCTCCGCCTCCGCCTCCGACACCGCTATGGTGGCCCGGAGCAAGCCCTCCGGCAATCCCTTCACCGCTCTGGCCGGCGGGGAGAGCAACTATCAGATCTACAAGAACGGCATGCCCGCCACCGTCAATGATATCCGCCAGTATGACGTGGCCACCTATGACAGCGGAGCCAAGGTGATGAATATCTCCGACCTGCGGCTCACCGGTATGTATGAAAATGTCTATCCCAACACCGATACCCCGGCCACCATTTGGGTCATGGGGGTGAAACTGCAGGTGCTGCCCTGCGCCACAGAGGATCTGCGGAACTTCAAGATCGGGGATACCCTGACCGTGCTGCTGACCAGCGACGGCAAGGTGGCCGGTGCGGTCACCACCGCCGCCGCCAAGAGCAACGCCGTGGGCTATGTAGAAAGCATTGATGAAGAGGGCAAGGCTACCGTACAGCTGCTGAACAGCGTACTGGGCAAAGTGGAGGGGCAGACTTCTTACCGGAAAGACAGCGCCACCAAAATGATGGGCGAGCTGGTCACGGTCTCCTCCTATAAACTGGGCCAGATCACCCTGACCCGCCTCACCGGCGGCTCCTCCGGCTCCGTCACCGGCAAGCTGGATGTGGTGGGGCGCACCCTGGGGGGTACGGCCCTGGCCGACAACGTGGCGGTGTACGAGAAGGTGGGCACCAGTAAGCTCCAGCCCATCAAGTACAGCCAGATTACCTGTACCAGCGTGCCTGCCTCCAAGATCCTGTACGCCGGCAAGGACTATGCCGGCCGATACAATGTGCTGGTGCTGGACGATGTAACCGGCGATCTGTACACCTACGGCTTTATGAGCAAGGGCAGCATGGAGACCTCCTCCAGCATGGGCCCCATTGTCAATTCCACTGTGATCGTGACTACCACAGGTGAAGGTGAAGGAACCAAACTGGAATTGGTGGGCGGGGTGGATGTGCCCCGCGATGCGGTGGGCGGCATCGTCGCCTCTCTAAACACACTGGAAGGAAAGAACAAGGTTGCCGGCCATGTGTTCCTGAAGGAACTGGACGGCGTCCGCCGCAGCGCCTTTGACATGAAGGCCAAGACGGTGACCACCACCGACATGGTGCTGCCCATTTCGGACAATGTGGTGTGCTACAACAAGACCACCAAACAGTGGTTTACCGATGAGGACCCCATGACCAACCTGAACCAGGCCCGGGCCTTCTCCGACAACATGACCCTCTACTACGACCGCGCGCCGGAGGACGGCGGCAAGGTTCGCATGGTAGTGGTGCAGTAACAGTAAAAAATCCGCCCCCGCTTCAAGCGGGGGCGGATTTTTTGATACAGAAATCAGCCCTTCAGGCTCTCGGCCCAGACGGCATATTTGGCTACCTTCTCGTCAGACTCGGCCTTGGTGGCGCCGTGGGCCAGGATATAGACCTTGACCTTGGGTTCGGTGCCGGAGGGCCGGACGATGAGGCTGGTGCCGTCGGCCATCTCGTAGCGCAGCACGTTGGAGCCGGAAAGCTCCATGGTGGTCTTAACGCCGTCGGAGACGTTGACTACCGAGCCGTCCTTGTAGTCCTTCTGCTGCTTCACCGCCACGCCGGCGATCTCCACCGGGGGATGTTCCCGCAGACCGGCCATCAGGTCGGCCATCTTCTTCAGCCCGTCCAGACCGGGCATCACCAGATTCAGGGTCTTTTCCCCGTAGAAGCCGTACTTCTCATAGCACTTCTGGAGGGCGTCGTACAGGGTCATGCCCTGGCCGGCGTACCAGGCGGCCATCTCGGTGAGAGAGAGGGCGGCGGTGACGGCGTCCTTGTCCCGGACGTAGTCGCCCAGCATATAGCCGTAACTCTCCTCGTAGGCGAAGATCACCTTGCCCTCGCCGGCGTTCTCAAGCTTGTCCTTCTTCTCGGCCAGGAACTTGAAGCCGGTGAAGGTGTCGTAGCACTGGAGACCGTTGGTCTCGGCCACCTTGCGGGCCATCTCGGTGGTGACAATGGTTTTGAGGGCCACCGGCTTGTCCGGCATCTTGCCGGTGCGCTTCTTGGCGCCGATCAGGTAATCCAGCAGCAGCACGCCGGTCTGGTTGCCGGAGATGGTGATGTACTCGCCCTGATCGTTGCGCACCATGATGCCCACACGGTCGGCGTCCGGGTCGGAGCCCAGGATGAAGTCGGCCCCTTCCTTCTTGGCCAGATCCACCGCCAGGTAGAAGCCCTCGGGATTCTCCGGGTTGGGGGAGACCACGGTGGGGAAGTTGCCGTCGATGACCATTTGCTCGGGAACGCAGATGACATGCTTCATGCCCAGGCGGCGCAGCGCCTCGGGGATCAGCTTGTAGCCGGTGCCGTGGAAGGGGGTGTACACCATCTTGAAGGTGTCGGCCACCTTCTCCACCGCGGCCTTGTCGTTGACCTGACCCATCACGTTGGCCAGGAATTTCTCGTCGGTCTCCGCCCCCATCAGGGTGATGAGGCCGGCCTTCACCGCCTCGTCATAGTCCATACGCTGGATGGAGTCGAACAGATCCAACTCCTCCATCTTGGCGGCGATGGCGGAGGCGTGGTGGGGGGGCAGCTGAGCGCCGTCCTGCCAGTAGACCTTGTAGCCGTTGTACTCCTTGGGATTGTGGCTGGCGGTCACGTTGACGCCGGCGATGCAGTGGTACTCCCGCACGGCGAAGGACACCTCGGGGGTGGGACGCATGGCGTCAAACAGACGGACCTTGATGCCGTTGCCCGCCATGACGCAGGCGGTTTCACGGGCAAACTCGTCAGAGTGGTTGCGGCAGTCATAGCAGATGGCAACCCCCCGCTCCACCGCCTCGGGGCCCTCGGCCTTGATAACCTCGGCAAAAGCCTGGGTAGCGTGGCGGATGACGTGGATATTCATCTGGTGCAGGCCCACGCACATGGTGCCCCGCAGGCCGGCGGTACCAAACTCAAGGGGAGCAAAAAAGCGGCTTTCGATCTCCTTCTCGTCGCCGGAGATGGACTGCAATTCGGCCTTCTCCTCGGCGGTGAGCGCGGGACTGTTGAGCCACTTTTCATATACGTCACGATAAGCCATGGGAATTACCTCCATTACTTCAATTTCAGTCAAAGCATATCTCTGCGCTTGTGATTATAGCACAAACTAACCGGTATATCTACCCTGTTTTTTGGGGATTTACGCCGTAAGGTGCAAAAATTTCCTACCCTTTTACTTGTGGTACCCGGAGCCCTCCACGATCTTGAAGCAGCGATAGATCTGCTCCAGCAGCATGACCCGGGCCAGGTGGTGGGGGAAGGTCATGGGGGACATGGAGAGCCGCAGGTCTGCCATCTCCTTCAGGGAGGGGTGCATGCCGTAGGAGGAGCCGATGAGGAAGGTGAGGGTGGTTTTGCCCTGATTTGCCCACTCCTCCAGCCGGGCGGCTAGTTTCTCGCTGGAGAGAGGTTGGCCCTCCACGCACAGGGCCACCAGCGCCCCGCCCTTGGGCAGCTTGGCGGTCACCGCCGCCGCCTCCTTCTCCAGGGCGGCGTCAATCTGGGCCCGGGAGGGGTTCTGAGGCAGTCGCGCCTCGGGCAGCTCGGTGAGCTGGAGCTTGCAGTAGCCTCCCAGCCGCTTGACGTACTCCGCCGCCCCCTCTATGTAGAACTTTTCCTTCAGCTTGCCCACGCAGATGATGTGGATGGAAATTCCCTTCATACCGTATACCTCCGTCCCAACTGGCTGCGGGGAGCCACATCCAGCAGTACGTCCCGGCCGGGGATTGCCCCCATACGCTTGAGGGAATCCCCCACCACCTGTCGGGCCCGCTCCGGGGTGTTATTCTCATGGGAGAGGTGGGCCAAAATTACGGCGGAGGCCCCCGCCGCCACGGCGGAACAGGCCAGGGCCGCCCCCGCCTCGTTGGACAGGTGGCCCCGGTCGCCCAGGATGCGGTCTTTGAGGAAGTAGGGGTAGGGGCCGGAGCAAAGCCACTCCACGTCGTGGTTGGCCTCGGCCACCAGCAGGTTGGCACCCCGGATGCCCGCCTCCACCGCCGCCGTTACATGGCCCAGGTCGGTGACCACCGCCGCCTTCCGCCCACCGGCGGAGAGGGCGTAGCCGGCGCTCTCGGCGGCGTCGTGGGGGGTGGGGAAGCTCTCCACGTCAATGGAGCCGATGGAGAAGGACGCGCCGGGGGTGAAGGGGTGGAGCAGCTCCTCCAGAAAAGCGATGCGGTAGCACAGCTGCAGCCCGGTGCCCCGGCTGGCATATACCGGTATCTTCCGCTGCTTGGTCAGGGTGGTGAGGCCGGAGATATGGTCGGTATGCTCGTGGGTGATGAGTACGGCGGACAGGTCGGCAGGGTCCACCCCCAGTTCCCGCAGAGCGGTGGTGATCCGGCGGCAGGAGATGCCGGCGTCCACCAGGATGTGGGTGGCCCCGTCGCTGACCAGCAGACTGTTGCCGCTGGAGCCGCTGGCCAGGGTACACAGTTGAAGCACAAGATCGCTCCTTTCCAGAAAAAACAGGCGGGGGAGTTCCCCCGCCTGTGGATCAGTTATGGCAATTATCCCACTTGGGCCTGTTTCTCCTCGTCGGGGGTGACCACCACACGGATGTCGGCCCCCACGCCGGACAGCTTACGGACGATGTCCTCATAGCCACGCTCGATGTGGTGGATGTGTCCGATCTCAGTGGTGCCCTGGGCGGCCAGCCCGGCGATGACCATGGCCGCGCCTGCCCGCAGGTCACAGGCCTGGATGCGGGCGCCGGTAAACTTCTCCACGCCCTCGATGACGGCAATCTTGCCGTCTACCTGGATCTGAGCCCCCATGCGGCGGAACTCGTCCACATAGCGGAACCGGTTGTCCCACACGCCCTCGGTAATGACGCTGGTACCCTCCGCCAGACAGAGGACCGCGGCGATCTGAGGCTGCATATCGGTGGGGAAGCCGGGATAGGGCAGGGTCTTGACGTTGGTGCGGGTCAGCTTGCCGGTGCGGCGCACCAGCACGGCGTCGTCCCGCTCCTCCACGTCCACCCCCATCTCCAGCAGCTTGGCGGTGATGCACTCCAGATGCTTGGGGATCACGTTCTTGATGAGAACCTCGCCGCCGGCGGCAGCCACAGCGGTCATATAGGTGCCCGCCTCGATCTGGTCGGGAATGATGGAGTAGGTGCCGCCGGTGAGCCGCTCCACACCCCGGATCTTGATGACATCGGTACCGGCGCCCATGATCTCGGCCCCCATGGAATTGAGGAAGTTGGCCAGATCCACGATGTGGGGTTCCTTGGCGGCGTTTTCAATGATGGTGAGGCCGTCGGCCAGGGCGGCGGCCAGCATGATGTTCATGGTGGCGCCCACGGAAACGATATCCAGATAGATCTGGGTACCCGTCATGCGGCCTTTGGCGGTTTTGGCATGGATGTAGCCGCCCCGGACGTCCACGTTGGCCCCCATGGCCACAAAACCCTTGATGTGCTGGTCAATGGG
>NZ_CALWOJ010000154.1 GCF_944383115.1 uncultured Flavonifractor sp. | reverse complement strand
ACCGCCTCCTGGATGGCCCGGTTGAGGGACGCCGTACCGGTGATCCGCTTGCGGGTGGGCGACAACACCTGGATCTGGTCGGCGGGAATGCCCATGTTATCCGGCAGTCTGGTCCTGACCAGTTCCACAATGGTCTCTGCGGTCCGGGCCGGTTCCTTTCTCCGCAAAAAGAAGAAGTCGTGCTTGTTGTCTTTGAGGTCGGGCATCTCCCCCCGATTCACCCCGTGGGCGTTGCGGACGATGGCGCTTTCGGCGGCCTGCCGGAAAATCTCAGTGAGCCGCACCATGGGTACCACCCCGCTGCGGATCAGGTCGGAGAACAGGTTTCCCGGCCCTACGCTGGGCAGCTGATCCGGGTCTCCCACCAGAATCAGGCGGCAGTCGTCCCGCAGGGCGGAGAGCAGACCCCGCATGAGTACGATGTCCACCATGGAGGTCTCGTCCACAATAACGGCATCCGCCTTGAGCGGGTCGCCCTCATCGTGGGCAAATACCAATCTGCCCGAGTGGGGATCGTACTGGGTCTCCAGCAGGCGATGAATGGTATACCCTTCCGCTCCGCACAGTTCCCCCAGCCGTTTCGCCGCACGACCGGTGGGCGCGGCCAGGGCGGTCTCCAATCCCAGCTGGTCAAAGAGGGCCAGCACCCCCCGCAGGGAGGTGGTCTTGCCGGTACCCGGCCCGCCCGTAAGCAGCATCACCTGGCTGGTGGCCGCCAGAGCCACCGCCTCCCGCTGCTGGGGCGCATACACAATACCCTGGTCGGCCTGGATGCGGTCAATAAGTTCGTCCAGGCCGTGGGGAGCGACCATCTCTCCCCGGCACATCTCCGACAAGCGGAACGCCACATATTGCTCCGCCTCACATAAGGCGGGCAGATAGACCGCCGTCTCGCCAGCCACCTGTTCCTCAATGGCCTCCCCCCGCTCCAGCAGGGTCTCCAGGGCATCCTCCAGGATTTCCTCCTCTACGCCGATGAGCTGGGCCGTGGCAAGGAGCAGCTTGCGTCGGGGCAGGAAAGCGTGGCCGTTGTCCAGGTTATAAGTCAGTTCAAACAGCAGGGCCGCCTCCACCCGTTGCGGATCGTCCCCTTCCATTCCCATCGACAGGGCCAGTTCGTCGGCGGTGGAGAAATCCACCCCCAGTTCCTCGTCCACCATCAGGTAGGGGTTGCCGCGAATGACCTCCAGCGCCCGGTCTCCATACCGGCGGTACAGGGGCATGGCCAGCTGGAGAGGCACCTCATGTTCCCCCAAAAAGGACAGCAGACGCCGCATCCCCATCTGGAGGCGAAACCGCTCTCCAATCTCAAGCGCTTTTTTACGGGTGATCCCTTTGATACAGGTCAGCTGCTCCGGGTGTTCCTCCAATACGGTAAGGGCGTCCTCACCAAACTCCTCCACCATCCGCCGGGCGGTGGCGGCGCCGATCCCCCGCACCGCTCCGGAGGCCAGGTAGTCAAAGATGGCTTTTACTCCGGCGGGAAGCCGCCGCTCCACCGTCTCCGCCTTGAACTGCTCCCCATAGGAGGTGTGGCGGGTCCATGTGCCCTGGACCGAGATGCCCTCGCCGGGGGCCACGCCGGGCATACAGCCTACCACAGTGACCTCCGCCCCGTCCCCCACGTCAAGACGAAGCACCGTGTAGCCGTTCTCCTCATTCTGGTAGACTACGGCCGACACGGTGCCCTGTATATAATCCTGTGACCCCTCCCGCATGGCTGCCCCTCCTCTTATGTTCAGGGATATGATACCATGTGCAGGCGGATTTGTCGAATCCTATTTCTCCATGATGTACTCGCCCAGCCGCTCCGCCGGACAGACCACCACGCCGGTAGCGTCAGCCAGCAGCGCAGCGGCAATCGCCCGCCCGGCAGAGTCCAGTCCGCCGTCGGCGATCACGATGGTAAACCCCTTTTTCTGCCGCCCCCGCAGCCACAGCAGCCGCTTTACATCCTGCTCCAGATGGGCGCCCTCCCCTGCCGCCGGGACCACGGCATAGACCGGGCCGGCCCCTTCCGCCGGAGCAAGCAGCCATCCAAACAGCACCCAGCCCAGGGCCAGAAGGCCGATGGCCGCCAGCAGGGCCAATACGGCCTGTAAGATTCCGTCCAAACCCTTCACCTCCGCCCCATCCTATGCACGGGGCGGAAGAAGGGACTCAGCTCCCTACGGTGGAGACCACAATGCCGGTGGCAAAGGTCATGATCAGCCCGGCGGTGACCACACCCAGGAAAATGGAGGGCAGCGCTTTCCGCAAAGGCATATCCAGGAAGGCGGCCGCCAGGGCGCCGGTCCAGGCGCCGGTGCCCGGCAGGGGGATAGCCACAAATATCCACAGACCGATATATTTATATTTGGTCACCTTCTGCCCCTTCAGGTGGGCCTTTTTTTCCAGCTTGTCCACCAGGGAATTGAGCTTGGGGGATTTCCGGCGCATCCATAGAAAAATCCGCCGGATATAAACGATAATAAAGGGGATGGGGATCATATTGCCAATAATCGAGGCCACCAGCGCCTGTCCCGGAGGCAGGCCCAGAGCGGTACCGAAGGGCACGCCGCCCCGCAGCTC
>NZ_CALWOJ010000153.1 GCF_944383115.1 uncultured Flavonifractor sp. | reverse complement strand
CTTGGAGCGCTGGCGCTTCTTGGGCTGATAGGTACGAACCATGTTGGGACACCTCCTGTACAAAAATCAAGCGGGTTACCCCGCCCACCACAACAGCCTTTCGGCTGCGGTCGTCAAACAAAACTGCTTTACACCGCATGGGTGCATACGATGCACATGGTATTATAGCCTATTTGAAAATGGCGTGTCAACTCCTATTTTGGTTTCTTTTTTGGTTTTTTCCGGCGTTTGGCGGTACAATACCATATCTTGTGGCTGACCTTACCCTTCCTCTACCATCGGCACAGAAAAGCCCGGTGGAAAAGAGTTTCTTTTTATAATTGTATCGTTGCTTTCCAGCGGCAAATTTGCTATAATGATATGCGTTAAATTATCTCTGATCCCGCCGTCCGGAACCGGTGCGGCGGCGGAGGGCCGAACATGGGACCTACAGGTCTTGAAAGCCGCGGCTTTCAAGGTCTTGTTTTTGATGCCCGCTGTTCTGCCGTTTATTTCTACGAAAGAGGTGGTCTCTCCGTGAATCTGCCGGCCGATCTCTGGGCCAAGGTCCTCTCGCTGATGGAGGGGGAAATGACAGCCACCGCCATCAACACCTGGTTTGACGACGCCACCCCCGTGGCGCTGGAGTCCAACCGGTTTGTACTCCACACCCCCACCAACTTCAAGCGGGATATCATCACCTCCCGCTACCTGCCCAACATTCAGAAGGCCCTCCACGAGCTGTTTTCCTCCGACTTCGAGGTGGTGGTGCTGGGGGAGGGGGAGCTGGAGGGCTACGGCAAAAAGAAAAACGACGATCTGTTCCTGCCCGGCACCGAGGAGTACACCTTTGAGCGGTTTGTGGTGGGGGCCTCCAACAAGTTCGCCCACGCCGCCGCCCTGGCGGTGGCCGAGCAGCCCGCCCAAACCTACAACCCTCTGTTCATCTACGGCGAGTCCGGCCTGGGCAAGACCCATCTGCTCTATGCCATCGCCCACAAGATCCATCAGAACCATCCCGACTTCCGCATCGTGTATATCAAGGGCGACTCCTTCACCAACGAGCTGATCCAGGCCATCCGTGAGGGCCGCAACCCGGAGTTCCGGGAGAAATACCGCTCCGCCGACGTGTTCCTCATGGACGACGTGCAATTCATCGCCGGCCGGGAATCCACCCAGGAGGAGATGTTCCACACCTTCAACACCCTGTATGAGGCAGGACGTCAGATCGTGTTTACCGCCGACCGTCCCCCCAAGGAGATGCTGCGGCTGGACGACCGGCTGCGCACCCGGTTCGAGTGGGGCCTGCCCGTGGACATCCAGCCCCCCGACTACGAGACGAGAGTGGCCATCATCAAGACCAAGGCCATCCGCCGGGGTATGAACCTGCCCGACCCGGTCCTCCAGTATATTGCCGAGAACATCACCTCCAACGTGCGGCAGATCGAGGGCACCGTCAACAAGATCCTGGCCTTCCAGGAGCTGATGGGGGAGAGCGTGGACGTGGACACCGTCACCCGGGCCGTCCGGGACATGTTCAAGGACAAGGCGGAGTTCCTCCCCTCGCCGGAGATCATCATCGACGAGGTGAGCAAGTTCTACAACATTGACGAGGAGGCCCTCCGGGGTCAGGGCCGCACCAAGGACACCGCCCTGGCCCGGCAGATCGCCATGTACCAGATCCGCCGCATGACCAACCTGTCCCTGAAGGAGATCGGCAAGGAGTTTGACAACCGGGACCACACCACCGTCATGCACTCCATCGACCGCATCGAGAAGCTGACCAAGCAGTCCCCCGAGATCGCCGAGGTCATCAAGGACATCAACGCCAACATCAACGCCCGGTATGAATAAAGAACCAATTTCATGAATATGACTGGATATTCTGTTTCCAGACCCCTTTCCACATTTCCACCCTGTAATCGGGATATGTGGAAAATGGAATGTGGATAACTTTTTTCCCTGTCGGAAGCTGTGGAAACCCCGCCTTTTTTGTCCACAACCCCTGTGGACGGCCTTACCCTTGCCGCCCAGGCGGTTGCGCCCTTTTTCCACATGATTTTCCCCTACGGCTTACTATTACGAACTATATCCCTCCTCTCTCCTGAGGAGCGCGAAAATCCCAGGGAGCGGAACGCTCCCGTCGAAACGGAGGGTCAAACGAATATGAAATTTTCCTGCGAAAAGGCGCTGCTCCAGGCGGCCATCTCCACCGCCTCCCGGGCGGTCTCTCCCAAAAGCTCCATTCCCGCCCTGGAGGGCATCCTGCTGGAGGCCGGCCAGGAGCTGCGGCTCACCGGCTACAACCTGGACACCGGTATCCGCACCATCGTCCCCGCCGATATCAGTGAGGAGGGTACCCTGGTGCTGGCCGCCCGGCTCTTCGGCGAGATCATCCGGAAACTGCCCGACGACATCGTCACCTTCCAGACCGACCACTATATGGTCCACATCACCTGCGGCCCCAGCGAATTCAACATCCTGGGCACCGATCCGGAGGAGTTCCCCGAGCTGCCCACGGTGGAATATCAGAACTCCCTCACCCTGCCCCAGTCCAGACTGAAGGCCATGATCGCCCAGACCATTTTTGCCGTCAGCGACAACGAGAGCAG
>NZ_CALWOJ010000152.1 GCF_944383115.1 uncultured Flavonifractor sp. | reverse complement strand
GCCTCCGGCTCGTCAAAGATCATCAGCCCGGTCTTGCGGGCCAGGATGGTGGCGATCTCAATGCGCTTGACCTCGCCCCCGGACAGGGAGGCGTCCACCTCCCGGTCGATATAGTCCCCGGCGCACAGGCCCACCTTGGTCAGGTACTGGCAGCCCTCTTCCCGGGTGAGCTTCTCGCTGCCGGCGGCCAGGGCCAGCAGGTCCTTCACCTTCAGACCCTTGAACCGGGGCGGCTGCTGAAAGCCGTAGCTGATGCCCAGCCGGGCACGGCCGGTGATGTCCAGATCGGTGATATCGGTGCCGTTCCAGCGGATAGAGCCGCCGGTAGGCTGCACCAGGCCCATAATGGCCTTGGCAAGGGTGGTTTTGCCGCCGCCGTTGGGGCCGGTGATGACCACAAACTGGTGGTCCTGAACAGAGAGGGAGACGTCGTTGAGGATGCCCAGCTCCTGGCCTTCCTCTCCCTCCACCTGATAGCTGAGATGGCTGATCTCCAGCATAATCGGTCTCTCCTTTGTATATGGTTCATTCCATGAGCAATTATTTTATCACGGAAGATGGTAAAATACAACCCTGAGCGGGGCAAATCTTGCCATGCGGGCATAGAATGGGAGGAAATCATACAGAATCGGAGGCAATGCGTATGGATCAGGAATTGCTGCCCGGCTGCGACCGGGAGGTTTTCGAGCGGGTGTGGAAGCGGGTCATGCCCGAGGCCCGGGAGGACTGCCCCTTTGAAGTGGTGGAGGCGGCCGCCCGGCCCCTGCCTGCGGTGGTGGTCCCTGCTGCCCCGGCGGAGGAAGAGGAGGAGACCGTCACCTGTCTGGGGCCGGCTTCGGCGGCGTATGGCCCTCAGCTCCAGCAGTACATAGACCAGGAACTGGCGGCCCACCGGTGCTGCCAGGCTTTGGCCCGGCGGGTGTCCGGGAATGGCGGCCGGATGCTGGCCACCCTGGCCGCCGAGAAGCGGCGGCGGGCGAAGCGGCTCAGCACCGCCTATTTCCTCATCTCCGGGGTGCGGTACTGGCCTGCCGAGCGGGGCGGCAATCAGCCGTTACAGCCGGTCCAGGCCACCCTGCGGGAGCAGTTCCAGGCCCAGCACCGAAACGCGGCCTGCTACCGGGCGGCGGCGGCGGGGGCCAGTGACCCCTGCCTGGTGGAACTTTTCCACGAGTCGGCGGAGGAGGCCGAGGCCCACGCCTGGGTCATCCGCAGCGTGCTGGAGCAGATGTAGCCCTCAGTCCCGCCGGAATACATGGATGCGGAAAGCGGCCCGGACGGTCAGCCCGTGCAGAGCGGCCAGCCGGGCCGCGCCCTCTTTGGGGGTCTTCCAGTAGTAGGGGGTCATCTGGAACAGGTGGGGCAGATCCTCGCCGGCAACCTCCAGGAGGGTATCCACCGGAACCACACTGACATAGGAAAAGCCCTCATAGGGAATATCCTGCTCCTGATTTGGGTAGGGCTTGTCATAGAGTACCTGCTTCAGCTCCCACAGATGGTTGGCGGCGGGAACCACATAGAGGAACAGCCCGCCGGGGCGCAGCACCCGCCGGAATTCCTCCAGGGCCAGGGGGGAGAAGCAGTTGAGCAGCAGATCCAAGCTCCCGTCCGCCACGGGAAGGTGATAGGCCGAGGCCACGGCAAACTCTCCCTGGGGCAGACGCTTTGCCGCCAGACGCACCGAGGACTTGGACAGGTCGATGCCCGCCAGATCCACCTGCCTGCCCGCCCCGGTAAGGGCGGCGTAAATGCCGGCGGTGTAGTAGCCCTCCCCGCAGCCAGAGTCCAGTACCGACACCTGCTCCCCGGTATGTTCCAGAGCCAGGGTACACAGGGCGTCCCGGAGAGGAGCGTAGTAGCCTTTGGACAGGAACTGATTGCGGGCGATTACCATGCCCTTGTCGTCCCCGGGGGCCTTGGAGTGCTTCCGGTTGGCGGGGAGGAGGTGGACGTAGCCCTCCCTGGCCAGGTCGAAGCTGTGGCCGTTGGGGCAGGCGTAGCGGCCCGCCTCCCGGAGCAGGGGGGCGGCGCAGTGGGGGCAGACGAACAGACTCAAAAAGACCCCTTCCTTCCAAATGGTCTGAGGGTATCATACCAGTTCGGAGGACATAACACAAGGGCCGCGCCAATGGCGCGGCTTTTTTGTAGCGGATTATGGTTTGTTTTTTGTTATTTGTATGGTATACTGTAAAATTGCGAAGATTTTCCCGGCCGGGAGCCGGGGTGAACAAAAAGGAGTACGACATGATCACAGTTTCCGACCTGACTCTGGCTTACAGCGGCCAGGCCCTCTTCTCCCATGTGGATTTGCAGTTCACCAAGGGCAACTGCTACGGCATCATCGGCGCCAACGGAGCCGGCAAGTCCACCTTCCTGAAGATCCTCTCCGGCGATCTGGAGCCCACCTCCGGCGAGGTGTCCATCCTGCCCAAGACCCGCATGTCGGTACTCAAGCAGGATCAGAACGCCTACAATGCCTACAACGTAATGGACACCGTCATCATGGGCAACCAGCGGCTGTACGATGTGGGCAAGGAGAAGGACGCCCTCTATGAGAAGGAGGAGATGACCGAGGCCGACGGCATCCGGGCCTGCGAGCTGGAGGAGGAGTTTGCCGAGCTGGGCGGCTGGGAGGCCGAGAGCGACGCCAGCCG
>NZ_CALWOJ010000151.1 GCF_944383115.1 uncultured Flavonifractor sp. | reverse complement strand
GACCGGGTACGGGCCAGCTCCAGCTTGTCCATGGCCCGGGCCAGCAGCAGCCGCTCCTCCCCGTCCCGGGCCAGCTTGTTCAGCAGTTCGGTCTTGGTCATATCCTTCCTCCTGTTGCTCTCTGCACAGAATAGCACACTTTTTCTTCCTCGGCAACCGTTGCGCTTCTTGACAGCGATGCTATACTGATAATAATCCTTGGGAAAGGGGGTGGGCGGATGCCCACGTTCCTTCTTCACCCGGAATGGCTGGATCTGACCGGCCCGGACGGGGCCATCTGCCACGGCGCGGACCAGGACTGGTTCCCCGACCCCTGGCAGCGGCGGGCGGGCTGCGGCCCCACCACCGCCGCCCTCATCTTCCGCTATCTTGCCCGGCAGCGGCCGGAATTTTCCCCACTGTGTCCGGACTTGGGGACAGACTGCGCCCCCTTTACCGCGCATATGTGCCGGGTGTGGAACTATGTGACCCCCCGCAGCCACGGCCTCAACCGGCCGGAGTACATGGTGGAGGGCATGGCGGCTTACGGCGAAGCTGTGGGGGTACCTCTGACACCCACCCTCTTCTCCTTCCCCTCCGCCCGCACCAAGCGGCCCGGCTGGGAACAGCTGCGCGCCTTTGTGGCCGCCGGTCTGGCGTGTGACTGCCCCGTGGCCTTCCTTAACCTGGACAACGGCAAGATACGCCAGCTGGATCGGTGGCACTGGGTGACCCTCATCGGCCTGGAGGGGGACACCGCCTCCATCGTGGACAACGGCAACGCCTTCACTATGGATCTCAATCTGTGGTACGCCACCACCAAGACCCGGGGCGGCTTCGTGTGCGCCCTGGGGGCGGGAGAGGAGTTTGCGTCGTCATGCTGAAGTGGATCGTTCTGTGGATACTCTTCTGGAGTATCCTGGACTTTGCCCTCATGGGCGCGGACAAGCGGAAAGCAAAGAAGCACCGCTGGCGGGTACCGGAAAAGAGTTTTTTCCTCATCGCCCTGCTGGGCGGCTCCCCGGGGGCGGTCCTGGGTATGTATACCTTCCGCCACAAAACCCGCCACTGGTACTTCAAGTGGGGCCTGCCCGCCATCCTGGTGGCTCAGATCGCCCTGGGCGGGTGGATCTACTGGCGGTTTTTCCTGCCGTGAAGAAAGACACCGGGCTGCCCATTGGCAGCCCGGTGTTGCTGTTACCGCTGGTACTCAAATTCCAGGTTGTACAGGGACACGATATCCCCGTCGTGGATGCCCATCTCCTCCAGCCGGTCAAAGAGGCCGGACTGGCGGAGCATCTTGTCAAACCAGTTGCGGGACTCGTAGTCGCCGAAGTTGACGTTGGCCATGAGCCGCTGGAGCCAGGGGCCTTCCACGATCCAGGTGTCGTCCTCGTGGATGATGTTGAGGGGTTCCGACATATCCACCTCCGGGGGCCGCTCCACATAGGTGGGCTCGTACACCGTGATGGGAGGCAGGTGTTCCAGCTCACGGGCGGCGGCAAACATCAGCTCCCGGGTACCCAGCTGAGCGGCGGCAGAGATCTCATAGAAGGGCATACCCAGCCCCTCCACATAGGCCTTCAGAGCCTCCAGACCGGTGCGGTGGTTGGCGATGTCCACCTTGTTGCCCGCCACGATCATGGGCCGGGAGGCCAGATCGGGGCCGTACTGCTTCAGCTCCTCCTGGATGGCCTTGAAGTCCTCCACCGGGTCACGGCCCTCGCAGCCGGACACGTCCACCACATGGATGAGCAGCCGGCAGCGGTCGATGTGCCGCAGGAAGTCGTGGCCCAGGCCGGCGCCCTCGGCGGCGCCCTCGATGATGCCGGGGATATCGGCCAGCACGAAGGACACCCCCTCGTCCACATAGACCACCCCCAGGTTGGGGAAGAGGGTGGTGAAGTGGTAGTTGGCGATCTTGGGCCGTGCCTTGGACACCACGGACAGGAGGGTGGACTTGCCCACGTTGGGGAAGCCCACCAATCCCACGTCGGCCAGCAGCTTCAGCTCCAGGATCACCTGCCGCTCCTGGCCGGGCAGCCCCGCCTTGGCAAAGCGGGGCACCTGCCGGGTGGGGGTGGCGAAGTGCTTGTTGCCCCAGCCGCCGTTGCCCCCACGAGCCAGCACGAAGGAGTCGGTCTGGGACATATCGCAGATGATCTCCTGGGTCTCCGCGTCCCGCACCACGGTGCCACGGGGCACCTTGATGACCAGGTCTTCGCCGTCCTTGCCGGAGCATCGCTTGCCCTGGCCGTCCATGCCGTTGCCCGCCACATACTTGCGCTTGTAGCGGAAGTCCATCAGGGTAGACATATGGGGGTTGATCTCCAGGATCACGTTGCCCCCCCGGCCGCCGTCGCCGCCGTCAGGCCCGCCGGCAGCCACATACTTCTCCCGGTGGAAGGCCACCGCGCCGTTGCCGCCGTTGCCCGCCTTGACGGTGATGCGGGCGGTATCTACAAAGGGTGCTGCCATAATACCTCCTTGCTTCCAAAGAAAAAGCCCCGGAACGGGAGTCCGTCCGGGGCTTAGTTTACCCATAATTACTGAGCAATTTCAACAATGGAGACCTGCTTACGGTCCTTGCCCAGGCGCTCAAACTTCACGCGGCCGCTCTTGAGGGCGAACAGGGTGTCGTCGCTGCCCTTGCCCACGTTGACGCCGGGATGGATATGGGTGCCCCGCTGGCGGACCAGGATGTTGCCGGC
>NZ_CALWOJ010000150.1 GCF_944383115.1 uncultured Flavonifractor sp. | reverse complement strand
TACTCCCTGGCCCCCACCCTGCTGGCTCCCTATTCCCTGTCGGTGTCGGCGGTGGCCTTCCTGTCCAATGTGATGCGTGAGATCTTCTCCATCCTGGCCATTCCCTTTATCGCCCGGTATGTGGGCTATGTGGAGTGCGCCGCTCTGCCCGGCGCGGCGGCGATGGATACCGTGCTGCCGGTGGTGGTGGGTGCTACCCATGAGCGAATTACCATCTATTCCTTTACATCCGGCGTGGTTCTGTCCCTGGCTGTGCCCATTCTGGTGCCCGCCATCATAGCCCTCCCCTTCTGAGGAAACTGCCCTATGGAAATTGAACGCCGTTGGCTGGTGGAGGGCTGGCCTGACCTGACCCCCCATTCCCTTCTGGAGATGGAGCAGGGGTACTTCCTCACCAACCCCGCTATCCGAATCCGCCGGGAGTCCCTTCAGGGAGGCGATACCGCCTATGTACTTTGCTTTAAGGGGGGCGCCGGTCTGGCCCGGGAAGAGATCGAGGTAACGGTGGATCAGGACCGCTACCAGCGCCTGAAAACCATGCTGGGTAAGCCCATGATCCAAAAGGAACAACGCCGCTATCCCCTGCCTGGCGGACTCACCCTGGAGGTCAATGCGGTGGACCCCGATCTGGAAACCGGTTTCTTCTACGCCGAAGTGGAATTCCCCACCGAGGATGCCGCCCTGGCCTGGGCGCCGCCGGAAGAGCTGACAGCCTATCTCTCCCGGGAGGTCACCGGCCAGCCCGGCGAGAGCATGGCTGCCTATTGGGCCCGGACCCGCTTATAACACCAAAAACCCTGCGGCGCTGCCGCAGGGTTTTTGTTTGCCAATGGCACTTTATTTACGACTCTCGTGTCTTCTCTTTCTCCTCCGGCTCCGGCAGTACCCGCACCCGGATCTCCAGCACCCGCCGGTGATCCACCTTGGTGACCGTCACGTCCAGGCCATCAGAGACGAAGTGGTCCCCCCCCTCGGGGATGCGGCCGATCTGCTCCATCACCCAGCCGGAGATGGTGTTGGCGTCGCACTCACCCTTGATGGAAAACAGGTCAAACAGGTCGGTGAGGTCGGCGGAGCAGGAGATCAGGTAGCTGCCGTCCTCCTGTTTTTTGAACTCCTCAATGACCTCGTCGTGTTCGTCCCAGATCTCGCCCACCAGTTCCTCCACGATGTCCTCCAGGGTCACCAGACCCTCGGTGCCGCCGTACTCATCCACCACGATGACCATGTGTGCCTTCTCCCGCTGGAGAATACGCAACAGCTCGGAGATCTTGGTGTTGCCGGTGGTGTACAGCATGGGGCCGGTAAAGGACTTCATATCGGTGATTCCCCGATAGCGGGCGGCGTGGAAGTCCTTTTCGTGGATCACGCCGATGATATCGTCGATGTCCTCATGGTATACCGGTAGGCGGGAATAGCCGCTCTCGGCGAAGGCCTGGGCGATATCGTCCATGGAATCGGTATCCTCCACCGCCACAATGTCCACCCGGGGAGTGAGGATCTCATCCACCTCCATGTCGTTGAACTCAATGGCGGAGCGGATGAGCTTGCTCTCGTGCTGGTCCAGACCACCTTCACTCTCGGCCTGGTCTACCATGGTCACCAGTTCTTCTTCCGTGATGCCGCTGTCCCCCTCCTTGTGGAACACCTTGGACAGCACCTTCTTCAGCAGGCTGAACAGGAAGTTCACCGGGGTGAGGATCACCATCAGGATACGCATAATGGGGGCGGAGAACATGGCAAAGCTCTCCGGGTATTCCTTGGCCAGGCTCTTGGGGGAGACCTCGCCGAAGACCAGCACCACAATGGTGATGACGGCGGTGGAGATCACCGCACCATTTTGCAGCCGCAGGCCCTCCGTGAAGAACACGGTGGCCAGAGAGGAGGCGGACAGGTTGACAATGTTGTTGCCCACCAGGATGGTAGACAGCAGGTTGTCATACTGATCCACCAGCTTGAGCGCCAACGCGGCCCTGCGATTGCCGGCGTCCGCCTTGCTTTTCAGGCGAATGCGGTTCAACGAGGTGAAGGCAGTCTCGGTTGCAGAAAAATAAGCGGATAGAATCACAAGGACCACAAGAATGATAATCATCGTTAAACTGGAACTGTCCGGCATAAAACAATACTCAACTCCAACTCTTAATTTTGAGGGGAACGCGCAAAAGGACACCCCTATTCCCTTACAGAAATAAGGCTGTCCTGCTCCACAGACTCTCTAATGTAATTGCAACTGGGCGGAGGTTCGTCCACGAGGGCTCACCGTCTCCTTTATCATTGATTGGAGTTTAGTATACCATAGCATATCTGCAAATGCAAGACCAACCGCAAACAAAAAGCCCCCTGCCTGCGGCAGGGGGCTTTTGATGCAAACTTACACCAGCTGCACGATGGCCATCTCGGCGGCATCGCCGCGGCGGGGGCCGATCTTGACCACACGGGTGTAACCGCCGTTACGGCTGGCATACTTGGGGCCCAGCTCGTCGAAGGTCTTCTTGGCCACGTCCTCCTTGGTCAGGTAGGACAGGGCCTTGCGGTAATTGGCCAGGTTGGGGTTCTTGGCCAGGGTGATCATCTTCTCGGCCATGGGAGCAACTTCCTTGGCACGGGCATAGGTGGTCTTGATCTGACCATTCTCCAGCAGGTAGGTGGTCATGGCACGCAGCATGGCGAGACGCTGATCAGTGGGCTTGCCCAGTTTACGGTTATGAGACATGAGATCCAACTCCTATCGGATGTTCGCCAAGGCGAACTCCACAATTTAAATTCGTCCGGGGGGAT
>NZ_CALWOJ010000149.1 GCF_944383115.1 uncultured Flavonifractor sp. | reverse complement strand
GACATGAAGGTGGAGCTGATCACCCCCATCGCCATCGAGAAGGGCCTGCGTTTCGCTATCCGTGAGGGTGGCCGCACCGTGGGTTCCGGCGTTGTTATCGACATCGAGGAGTAATTCTCCTTTTGCAAGAAGACCTGCCGCAAGGCAGGTCTTCTGCATTTAAGAGACTGTCCGCCCGAAGGAAAAGCGTTGCTGTCCGCAAAGAGCCTGCTCTAAGGCAGGCTCTTTTCTTATGTCTGCGGTTTGCAGGGCTTGTCTGAGCGAAGAAGCTATGATAGAATAGCCGCAGAAAGGAAGGAAGCCATGCTTACAAACATTACAAATATCACGCCGGAGGATGCGGAGGAAACAATCCAGACAGTCACCGGCTTTTTCAATGACCTGAATCTGCAAAAAATCATTACCATCCTTCTGCTCTTTGTAGGCTGTATGGTAGTGATGAAGGTGATCCTCCGGTTGATGGATCGGGCGTTTGTGCGCCTGGAAATGGAGAAGAGCCTGCACACCTTCATTCATGCGGCTCTGCGTGTGATCCTGTGGCTGATCACATTGTGTATCGTGCTGGACTATATCGGGGTACCCATGACCAGCCTGGTGGCGGTGCTGGGCGTGATCGGCCTGGCGGTATCCCTGGCCATCCAGGGTACCTTGTCCAATTTGGCGGGGGGCATCCAGGTGCTGGTATCCAAGCCCTTCAAGGCGGGAGACTACGTGGAGGCCGGCGGCGTCAGCGGTACGGTCAAAGAGGTAGGCCTGGCCTATACCAAATTGTCTACTGTGGATAATAAGGTGATTTCGGTACCCAACGGCCAGATCTCTGCCGAAAAGATTATTAACTACACCACCGCCGAGCAGCGGCGGGTGGATCTGAAATTTAACGCTTCCTATGATGACCCGCCGGAGCGGGTAATTGCCGCTATCAAAGGGGTGGTGGGCGCCCACCCCAAGGCATTGTTTACGCCGGAACCCTTTGTGCGGGTCTCCGCCTATCAGGACAGCAGCATTGAATATACGGTCCGGGTATGGTGTGCCACAGAAGATTACTGGGATCTGTATTACGATCTACTGGAGCAGGTGAAACAGGCCTTTGATCAGGCGGGGATTGAGATTCCATATGGGCATTTAAACGTTCATCTGATTCAGGAGAAGCAACAGACAAAATAACAAATGCGGCGCTCCAGAGAGCGCCGCATTTGCTATCCGGGCATGGACAACCCGTGTATAAAGCCCCCCAGCTGGGGAGAGAGGACATCGCCCCCTATAACGGTATTCTTGTAGATAAGCAGCCCCGCCTGTATGCCGCTCTCGCCGGTGGGATAGTTGTTGATCTCGTAGGTATATCGCTTGACTCGTTTGCCGCAGTATTCACTCAGATCAAATCCCTGGGAGGACTGGAGATCCAGATATTGGGCATAGGTATCGTCGAAGGTTTCCGGAATGAGAAGCTCCTCCACCGAGACGGGTTCCTGAGAGACCTGCCAGCCATAGCTCTCCAGGTAGGCGATCCGATCTTCATTGGTCTTGATGCCGGTGGGACTGACCACGCCGGAGACCGCCGCATCCCGCCCCCCCAGTCCTGCCGCGGTAAGCAGAACCCCGCAGACCACAGCCGCAGCGGCGGCTACAGCCAGTATGGGTCCCTTGCGGACTCTGGCGGTAATAATAAACACAGCGCAACGCCCCTTTCTCAAAATGCTGGTACCAACATGGTATGTGCTTTATGGGCTGGTTATGCCGGGAAATGGGGAAACGGACAAGGAGGATGACTGTGGAGCGTCTGGACAAGATCTTGGCCAATACCGGCCGCTGGTCCCGGAAAGAAGTGCGGGAATTGGTGCGGGCCGGTCGTGTGACGGTTAATGGTGTGCCCGCCCGCTCTCCGGAAGAGAAGTGGGACCCGGCCGCCCGCTTTGAAGTGGACGGAGCCGCCATATCAGGGGAACGGCTGGTGTATTTGATGCTGCATAAGCCAGCCGGCCTGGTTTCCGCCACTGACGATCCCCGGCAGCCTACGGTGCTGGAACTGCTGCCCGACTACCTGAGGCGGGTGGGGCTGTTTCCGGCAGGGCGGCTGGACAAGGACACCGAAGGCCTGCTGCTGTTGACCAACGACGGTGCGCTGGCGCACCGGCTGCTGGCCCCCCGCCGTCATGTGGACAAGACCTATTTTGTGCGGGTGGATGGCCAGCTGGACGGGAGCGACACGGCGGCCTTTGCCGCCGGTATGACCTTGGGGGATGGGCTGGTGTGCATGCCTGCCGGCCTGGAGGTGCTGGAGCAGGCGGATACCGCCATCGTCACTCTGCGGGAGGGCAAGTATCATCAGATCAAACGGATGCTGGCCTGCCGCGGCAAACCGGTACGCTACCTCAAGCGTCTTACCATGGGCCCGCTGACGCTGGATCCCTCGCTTGAGCGGGGAGAGTGGCGGCCTCTGACGGAGGTAGAGTTGGCGGCAGTGCGGGCAACCGCAGGAATTTGAGAGATTGATGGACAGGAAAAAACAGGATTCGTTACATTTTAGTCAATATCACCAAAAAACTTTGAAAAAGCTATTGAAAAGGGCGAAATAAACCGGTATAATAATGACTGTTGAATGAACAGCTGCATCAAGAACGATCTGAAGTGGAAACAGGGCTGTCCGCCTGTGTGTGATGTATGGGATAGACATAGCATCCCGAAGCGGGGACTAAAATAAGGAGGCATACACCATGTCCAGCAGAATTTTTCAAAGCGTTGTCTTGCAGATGAAAGACAGCACCGAACGGGCCATTGGCGTGATCGATTCTGAGGGAACGGTTGTGGCCTGCAA
>NZ_CALWOJ010000148.1 GCF_944383115.1 uncultured Flavonifractor sp. | reverse complement strand
CCTGCACGGGACGACCGCAGTCGGGGCACTTGCCGTCGACCAGCTGGGTCTCGGTCCAGAAGGCCTCGCAGTCCTTGCAGTACTTGCCCTGGTAGGTGCCCTTGTAGATGTCGCCCTTGTCGTACATGGCCTTGAAAATCTTCTGGATGGCGGCCACATGGTAGTCGTCGGTGGTGCGGATGAAGCGGTCGTTGGAGATATTCATCAGCTTCCACAGATCCCGGACGCCCCGGGGCCCGTCCACAATGTTGTCCACATACTGCTGGGGGGTGACCCCGGCGGCTTTGGCCTTGTCCTCGATCTTCTGGCCATGCTCGTCGGTACCGGTGAGGAACATCACCTCGCAGCCGGTGAGGCGCTTATAGCGGGCCATCGCATCGGTGGCCACGGTGCAGTAGGCGTGGCCGATGTGGAGCTTGTCCGAGGGGTAGTAGATGGGGGTGGTGATATAAAACTTCTTGTTCTCAGACATCAGAGGATCCCTCCGTATCGTTCTCGACCGGCTCTTCAGGCAGAGGCCGGGCGGCGTTGTACAGCAGCAAGGCGCTGGAGGCCAGCAGGTAGAGGATGGCAAACCCATAGAGGAGCATGGAGGCCAGATCATGGCCGTCGGCCAGGGTGACAAGGGAGAAATACACCCCCAGCAGGGAGAAGAACACCGCGGGGCCGCACTTGCCCTTGTCAAAGGAGAATCCGGCAATGAAATACAGGCCCAGCAGGCTTGCGATAATGCCGAAGAGTTCAAACACATAGTCCAGCTGCACCGGGTCCCCCGCCCGCACCTGGTAGGCGGCGATGAGCCACACGCAGAAGGCGAAGGCCGGGACCAGCAGAGGCACGCTGTACTTGCCCTTGTTTTCGGCCCTGAAACTGTTGCGCACCGTGGACAGCACGCACACGCCGGAGGCCACCGCCATCACCGCCACAATCAGGCGGGTGTAGAGCTGGTTGATCCCCTGGACAAACTCATAGGCGATCAGCCCCCCCGCGCCGATGAGCAGGAAGGCGGAGAGTACCCCCGCCATAGCGTACAGGGTATTGCGTTCACCCCGGAACGCCTGGTCGTAACCCTGAAACCGGGGATACTTCCCCAGCAGGCTGAGGGCCAGCAGCACCGCCGCCACCGCCACCGACAGGGCGATGAGGGCCATTGTGGCGGGCGCGCCGGCAATGGGCAGGCCGGTGTCCGGCTCAAAGGCGGTGGCCAGCTCCCAGCGCCGCAGGGCAAAGCCGGCTCCGCCGCCCACCACCGCGATGGCGGGCAAAAGGATCTCTTTTCGCATGGTCAGCATCCTTTCCGGATGAAATCATAAAGATAGGCTACCGCCGCGTGACTAAACCGATTTTCGGTTTAGTCAGCAGACATTATTATAGCACAGTTTTACAGCAAAGGCACGGATTTCTTTTCCACCGGGGGGCGGGCCCGCATTCCAGCCCGTCTCTACAAACTCGTCCGGCCCACCAGCTGGTCCAGGGTAACCTGGAAGTAGTCGGCCAGGGCGATCAATTTTTTGATGGAGGGTTCATTTTTCCCCTCCTCATACAGCTGATAGGTGCGGATATTAACCTCTAAAAATTCCGCAACTTCCCGCTGCTTTTTACCGCTCGCCTTACGGATCTCCCGCAGGCATTGAGAAAACTCCATAATAAATCCTCCTCCGCTTCTTGACACGGTGTTTTTATTCGTATATAATACGAACAAAAACACCGTAAGGAGAGATGTGGCATGATCCTGGAAAACCTGCGGCGGGGTCCCTACGGCCTATTCCGGCCCACCAGCTGATCCAGGGTAACCTGGAAATAGTCGGCCAGGGCGATCAGCACATCAATGGACGGCTCTCGGGTCCCACCTTCATAGGCCTGATAAGACCGCAGCTGGATCCCCAGATACTCGGCCACTTCACGCTGTTTGTGGCCCCTCTCCTGCCGGATGGAACGCAGACAGGCGGCAAACGCGGACATCAATGATCACCCCTTGACACGCTCATTTCGAGCGTATATAATATGCTCATATCGATCATATTGGAGGTCTGCCATATGAACCTCTTCCTGGAAAACCTGCGGCTGCTTACCGCGCCGGACGCCATGACGGTGGAGCAGCGGGCGGCGGCAGCGGCCCTGGAGCCCTACTATGAGCGGGCAAAAGCTGCCTTTGGGCTGGATTTCGCCAACGAATTCTGGGAGAAGCAGGCCCGGGCCAACGAGCTGGAGCTGGCGGAGGCCTTTGACCGGGGGTTCCGGCTGGGGGGCCGCCTGGCCCTGGAACTCTGCCGGGAGAAATAGAGTCTCTTACTCCGTCTTCTGGCTCTCCAGGTACTCGTCGTAGGTCATCTTGCGGTCGACGAGCTGGCCGTCGGCGGTGAAGTCGAACACCCGGTTACACACGGTCTGGATGAGCTGATGGTCATGGGAGGCCACCAGCACGTTGCACTTGACGGCCTCCAGGCCGTTGTTCAGAGCGGCGATGGACTCCAGGTCCAGGTGGTTGGTGGGCTGGTCCAGCAGCAGCACGTTGGCGCCGGAGAGCATCATGCGGGAGAGCATACAGCGCACCTTCTCGCCGCCGGAGAGGACCTTGACGGGCTTATACACCTCGTCGCCGGAGAAGAGCATCCGGCCCAAAAAGCCCCGCAGATAGGCCTCGTGGGGGTCGGAGGACCACTGGCGCAGCCACTCCACCAGGTTGTCGTCGCAGTCCTTGAAGAACTCGGTGTTGTCCTTGGGGAAGTAGGAGAAGGTGGCAGTCTGGCCCCACTTGACGGTACCCTCGTCGGGCTCCATCTCGCCGGTGAGGATCTTGAAGAGGGCGGTCTGGGCGTTCTCGTTGTCGCCCACGAAGGCGATCTTGTCGCCGTGGCCCACGATGAAGGACACCTTGTCCAGCACCTTCACCCCGTCGATGGTCTTGGACACGTCGGTGACGAAGAG
>NZ_CALWOJ010000147.1 GCF_944383115.1 uncultured Flavonifractor sp. | reverse complement strand
TCTTCCCTGCCCTTCACACCCAGGCAGAAGAAGTACCCCAGTGCCAGCACCACCAATACAGAGCTGACCTGCCGCAGCCCCGTCACATCGGGAGCCTTTCCGTTGCAGCACAGCCCCCGCCGCCGTTTGTCCAGGGCCAGCCAGGACAGACAGATGGACCCCAGCAGGGTACTGAGAAAAAGCAGAGATTTGTCAGCCGTTTTGATCTGTTCCTGTAACGCCTTACTTTGCATAAAAAGCCCCCCTCTCACCAGTTTATCGGTAAAAGGGGGGCTTTGTGACGCTTACACGCCGGGATTCTGGGTAAAGTGGATGGTGTAGGACAGCTCCTCGTTCTCGTTGCCGGAGGCGTCCTTCAGAGCGCCGGCGGCCAGATCGAACTGGAAGGTACCCTCCACATACTTGTTGCCGTTGTGGTTGGTAACGGTGATGTGGAGCTTGGTGGGATCGGCCTCGTCAATGACGAAGGTACCGAACTCATGGCCGTCAATGGTGATGTGCTGGGTCTGATCCCCGGCAACCACCGCCTCGCTGAGGGTGACGGTGAGGCTGGTGAACTCCTGGCCCTCGTCAAAGTTGACGGTAGCGCCGTCCTCCACCACCTGATCGTCAATGGCGAAGCTCACCACGGTGGGAGCGGTGGTGTCCAGGGGCACGGACACGTCGGAGACCGTCATCTCCTCGTCCACAAAGTACATGGAACCAAACTGGTTGCCCGCCTTGTCCTTCACGGAGAAGTAGAAGGTCATGGGGCTGCCGTCGGCGGCCTGACGCAGCAGGGCGGTGGCCACGGGATTCAGCGTGATCTCCCACTTCTGCTCGCCCTGGGTGTCGGTGTACACGCTGGTGTAGCCCAGGCCGCTCTCCTCATCCAGGAACTCATAGCTCTTGGCCTCCACGGTGAACTCGGGGAAGCTGGCCTCCAGGCTGTGGTCGATCTCCAGATAGGCCAGCTCGCCGTCGTCGGACACAGGCACGGTGAGGGTCAGGGTGTCGTCGTCGCCCAGCAGGGTGACGTTCTCCTTCTCCAGCACGGGGGCGGTGATGTCGGCCCCGGCCTCCTGCTCAAAGGCCACGGTCCAGACGTAGTAGGGGGTGCGGCCCTCGTCGTCCTTCAGGGCCACATGGCGGCGGGCGGTGAGGTAGCCGGCGCTGTTGCCCTCGGCGTCGTAGATGGCCTTGTTGTAGCGCATACCGTCGCCCAGCTTGGCGCTGTTGAAGTCGAAGGTCCAGACAAACTCGGTCTCGTTGTCCACATACAGGTTGGTGATCTGCACGTCGCCGGAGATGGCGTAGCCCGCGGCCTGGAGGGCCTCGTTGTTCACCACGTCACCCTCGGGAGTGGAGGAGCTGCCGATCTTGGTCAGCACATCCTCCTCCATGGTGTACAGGGCCTGGTCAAACTGAATGGTGACCTTGCCCTCCTCTTCGGAAACCCGGGTCACGGCAGGGCCGGCCTGGACAGGAGGCACCTGGCCGCCGTCGCCGTCACCATCGCCGTCGGAGCCGCCGGAACCGGAACCGCCGCCGCTGCCGCCGGAACCACCGGAGCCGCCGGAACCACCGGAGCCGGAACCGCCGCCATTGCTGCCGCCATTGTTATTGTCGCCGCCCACCTGGTTGCCTTCGCTGTCGGTAGGCTGGTCCACGCCGTCGGTCACCTCCAGGCTGCCGGGCAGCTTGCCGTCCAGCACCACGCCGTCGGCGTTGACGGCGGCCTTGCCGATGGTGCCCTGGTTGTCCACCTGGGCGGCGGCGTTGAGGGACAGTTCCTCCACGGAAGCGTCCTTCTCCACCGCCAGCTGGGCCTCGGCGTTGACGCTCAGGTAGTCGGCGGAAGTGCTGCCGGAGAGGGTCAGCTCCACCGGAGCGTCCACCTTCACGGTGGCGGCGGTCAGGTCCTGGGCGGTGATCTTGGCCCCGGCGCTGCCGGGAGCCACCACCAGACCGGCGGCCTGGCCGGACACCTCAACCTGGGCGCCGCTGCGGGCAGCGGAACCGGTGTTGATCACCACAAAGCGGCCCTCGTCCTCCGCCTCCACGTCGGCAGAGCGGGTAATGTAATCGCTGACAGCCTTGTCCAGCAGAGCCATGGTGGACGCCCGGTCAATGTTGGCCTTGGGCGCCAGGTGGGAACCGTCCTCCACGCCGGACAGGATGCCCAGCTCCGCCAGAGGAGCCAGATAGCCGGCGGCCCAGCCGGCGGCGTCGGTGCCGTCCACAAACTGGCCCAGGCTGGGTTCCTTCTCCTCCCGGATACCCATGGCCCGTGCAAACATCACCATGGTCTCCTGGCGGGAAATGGTCTGGGTGGCGTTGCAGTTGGTGCCGTCACCCTCCATAATACCGGCGGCGGTACACTTCAGAATGGCGTCGGCGTACCACTCATCCCCCTTCAGGTCGGCGTAGCGGTTGGGCGCCTTCTCGCTCAGGCCCAGCAGGCGGACAAAAATGGTGGCCAGCTCGCCCCGGGTCAGGTTAGCGGCAGGACGGAACATGCCCTGGTCGTCCCCCTCCACCAGGCCGGCCTCCAGCCAGCGGTGAATGGAGTCGGCCGCCCAGCTCTGGTTCACATCAGGCAGGCTGGTCTCCTTGGCGGCAGCCAGGGCGGGCGTGCCCATGGACAGTCCCATGGACAGGGACAGCAGCAGGGCCAGCGGTTTCTTTGCTTGCATGTGTAAATTCCTCCAAGTTACAATTATTGATAAAATATGGCGCATTTGCTCTGCAAAAATTCCATACTGGTTTGGTATTATACCATGTCATGTTCCAGTGTCAAGGAACCGGGGCAGGCCAAATGTTTCCACCCTTGCAAGCATAACAAAGGACCCGTCCCGGCATGACTGCCGGAACGGGTCCTGAGGAAAAGAGGAGAAGAACGCGAAGTTATACAAAGCAGCGAATCAGGTTGTACACGCTGATGCCGGTGATGACCAGCAGCAGCCAGAAGAACAACTTGTCCACGGCCTTGTTGTCCATACGGCGGCTGAA
>NZ_CALWOJ010000146.1 GCF_944383115.1 uncultured Flavonifractor sp. | reverse complement strand
CTGGCCGTCATCGACTACGAGAAGTGCATCGGCTGCGGCATCTGCGCCCAGAAGTGCCCCCGCAAGCTGATCACCGTGGACGGCAAGGTGCCCGAGGTGAAGCCCGCGGCGCCCAAGGCTGCCCCTGCTGCTGCCGCCCCCAAGGCGGAGGCTCCCAAGGCCGAGGCCCCTGCCGAGCCCAAGGAGTAATTCATTCCAGACACAAAAAACAGGACCTGCAAGAGCAGGTCCTGTTTTTTTGTTGCCCGGAGGCTTAGTGCTGGCCCAGCTGGAAGGAGGCGCACTCGGTGGAGGCGCACTTGGTGGCGTTGGGCTCGCAGCAGCCCACCTTGATCTCGTTCAGGGTGCAGTAGTTCTGACCCTGGCAGTGGTGGGCGCAGTTGGTGACGGAACACTTGATGCTGTTGTTAGGGGTCTGGTTCATCGCAAATTCCTCCTTGTTACCGTGGTACGCTTCTAGTATGAACGGTATGGAGGGAAGTTATGCAGACCTGTCGCAAATATTTTTGCGCGGGGTTAGCGCCTGTCAGCCGTCGTTTTGTCCGTTCCCGTTTTCGTTCTCCACTACTGTGGGGATGAACTGGGGTGCAAATTTGCCTTTGCCCCGGTTTTTTACATAAAAGAATCCAATGAAGGAAAAGACCACCGCGCCGATGAAGTTGACGAACAGATCCTTCATGGTGTCGATGATACCGATGTCCAGATAGCCGCCCAGCCCCAGGGACTGCTGGGCGCCGTCAGCGGTGACCACAATGACGTCGGTGATGTGCTTGATGGCAATGGGATGGTTGCCGCCGGCAGGGTCCAGCATGACCGAGCCAATGGAATTGACGATCGTATCCTTCTGCATGTCCAGCAGGAAAAGCTGATCCATGGAGAACTCAAAAAATTCCCACAGCACACCGATGGTCATGGAGAAACAGAAGGCCACCACCGCCAGATAGACGGGAGAGAGACTGAATTTCAGCTTCTCGTTGCGGTTGAGGATGTCCAGCAGGGAGAAGCCGATGGCGGCGCACAAAAAGCCGTTGAGGGTATGGAGCATGGTGTCCCAGTAGGGATACTGAATGTAATAAGCCTGGATCTCACCCAGGATCTCGGCGGCAAAGATGAAAAGTAAGATAATGACTTCCAGCGTATCCGGAATCTCAATGCGGATGGTGCGCTCCAGAAAGCTGGGCAGGGTAAAGAGAAACAAGGTGAGGACGCACAGGAACACATTTTCAAAATTGCCCTTAAAGGATTGGGCGACAATGGCGAAAATGACCAGGGCACGGAGAATGATGTATACGGCGGTCAGGCCAGGTTTGGCCTTCACTTGCTCCTTCAGCGCCTGCCGGCGCTGCCCCTTGGGATGATGCTCTTTTTTCATGTTGTTACCTCCTGACCGGCGGCGGGGAGCTGGGCCGCGGACAATTCCCGGTAGAGCTGGGCGGAGTGGGGCAGGGATTCCTGCTCCTCCGGGCGCAGGGGCCGCACCGCCTTGGCTGGGGAGCCCATTACCAGGCTACCTGGTGGGATCACGGTGTTCTGGGTGACCAGCGCGCCGGCGGCAATCAGGCTGCCCGCTCCGATGACACAGCCGTTGAGCAGAATGGCACCCATACCAATCAGACAGCCGTCCTCCACCGTACAGCCGTGGAGAATGGCGCCGTGGCCCACCGTGACATCCCGCCCGATCACAGCAGGAAAGCCGGGATCGCTGTGAAGGACGCAGTTGTCCTGAATATTGGAGCCATCGCCCAGGCAGATGGAGCATTCGTCGCCCCGCAGGACCGCGCCGTACCAGACGCTGGCGGCCCGGCCAATGCAAACGTCGCCCACTACGGTAGCGTTAGCGGCGATTCTTGCTTCCGGATGAATACGGGGCGTTCTTGTATCAAAAGGCTGAATCATGGGAAATGCGCCCTCCTCGTTTGGCCTGTGATTTGTCTCAGATACTCTATTATAGCCTGATTCGACCTGGAACCGCAAGTCAAATCTAGGCGGGAGTCGCATAGAATAGGGCGGAGGTGAACGCCGATGGAACTCAAACGCAATCAAATCACGGTGGGGGAACTGCTTGACCATCCAGGCAGCCGGGCGGTGCTTCAGCGCCGCTTTCCCATGCTGTTCAAGCATCCCATCCTGGGGGCTGCCCGCTCCATCACCCTGGAGCAGATCCTTTCTGTGGCCCAGGCTTACGTATCCCAGAAAAAGATTGACGAGACCCTCAATGACCTGAGACGGGCGTAAACCAAGGCCTCTCGCCAGGCTATGGCCTGGCGAGAGGCCTTCTTTTATGCGGTCCTGCGGCGGAACAGCCGGGCATACCAGCGCAGAGAGCCGGTATCACGGGTACGGCGCAGCAGCAGCGTGGTCAGTATAGTATCCGTGCAGAGCAGCGCCGCAGCAGGCGGAGCCGCCCAGGTTGGGATGGCGGCGGCCAGCCAGGCGACAGCCGGGTGGAGAAAATAATAGATCGCCAGGGTCAACGCTCCCCAATACAGGGCAAAGCGGAGACAGACATGCCGCCCGAGATGGAGGGGAAGGTGAGAGTAGTCCCAGAAGGAGACCAAAAAGACCTTTTCATAAAAAAGCCCGGCCAGAAGTTCCGCCCCCGTACACACCAGCACCGCGGCGGGAAAGAGCAGGAATGGGTTTGCTTGTATTTGCTCCGGCAGCAGAAGCAGGCCCAGCGCGCCAAGCCCATAGACGGGACAGATGGGTAAAAATAGCCGGCACTTCCGGTCCCGCTTGGACTCACCGGTCATGCGGGCATAACAGACCTCAATGAGAAAGCCAATAAAGCTGTAGATCAGGAAGATCCAAAACAGTGACATGCTCCCGCCTCCTTTGCTTTTTAGTGTGGACATAACCGGCGGGAAGGATACCTGTCAGTCTTTGCACACAGCCGGGCAGACTGAACGGCACAGATGTCAAGGAGAAGAGGGAAAAAAGCAGGAAATTTGTCCATTATGCTCTTGCCGGAAGAGGAGAAAATATGATACGATAGAAAAAATTCAAAAGGGGAAATGAAGCGTCATGCGGCATTTGATCGACTTTGGAGACCTGACGAGGGCGGAGTGGGATTCCCTGTACCAGCGGTGCAGTGATATTATGGACCACCCCGCCGATTTTATGGACGCCTGCCG
>NZ_CALWOJ010000145.1 GCF_944383115.1 uncultured Flavonifractor sp. | reverse complement strand
CACCACGTGCATGATGTTCTCGTCGTCAAAGCAGCGGACCACGTGGACGATGGCGTCGCACTCCCGGATGTTGGCCAAAAACTTGTTGCCCAGGCCCTGGCCCTGGCTGGCCCCCTTGACCAGGCCGGCGATATCCACGAACTCCACCACGGCGGGGGTGGTCTTTTTGGGGTGGTACATCTCGGTCAGCGCGTCCAGCCGCTGGTCGGGCACCGCCACCACGCCCACGTTGGGGTCGATGGTGCAGAAGGGGTAGTTGGCGCTCTCGGCGCCGGCGTTGGTGATGGCGTTGAAAAGGGTCGATTTGCCCACGTTGGGCAGACCCACGATACCTAATTTCATTGATGAAATACCCTCTTTCGGCATATTAGCCCCAGTATTATATCTTATCCGGCTGTAAATTACAAGTGCCGCCGGCCCAACTCTTCCGCCGGTTGTATTTCAGCCCTGAATGTGCTAGGATACAAAAGGCGGCAGGGGAAAAACCAGCCGGTATATTTCCGTCATTGTATCACGCTTTACATTCTTTTCCCCGCGCCCCTGCCATACTGAATACAAGCAATGAAACTGCAAGGAGGCCATCCTGATGAAGGAATATCCCGTCCAGCGCGCCGCGGTAAGCAAGCCCAAGCCCGATCCCTCCACGCTGGTGTTCGGCAAAACCTTTACCGATCATATGTTTATGATGGACTATACCGCCGGCCAGGGCTGGCACGACGGGCGTATCGTTCCCTACGGCCCCATCGCCCTTGACCCCTCCGCCATGGTGTTCCACTATGCCCAGGAGGTTTTTGAGGGGCTGAAGGCCTACCGCTCCCCCGACGGTTCCATCCAGCTCTTCCGGCCCACGGAGAACATTAAGCGCATCAACGCCTCCTGTGAGCGGATGTGCATCCCGCCCCTGGATGAGGAGGACGCCCTGGCCGCCATTGAGCAGCTGGTACGGCTGGAGGCCGACTGGGTACCCAGTGCCCCCGGCACCTCCCTGTATATCCGGCCCTTTATCATTGCCACCACGCCAACCCTGGGGGTTCACGCATCCCACGACTATATCTTCGCCATCATCACCTGCCCGGTGGGCGCCTACTACGCCGAGGGCATCAACCCGGTGAAGATCTATGTGGAGAGCGAGGACGTCCGGGCCGTCAAGGGCGGCACCGGCTATACCAAGTGCGGCGGCAACTACGCCGCCTCCATCCGTGCCGGCGAGCGAGCCGAGCAGAACGGCTATGCCCAGGTGCTGTGGCTGGATGGTGTCCACCGCAAGTACATTGAAGAAGTGGGCTCCATGAACGTGATGTTCCAGATCGGAGACACGGTGGTCACTCCCATGCTCACCGGTTCGGTGCTGCCCGGCATCACCCGCAAGTCCTGCATCGAACTGATGAAGGACTGGGGGCTGAAGGTGGAGGAGCGGCTTATCACCGCCCAGGAGCTGTTCGACGCCGGGGCCAGCGGCGCGCTGAAGGAGGCCTGGGGTACTGGCACCGCCGCCGTCATCTCCCCCATCGGCGAGATGGGCTGGGAGGACAAGCATGTGGTGGTCAACGGCGGCAAACTCGGCCCTCTGGCCCAGAAGCTGTACGACACCCTCACCGGCATCCAGTGGGGGACCCGGCCCGATCCCCACGGCTGGGTGGTCAAACTGTAACTTTGATTCCTTTGTTGCCTTCCTAATATACCTTCCCAGACAAGTGGGCGGGACGCCAGTCCCGCCCACTTGCCGTCTTATGCCAGGATCATCGGGCCAGGGCGGCAAAGCCGCCGGGGGCCTCCGCCCGGAACAGGCGCGCCTCCCCGGTGAAGGGATCAGTGAGGCGCAGTTCATGGGCGTGGAGACAAAGCCGGCCCAACGGGTCGGTGGCCGCCCCGTAGTCCCGGTCCCCCGCCACCGGACAGCCCAATTCGCTGAGGTGGGCGCGGATCTGGTTTTTTCGGCCCGTGTCGATGTCCACCTCCAGAAGGGCATATTCCCTTCCCCGGCTGAGGGTGGTATAATGAGTTATTGCTTCCTTTCCCCCGGAGGGTACCGAGTACACCTTATGGGCGGCGTTTTCCCGCAGCAGGGTGCGGATGGTGTCGGAATCCCTGGGGGGACGTCCCTCCACCACCGCCAGATAGCCCCGGCGGCCCACCAGCCTGTCCCAGTTGTCCTGGTAAGCCCGCTTGGTCTGCTCATCCTTGGCGAAGAGGAGTACGCCGGAGGTGTCCCGATCCAGCCGGTGGACAATGAAGATCCGGTTCCGGGAATCGGTTTTGCGGACGTAGTCGGTGGCCATGCGGTAGGCGGTGCGGAGCTTCTCCTTGTCGCTGGCCATGCTCAGCAAGCCGGCGGGCTTTGCGATAACCAGCAGCCTGCCGTCCTCGTAGAGGATGGGGAAGGGGGCCTTTTTGTCCCCCGCGCCCTGGGGAAGCACCACTACCGTTTGCCCCGGCAAGAGGGGATGGTCGTGGCGGGTGACGGTTTTGCCGTCCACCTGGACCTGTCCCCGGGTAAGCATGGCCTTGACGCTGTTGCGGCTCTTCCCCGCCACATGGGCCAGCAGGAAGGGGAGCAGGGTGTCCTGCCCCTCCACGATGTATCGTTTTTCTTGCATGTTATCCACATCCTGTCAGGAGGTTTCTGTTTATGAACGACGTACTCCATCAGCTGCGTGACCGCAAATCGGTGCGGGCCTATCTGGAAAAGCCCATCGCGCCGGAGGACAAGCGGGCCATTCTGGAGGCCGCCTGCGCCGCCCCCACGGCGGGCAACCAGCAGCTGTACACCATTCTGGACATTACCGACCAGAAGTTAAAGGATACCCTGGCCCAAACCTGCGACCACCAGCCCTTTATCGCCCAGGCCCCTCTGGTGCTGATCTTCTGCGCTGACTGCCAGAAGTGGTACGACGCCTTTGATGCCGGCGGCTGCCAGCCCCGGAAGCCGGGAGTGGGGGACCTGCTGCTGGCCTGCTCCGATGCCAACATTGCCGCCCAGAACGCCGTCACCGCCGCCTGGAGTTTGGGCATCGGCTCCTGCTACATCGGGGACGTGATGGAGCAGTGCGAGACTCACCGGCAGCTGCTCAACCTGCCGGACTATGTGTTCCCTGCGGCCATGGTGGTGTTCGGCTACCCCACCGCCCAGCAGCAGAGCCGGGAGAAGCCCCGCCGCAGGGCCCTGCCCTACATCGTTCATGAAAACGGCTATCGCCGGATGAACGCCGGGGAGCTGGAGCGGATGCTGGCCGACAACGCCGGACAGCG
>NZ_CALWOJ010000144.1 GCF_944383115.1 uncultured Flavonifractor sp. | reverse complement strand
GCCCTGCGGCTGTCTCGCGGAAAGAGAAACCAGTTAGTATAGCTTTAGGTGCCGCTAAAATGGTAAGCAAACACAAAATAGTGGAAAAAAAGGCTGTTCCTGAGTGAAGGGACAGTCTTTTTTTATGCTTAGCGCGTATCAGCTGTAAATATTTCTGATAAAAACCTCCGAAAGTTGGTTAAAATGAAAATTACCTCTATGCAAAACGGAAAGATTGGTGTATGATAGTCCCGGATTTTTTTAGAGTCATATTTGCATACCTATGGAGGTAGGACATGAGAAAGACGAAAATCATCTGCACCCTGGGCCCCGCTGTGGACAATGAAGAGACCATCCGGCAGCTCATCCTGGGGGGCATGGACGCGGCCCGCTTCAACTTTTCCCACGGCACCCACGCCGAGCAGCTTGCCCGGCTGACCATGCTCAAGTCCGTCCGGGACACCCTGGGCCGCCCTGTAGCCACCATCCTGGATACCAAGGGCCCTGAGATCCGCATCAAGTCCTTTGTGGCCGGCCCTGTGACCCTGGAGAAGGGCCAGGAATTCACCCTCAGCACCGACGAGGTGGAAGGAAATGAAAAACAGGTGTCCGTCACCTATCTGAACCTGCATGAAGAGGTGGGCCCCGGCTGCCGCATTCTGGTGGACGACGGCCTCATCGAGCTGCTGGTGGAGAAGGTGGAAGGCCATAACATCCACTGCACCGTGGAGAACGGCGGGCCCCTGTCCAACAATAAATCCATCAATATCCCCGATGTGAGCATCATGCTCCCCTCTCTGACGGATAAGGACAAGGACGACCTGAAGTTTGCCGTGGAGAACGACTTTGACTTCATTGCCGCCTCCTTTGTCCGCAAGGCCAGCGATGTGGAGGATATCCGGGCCGAGCTGTGCAAGCATGAGGGCGGCGAGAACATCCGGATCATCGCCAAGATCGAGAACCGGGAGGGCGTGGACAATCTGGAGTCCATTCTGGAGGCCGCCGACGGCGTCATGGTGGCCCGGGGCGACCTGGGCGTGGAGATCCCCGCCCATGAGGTGCCCATCCTGCAGAAGAAGATGATCAAGGCCACCATCCGCCAGGGCAAGCCGGTCATCACCGCCACCCAGATGCTGGACTCCATGATCCGCAATCCCCGGCCCACCCGTGCCGAGGTGTCCGACGTGGCCAACGCCGTGTTCGACGGCACTTCCTGCGTTATGCTCTCCGGCGAGACCGCCTCCGGCAAGTACCCGGTGGATGCCCTCCAGACCATGGTGAACGTGGTCACTTCCGCCGAGAACGCCATCAGCTACTGGCGGCGGTTCCGGGAGCGCAATCTGCTGCCTGAGATCGGCGGCATCAACGACGCCATCACCCACTCCTGCTGCCTGACTGCGATGGATCTGAACGCCACCGCCATCCTGGCGGCCACCAAGTCGGGCTACACCGCCAAGGTGATCTCCCGCTTCCGTCCCGCCTGCCCCATTGTGGCGCTGTGCCAGACCGAATCCACCCGCCGTCAGCTGGCCATCTCCTGGGGTGTAAAGCCTCTGCTGTCCGGCGAAGTGGACTCCACCGACCGGATGTTCTCCCTGGCTGTGGACGTGGCCCGGAAGGAGGGCGTCGTGAAGCCCGGCGAGACCGTGGTCATTACCGCCGGCGTGCCGCTGGGCAAGTCGGGTACCACCAACCTGATCAAAGCCGAAGTGGTGAGCGAGCCCATGTAAAGCGCCGCCGCCCCTGCCGCACTGCGGCGGGGGCGGCGTTTGTTTTGGGACGGGCGAGAGATTTGAGGAATCTTGCCATTCCCGGGTTGCACATTGGCAACGGGACGTATATAATAAGTAAGCCTGTAAAATGGGCGGGAAACCGTCCTGCCCGGGCACTTTGAGAGAAGGAAGGAACGAAAGGCATGAACAAGCCTGTTCTTGTGGTCATGGCGGCCGGTATGGGCAGCCGCTACGGCGGTCTTAAGCAGATCGACCCGGTGGGAAATCATGGCCAAATGATCATCGACTATGCCATCTATGACGCCCGCCGGGCAGGTTTTGAGACGGTGGTCTTTGTCATCAAGCACCAGATCGAGGAGACCTTCAAAGCCGCCATCGGCGACCGGCTCAGCCGCGTGATGGATGTCAAGTACGCCTATCAGGAGCTGGACGACCTGCCGGAGGGCTACGCCGTGCCGGCGGGCCGGGTGAAGCCCTGGGGCACCTGCCATGCGGTGCTGGCCGCCCGTCAGGTGGTGGACGGCCCCTTTGCCGTCATCAACTCCGACGATTATTACGGACCCCAGGCCTTCCGGGAGATCTACCAGTACCTGGAGAGCCACCCCGACCAGCCCGGCTGCTATGAGTTTGCTATGGTGGGCTATCGTCTGGGCAATACCGTCACCGAGCATGGCCATGTGGCCCGGGGGGTGTGCGCCGAGACCGGGGACCACTACCTGAAAGAGGTAGTGGAACACACCCACATCGAAAAGGATGGGGACGACGCCCGCTGCACCGAGGACGGGGGGGAGACCTGGACCCATCTCAGCGGCGACACCATCGTATCCATGAACCTGTGGGGCTTTACCCGCAGCTTCCTCATCGAGGCCCAGGCCCGGTTCCCTGCCTTTCTGGACAAAACCCTGGCGGAGAATCCGGAGAAGGGGGAGTACTTCCTGCCCAGCGTGGTGACCCAGCTGCTGGAGGAGGGCAAGGCCCGGGTGAAGGTGCTGCGCAGCGCCGACAAGTGGTACGGCGTCACCTACCGGGAGGACAAGCCGGTGGTGGTGGCGGCGGTGAAGGCCATGACCGAAGCAGGCCTTTACCCCGACGATCTGTGGGGAGCGTGTGAGCATGGCGCCTGCTGAGCAATACTTACAGGAGGCGCTGGACGCCTTTGATTTCGGCGGGGAAATTGTGGGCGCGGTGCGCTTTGGCTCCGGCCATATCAACGACACCTTCTGCGTCCACACCCAGCCGGGGGAGGACCCCTGCCGCCGGTTCATCCTCCAGCGGATCTCCCGCAACGCCTTCCACCACCCGGAGCAGGTGATGGCCAACATCGCGGGGATCACCAACTACCTGAAAAAGGAGATCGCCGCCCAGGGAGGCGACCCGGACCGGGAGACCCTCTCCCTGTGCGCCGCCAGGGACGGCTCCTATTTCCACACCGATCCCGAGGGCGGGGCCTGGCGGGTCTATCCCTTTCTGGAGGGGACCATGTGCCTCCAGTGCGCCGAGACGCCGGAGCGGTTTGCCGCCTCGGCCCGGGCCTTCGGCAAGTTCCAGCGGATGCTGAAGGACTACCCGG
>NZ_CALWOJ010000143.1 GCF_944383115.1 uncultured Flavonifractor sp. | reverse complement strand
TTGACGATGGCCAGCCCCAGGCCGGTGCCACCGTTCTTGCGGGCCCGGCCCTTTTCCACCCGGTAGAACCGCTCGAACACCCGGCTCTGATCTTCCTGGGGGATGCCGATACCCTGATCCGCCACCGAGATCACAGCTTTGCCGTCCTGTACCCGGACGCGGGTGATTACGCTGCCGCCGTTCTCGCTGTACTTGATGCCGTTGCCCACCAGGTTGAAGAGCAGCTCTTTCAGCCGACTCATGGGGACGGCCACGGTGGCGGGCTCACCCTCTACGGCTAAGGTCACGCCGGCGGCCTTGGCGGAGGGCTCCAGCAGGGAGGCGGTCTCCCGGGCCGCGTCCAGCACAGCAGAGCGCTCCTCGGTCTGGTCGATGGCCACCGACTCCAGCTCCGACAGCTTGAGGATGTCGTTGATGAGATCGATGAGCCGGTCCACTTCCACGCCGATCATGGTGATAAACCGCTTCTGATCGGCGGGGGAGGCCACCATACCGCTGGACAGCATATCGGTAAAGCCCTTGATGCTGGTCAGGGGGGTTTTCAGTTCATGGGATACATTGGCGGTAAATTCGCTGCGGATGCCCTCAGCCTTCTTCAGTTCGGTGACGTCGGATACCAGGATGGAGGTGCCTACCGCCTGGCCCTCATACTGCCGGCCGGAGACGGGGGAGACGAACATCCGCAGGGAGCGGGCGTCCTCGGTGAGGGCATCCACGTCCAGCATGATGGGGGTGTGTTTTTCCTGGCACTCCTGAATGGCCTCCCGGAGCCGACGGCTGCGGGTGAGCAGCAGGGCACCGCTGTCCTGTTCATCCTCGGAGAAACCGAACAGGAAACGGGCGGCCCGGTTGATGGCCAGCACCTTGCCGCTCTCGTCCAGCAGGATCAGGCCCTCATCCATGCAGTCCAGGATGAGGCCCACCTTGTCCCGCTCGGCGGTAATGGACTGAATGTAGCCGCCCAGCTGATCCATCAGCTTGTCAATGTAGCGCAGGATGGGACGCAGCTCGTCGTCGGCCTGAAGATCCTCCAGTCCGGGTGTCTTTTTGCGGTCCAATACGCCCTGGAGAGCGCCGCCTACCGAGTTGAGAGGGGTTATGATACGGTTGGCGGTGCGGTGGGACAGCAGGAAGGCCAGCAGCAGGGCGGCCACGGAGGCGATCAGGAACCCCCAGACGCCGCCCATAACCAGAGTATTGATGGAGGACAGGGGCATGGCAGCCCGGCCGATCATACCGTCGGCAAAGCGCTTGGCCACATAGAACATGGAGGTGCCCAGGGTATCCGAGCGGCGCACCGCCTCGCCCCAGCCGGTGGCCTCAGCCTGGGCCACC
This sequence comes from uncultured Flavonifractor sp., assembly GCF_944383115.1. Lineage (GTDB taxonomy): Bacteria > Bacillota > Clostridia > Oscillospirales > Oscillospiraceae > Flavonifractor. The sequence continues at coordinate 1,949 of NZ_CALWOJ010000143.1, read as the reverse complement.
TCGGGACGGCTGTTGTGGTCCTCCAGCTGGGAGGCATCCGCGTCGGTGTCTGCCAGCACGGTGCCGTCAGTGTCGATGATGGTGAGCCGCTTGTCGGGAGCGGCGGCGTGGAACTGTGCCATCAGGGCCTCCGGCTCGGTGATGGCGCTCTGGGCGTCCATCAGCTCCAGCAGCTCCTGGAGGGTGGAGCGGGCGGCGTCCATCTCCCGGCTGCGGAACATCATAACTCCCACAAAATTGGAGATCAGCAGGGCGAACACCACGGTGAGCAGTGTTGCGCCGATGATTCGTTTTTTCATAATACGCTCCTCTCGCAGATGATGGAAAAAGAGCTGTCAGGGCATTTTATACCCCACGCCCCGTACGGTGGCAATGACGTCATCGCCCAGCTTCTGGCGCAGAGCCTTGACGTGCATGTCTACCGTGCGGGTCTCGCCGGTGTAGTCGTAGTCCCATACGGTCTGGAGGATCTCGTCCCGGGTGAGAGCCGCGCCCCGGCGGGTACACAGCAGCTTGAGCAATTCAAACTCCTTGAAGGTGAGTTCCACCAGCTTGCCCCCCTTGCGCACTTCCCGGCCGGCGGGGTCGATCTCCAGATCTCCGCAGGTGAGGACCTGATCGTCATGGCGCTGGGTGCGGCGCAGCACGGCCTTCACTCTGGCTTGCAGCTCCATGATGCCGAAAGGCTTGACCACATAGTCGTCGGCACCGTTTTCCAGGCCGGCCACCCGGTCCATCTCGGCAGAGCGGGCGGTGAGCATGATGGCCGGCACTTCGGCGGTGTTCCGGCCCTCCCGCAGCCGGCGAAGGATCTCCAGCCCATCCATGCCGGGCAGCATGATGTCCAGAATGAAAAGGGCGGGCGGCGTTTGGCTGGACTCGCCCTCAAACATGGCTTCCCCCGACTCGTAGGGCCGGACGGTATAGCCCACCGACTGAAAATAATAGCGGAGCATCTCCCGGATACTCTCGTCGTCCTCTACCACTACGATGGATCTGGACATGGGATCACCTTCCGTTTCAGATTGGCCGCTCAGGCCTGGGGCTGGATCTCGCCGGTGACGCAGAAAATAGCCCACTGGGCGATATTCACCGCGTGGTCGGCGATGCGCTCCAGGTACTTGGCGATGATAATGAGGTCGATGGCCTGGTCGGCCTCCTCCCGGTTGCCCATGATCAGTTCCACCAACTCGCTCTTGATGGTGCGGAAGAGCTGGTCGATCTCATCGTCCAGGCTGACCACCGCCTTGGCCGCGTCGGTATCCCGGTTGACGTAGGCGAAAATAGCCCGCTTCACCATGACGCCTGCCTTCTGGCTCATGGTGCGGATGTCCGCCAGGGTCTGGGTCTGCTGCTGCTCCTTCAGAAGCAGGGAGATCTCGGCGATATTGGAACACTGATCGCCGATGCGCTGCAGGTCGGTGACCATCTTCAGGGCGGCGGAGATGGTGCGCAGGTCCCGGGCCACCGGCTGCTGCTGGAGGAGCAGCCGCAGGCAGCGGTTTTCAATGTCCCGCTCCATCTCGTCCATGTGCTTGGTCATTTCCACCGCGGACTTGGCGGCGGCATCGTCGCTGGAGGCCAGGGATTCCACCACCACGTCGATGGCGTCCTCGGCGGCGGCGGCCATGTCGATCATTTCATAATTCAGTTCCTGAAGTTCCGCGTCAAAGGTCTTTCTCATGTGAGCCTCCTGATTAACCAAAGCGGCCGGTGATGTAGTCCTCGGTGCGCTTGTCCTTGGGGACCGAGAAGAGCTGGGTGGTATCGCCGAACTCGATAAGCTGGCCCAGCAGGAAGAAGGCGCATTTGTCGGACACACGGGTGGCCTGCTGCATGTTGTGGGTGACGATGACGATGGTGTAGTCTTTCTTCAGATCGGCGATCAGGTCCTCGATCTTGGAGGTGGAGATGGGGTCCAGAGCGGAGGTGGCCTCGTCCATCAGCAG
>NZ_CALWOJ010000142.1 GCF_944383115.1 uncultured Flavonifractor sp. | reverse complement strand
GGCTGCGCCAAGCTGGTGGTGTTCTGCAACGCCGTGGAGGACAACCCCTTCATGGCCGGCGCCTTCCACGGCGTGGGGGAGCCGGACTGCATCATCAACGTGGGCGTGTCCGGCCCCGGCGTGGTCTATCACGCCCTCCAGGCCGTGAAGGGCCAGTCCTTCGACGTGGTGGCCGAGACCGTGAAAAAGACCGCCTTCCGCATCACCCGCATGGGCCAGCTGGTGGCCCAGGAGGCCAGCCGCCGGCTGGGCGTGCCCTTCGGCATCGTGGATCTCTCCCTGGCTCCCACCCCCGCCATCGGCGACTCCGTGGCCCGCATCCTGGAGGAGATGGGCCTGGAGACCTGCGGCACCCACGGCACCACCGCCGCCCTGGCCCTGCTCAACGACGCGGTGAAGAAGGGGGGCGTCATGGCCTCCTCCCACGTGGGCGGCCTGTCCGGCGCCTTCATCCCCGTCAGCGAGGACGAGGGCATGATCGCCGCCGCCCGCTCGGGGGCCCTCCACCTGGACAAGCTGGAGGCCATGACCTGCGTCTGCTCCGTGGGCCTGGACATGATCGCCGTCCCCGGCGACACCTCCGCCGCCACCCTCTCCGCCATCATCGCCGACGAGGCCGCCATCGGCATGGTCAACTCCAAGACCACCGCCGTGCGCATCATCCCCGCCCCCGGCAAGGTGGTGGGCGACACCGTGGAATTTGGCGGCCTGCTGGGCTCCGCCCCCGTCATGCCCGTCCATCCCCAGAGCGCCGAGGCCTTTGTGGCCCGGGGCGGGCGTATCCCCGCCCCCATGCAGAGCCTCAAAAACTAAGGCGCCGGGCCGATGTGGGCATCGGCCCCTACGCAAATGATTCCTGGTTTACTCGAAAAAGGCCGCCCGCGGGCGGCCTTTCTTGAAAAGGAGGCATATTTTATGTCAACTTATCCTTCCGCCTGTCCCTATGACTGCCCCGACGGCTGCTCTCTGTTGGTGGAGACTGAGGGGAATGCCGTCACCTCCATTACCGGCGATCCGGCCAACCCCTACACCGACGGCTGGGTGTGCGCCAAACTGCGCAATCTGCCGGAGGCCATCAACAGCCCCCGCCGCATCCTTACCCCCCTCCGCCGCACCGGGGCCAAGGGGGCTGGGGAATTTGAACCCATCTCCTGGGAGGAGGCTGTGGGGGAGATCACGTCCCGCTGGAAGGACCTGATTGCCCGGTACGGAGCCCAAACCATCCTGCCCTACTCCTACGCCGGCACCATGGGCATCGTCCACCGCAACTGCGGGGAGGGCTTCTTCCACGCCCTGGGGGCCAGCCGCCTCAAGCGCACCCTGTGCAGTTCCGCCAAAACCGCCGGGTGGCAGAAGGTCATGGGCAACTCCTGCGACCTGTCCCCCTGGGAGGTGGCCCACAGCGACCTGATCCTGCTGTGGTCGGCCAACATCCCCGCCACCCGCGCCCACCTGGCCCCCATCCTGCGCAAGGCCAAGGAAAACGGGGCCAAAGTCATCCTCATCGACGTGTACGAAAATCCCTCCGTCGACTTTGCCGACCAGACCATCCTCATCCAGCCGGGCAGCGACGGGGCCCTGGCCCTGTCCATGCTCCAGGTGCTGGACCAGGAGGGCCTCACCGACGAGGCCTGGCTGTCCCAGCACGCCACAGGCTGGGAGGAACTGCGGGCCACCCTGGAGGTGTGGGACCCGGAGGAGACCCAGTTCCTGGTGGGCCAGCCCCCCGACGTGATCCGGGAGTTGGCCCGGGCCTATGGCCAGGCCAAGGCCCCCTGCATCGTGCTGGGCAGCGGCTTCTCCCGCTCGGGCAACGGAAGCGAGGCCACCCGCGCCATCGTGGCTCTCCCCGCCGCGGTGGGCGCCTGGGCCAAGCGGGGCGGCGGTACCTACGGTATCTGTTCCTCCCCCGCCCTCATTGACAAGTCCCTCGTCAAGCGGCCCGACCTGGCCGACCCCCACACCCAGGAGATCAACATCAACCTGCTGGGGCCGGTGCTGGAGGGCAAGAAGGTGGACACCCCCATCCACAGCCTGTACGTCTACCACGCCAACCCGGCGGCGGTGACCTCCCACCAGAACGCCATCCTCCGGGGCCTGGAGCGGGAGGACCTGTTCACCGTGGTCCATGAGCGGTACATGACCGACACCGCCCTGTACGCCGACATCATCCTGCCCGCTCCCTACATGGTGGAGACGGCCGACCTGTACACCCCCTACGGCTACCGGCAGATCCAGTATGTGCAGCCGGCGGCGCCCGCCCCCGGCGAGGTGAAGAGCAACTTTGAGGTGTTCCGCCTGCTCTCCGCCGCTATGGGCATGGAGGACCCCTACGGCGGCAGCACTGTGGAGGAGCTGTGCCGCCAGATGGTGGAGGACAGCGCCGTGCTGACCCGGGAGCAGAAGGACAAGGTGCTGGCGGGGGAGCCGGTGGTGCTGGAGTCCCCCTTCCCCCTGCCCATCGAGACGGCCGACGGCAAGGTCCATCTGGACGAACCCATCATCACCTGGTTCCCGCCCTTCGGCGGCGGGGAGCCCTTCCATCTGGTGTGCGCCCCGGCCATCCACACCCTCAACTCCTCCTTCAATGAGTGCGCCTCCCTCCGGGAGCTGCGGGGGGAGATGTCGGTGCGGATGAACAAGGAGGACGCCGCCCGGCTGGGTCTGGCCCAGGGGGACAAGGCGGTGTGCTACAACGATCTGGGCGAGATGACCTGTACCGTGGCCCTGGACCGGGCGGTGGCCCCCATGACGGTGGTGGCCGAGGGGGTCTATCCTGGCAAAAACACCGTCAACTGCCTGACCCATGCCCGGCTGTCCGACCGGGGGGACGCCACCACTATGAACGACAACACCGTCTGGATCCGCAAGGCCTGAAGGTTTTTCCGGGAAATGGCTTTTTTCTCTGGCAAAAGCCGGCCCTCGGGTGTATGATAGGCATATCAGCCGACCTCGGCTTTGTGAAATACAAAAGGAGTGACGTCATCATGATTCAAATCGACACCTCCAACGCCCGTTCTTTCCTGCCCGACACCTGGCTCACCAGCCGTCTGGACGCCCTGGAGCGCGCCCGGCAGAAGCTGGAGACCGGCAGCGGCGCCGGCGGCGACTTTACCGGCTGGGTCCACCTGCCCCGGGACTATGATAAAGAAGAGTTTGCCCGCATCCAGGCGGCGGCGGAGCGCATCCGCGCCAACTCCCAGGCCCTGGTGGTCATCGGCATCGGCGGCTCCTACCTGGGCGCCCGGGCCGTGGTGGAGCTGGTCAACTCCCCCAACTTCAACCTGACCCACAAGGACGGCCCCGCCATCTACTTCGCCGGCAACGGCCTGTCCACCGACGCCATGCTGGAGGTGATGGACCTCATC
>NZ_CALWOJ010000141.1 GCF_944383115.1 uncultured Flavonifractor sp. | reverse complement strand
GGAGCGCTTCCGTTGTTGGTCACCTCAATGAGCATTTTGCCCACATAGTCCTCGTCGATGGTGTAGCCCTTGATCTTCACTGTGGACTGGCCGTAGGTGGCCTCCACCGCCGGCGGGTCCGGGTTTTCCGTGGGTTCCTGGCTGCCGCCGGAGCCCCAGTACACCCGGTCGGACAGCCGGATGCCGTCCTGATCGTAGAGGGGCAGGCCCAGTACCGTGTCAATATCCTGGGTCAGCTTCCAGCCGGTGAGATAGTTGCCCTGGGTGTCGATGTAGGCGTACTCAATGCCGTACCACCGCTGGGGATTGATGGTATCGTAGTAGAAGGTGTCGGTGGGATAGGGGTAGTCCACGCCGTTATAGAACCCATAGTCGGGCAGTTCCGGGGAGCGCAGCACCACGGCCCTGCCGTTTTCAAACCGGCCCGCCGTGAAGGGCAGGGTGCCGTACCGGAAGGTACACCACTCGTCGGTACAGGGGATCACCTCATTGCCGGCGGTGTCGATGTAGCCCACGTTGTAGCCGCTGTTGTGCATCTCTCCCTCCGACTTCACCGCCGCCAGGCCGCCGGAGAAGGAGAAGGCCATATAGTAGCGCCCCTGATTCAGGTCGTGGAGATTGCCGCTCTTGTCCACATAGTTGTCCCAGGTGGCATATTCCTCCGTGGGGGAAACGGTGTCCTGGATGAGCAGCAGCCCGTCGTGAAACTCTGGGCAGAAATTCCAGTTGTCGGCGGAATGCTCATAGATGCCCCGGTCGTTCAGGGGATACTTGTACTGCGTCCAGAAGTCCAGGGTCTCCTGATTGGGGGTGATGGAAAAGCCGTCAGGTCCCATGGTGTAGGCCCCGGCGGAGCCCGCCAGCAGGCCGCAGGCGAGGACCGTACAGAGGACGGTTCGCCTGAATGTACTTTTTTTCATAACATACTTCCTCTCTTTTGATTTACCCGCGCAGTAAGGGTACAACACAACACACTATATTTTAGTAGTAATATTTCCAATGTCAATAGATACAGTAATAATAATTCCAATTCATGCAACGGTCAAAATCATCTGTCATAATAAATCCGAGGTGAGTTCCTTGACCTTTGGAGAACGGCTGAGACAGCTGCGAGAGGAGCGGAACTTGACCCAAAAGGCTCTGGCCGGGGTTATCGGAGTGTCTCCCCGCATGGTCAGCTTTTATGAGAGCGGAACGCACTTCCCGCGGGAAGAGGGGATCCTGCTCAAGCTGGCGCAGTTTTTCGGGGTTTCCACCGACTATCTGCTGGGGTATTCCGATGTGCGCTGCGGGGAAGAACTGCGCAAATTGAATCAGGCCTTTCAAGGTCTGCCGGAGGCGGAACGCGAAAGCCTGATGGACTATTTGGACTTTCTGTCCGCGAAACAGAAACGTCCGAAGCATTGACCGCCCTTCGCCGTTCCGCCCCGGCAGAGGTGTGAGTTGGTCCGCTCACGGAGAGTAAGACCTGCCGACAAGTCGGCAGGTTTTACTTTTTGCAAAATAATTTTGATTGCACAGGATTTCCCCCTTTGCTATGATGAAAAAAGAGGGAGGAGAGGCCATGAAACTGATTGAACAGGTGCAAAAGGCCCGGGACGGCGACCTGGAGGCCCAGGCCGCCCTTTATGAAGCTATGTACAAGCGGGTCTACTATCTGGCCCTTCGCATGACCCGCAGCGCGGAGGACGCGGAGGACGCCGTCCAGGAGGCCTTTCTGTCCGCCTTCCGGGCGCTGCCCAATCTGGCGGACCTCAACGCCTTTGAGGGATGGCTGTTCCAGATCACCGCCAACAAGTGCCGCAATATACTGGGTAAAGCCGGGCGGTATACGCAGCTGCCGGAGGACGAGGACGGCAATACCCTGCTGGACGAGCTGCCGGAGGAGAACGAGGGCCTGATCCCGGCCTCGGCGCTGGAAAACCAGGCACACCGGGAGATTATCCTCTCCATCATTGAGGCCCTGCCCCAGCAGCAGAAGGAGTGCGTGCTGCTGTTTTATTACGCGGAACTGACGGTGACGCAGATTGCCCAGGTTATGGACTGCTCGGAGGGCACGGTAAAAAGCCGGCTGAACTACGCCCGCAAAAAGCTGCGGGAGGGCATCCTGGAGAGAGAGGAGCGGGACGGCATCCGGCTGCACACCCTGGCGCCGCTGGGCCTGCTGTTCCTGCGGGACTTCCGGCAGGTTACCGCCCATCTGACCGTAGCCGCATTGGGAAGCGCGGCGGGAGCCGCCGCGGCCGGCTCCGGCACTGCGGCGGCCGGCTCCGGCGCGGCCGCGGGAGCGGCGGCAAAGACCGGGCTGCTTGCCACCGTTAAGGCGAAGGTGATCGCGGGCGTGACGGCGGCGGCCCTGGTGGCCGGCGGCGGGGCGGTCATCCTCAGCCAGCCCAAAGCCCTGTCCTTTACCGACCCGGTCATGGAGGCCAATCTGCGGGTATTGCTGGACAAGCCGGAGGGGGCGGCGCTCTACCCGGCGGATGTGGAGGACCTCTACAGCCTCTATCTCTTTGAGGACGGCATGGCCCTGGAAGAATCCTTCCAGAGCGGGCCGGTATCCCAGCCGGAGGCGGGGACGGCGGCGGTAGCCAGCCTGGCCGACCTGAGCCGGCTGCCCAATCTGAGAAACGTGTACTATGCCTCGGAGGATACCCGGCTGCTGGACACCCTGGGACAGATGCCGGAGCTGGACAGCCTGCTGATTACCGGAGACGGAGCGGCCCTGTCCGACCTCTCTTTTCTTGCCAACCTGCCGGGGCTGCGCCATTTCTCAGCCGGTTTGGCGGGCGACGCCGATCTGACTCAGCTGAGTCGGTGCAATGAACTGCGGCAACTGGTGCTGTGGTCGGAGGGAGGGATCTCCCTTCCGGCGGACGGTATGGATCAGCTGATGGAACTGACGCTGCTGGCCAATCAGAATGCCACCGCGCCGGGCGCGGTCTGCCAGGTGCAGCTGACCCGGCCGCTGCCCCAGCTGCGGTATCTGATGCTGAGCGGCGGGAGGCTGCCCGGACTGGAGTTTTTGACCGAGCTGCCGGCGCTACAGGTGCTGGATCTCTATAGTGAAAACCTGGGCAGCCTGGATCTGACGCCGATGGGCAGGCTGGAGCAGCTGCGGGCCGCCCACCTGACCACCACCTACGATCAGACCCTGGACCTGAGTCCGCTGGCAAACTGCCCGGCGCTGGAGGTCTGCCTGGCGTTCAACGGCACGATTTTGAATCCGCCGCCCCAGGCCGTTATGGATCAGGAGCAGGGCCTGGCGCTCTATAACCAGGTCTCCGCCCAGGTGCAGGAGGAGATATTCAGTCAGATGGAGCATTGAATGACCACAGTGAATTGTCAAACTAAGTGCAACAGGAAGTAAGCTCAAAGTCCCATAATTCCTGAGCAGAATGAAAGTTAAGA
>NZ_CALWOJ010000140.1 GCF_944383115.1 uncultured Flavonifractor sp. | reverse complement strand
TCCAGCACAGTGAAGCCCATGCCGATGAAGATCTCCTTGATCTCGTCCAGGGCGATATACATGGGGTGGCGGTGGCCGGTCTTGACGGCCTTGCCGGGGACAGTGATGTCCAGGGCCTCAGCCTTCAGCCGGTCCTCCAGGGCCTTGGCTTCCAGCTCCTTGCCCTTGGCCTCCAGGGCGGCCTCCAGGGCGGCGCGGACCTCGTTGGCCAGCTGGCCCATAGCCGGACGTTCCTCGGCGGAGAGCTTGCCCATCATTTTGAGTACCGCGGTCAGCTCGCCTTTCTTGCCCAGGTATTTGACCCGCAGCTCGTCCAACTCCTGGGTGGTGGCGGCGGATTCAAACGCGGCCAGCGCCTCCCGGCGAATGGTTTCCAATGTTTCCTTCATATTCGTAGCTCCTTTTGCAGTAATAACAAATGAAAAAGCCTTCCATCCCAATCCATTGGGACGAAAGGCAAACCTTCCGCGGTACCACCCGCAATTCCCGCACGCAGCGGGCACTTTGGCCCCGATAACGTGGGGCAAATCCGTCCCTGTCTCCAGGGCCGCTCCAGGACGAACCGAACGGGCCAACCCCACATCCGCTTTCAGCCGGTGACGGACGCTCTCTGCTGGGCGGGGAACCGATCTTTTTCCCTTCTTCGCAAGTAAGATTATTTATAGCACAGTTTGATGGAAAGTGCAAGATTAAAATTGACGAGGCGGGATGGACAGCATATAATGGGGCTGACTGAACGAAAGAACCAAGGAACAGGAGTGTGTGTGAATATGTGGATCGCCACAGCACAGCAGATGCGGGAAACCGACCGGATCGCCATCCAAGAGCGGGGAATTCCCTCCACCGACCTGATGGAGCGGGCGGCAGCGGCCCTGGCCGAGGAGGTCATGAACCTAACGGGGGACTGCGTTGGACGGGTAGTGTGCTTTTGCGGGCCGGGCAACAACGGCGGCGACGGCGTGGCCTGCGCCCGACAGCTGCTGGAGGCGGGATTTGAAGTGCGATGTGTCCTGGTGGGCAGCCATGAGAAGATGACCCAGGATACCCGAGCCATGGAGGCGAAACTGGCGGCGGCAGGAGGAAAACTGGAACCCTTCCAGCCCGATGATGCTGAGTTTGCCGCCTGGTGCCTGGAGGCCAATGTGATGGTGGACGCCCTCTTCGGCATCGGGCTGAACAGCGATGTGCGGGGGGATGCCCTTACTGCCGTCCATATGATGAACACCTGCGACATCCCTGTGGTGTCCGCCGATATCCCCAGCGGAGTAGAGACCGACACCGGCCGGGTGCTGGGGGAGGCGGTACACGCCGCCCGTACTGTTACCTTCACCCTGCCCAAAGCGGGCCACTATGTAGGGAAAGGCGGACTGTGTACCGGCAAGCTGACGGTAGCCGATATTGGAATTCCCAAAGATTTGGTGGATGCGCTGGACTGTCCGGTGAGTACCGTGGAGGCCGCCGATGTACGCTTGCCCCGCCGCCCCTTGGACGCCCACAAGGGCGATTTCGGCCGGTGCGCCATTCTGGGAGGCTGTGTGGGCTATACCGGCGCTCCGGTGCTGGCGGCCCAGGCGGCGGTGCGTTCCGGCGCCGGGCTGGTGTCTGTGGGGGTGCCCACCCCCATCTGGGCGGTGGCTGCGGCTAAGCTGGATGAGGCCATGCCCTACCCCCTGCCGGCGGGGAAGGAGGGACAGCTGTCTCTGGAGGCCGGAGAGGTTGTCCATCATAAATTGACCGGATGCGGTGTGTGCCTGATTGGCCCGGGTCTGGGCCGCGGTAACGGTGTGGCTGCTGTGGTACGCCACCTGCTGGGTGAGATCCATATCCCTGTGGTGCTGGATGCCGACGGCATAAATGCCCTGGAAGGACATATAGATGTGTTGGACGCACGGCAGGGCCTGCATACCATACTCACGCCCCACGACGGGGAATTTGCGCGGTTGGGCGGCGATTTGTCCGACGGAGACCGGCTGGGCGCCGCCCGACGCTTCGCCATGGAACACAGCTGCTGTCTGGTGCTGAAGGGACACCGTACCATAACAGCCTTCCCCGACGGCACCGCCTATATCAATACCAGCGGCAATCCGGGTATGGCCAAGGGTGGCAGCGGCGATGTGCTGGCCGGTGTGATCCTTGCCCTGCTGGGGCAGGGCCTGACCGCCCGGCAGGCGGTGCCCATGGCCGTATGGATTCACGGCGCTGCCGGTGACCTGTGCGCCAGGGAGATCGGGGAGTACGGTATGACTCCAACCGACATGGTGGCGGCTCTGCCCCGGGTGTTCAAGCAATATATGGAGTAAATAAAAGGGGGAACTATGGTGCGCCGCGGGACTGGCCTGTGCGTACTGATGATGACACTTTGGCTGTCCCTGGCCGCCTGCGGCGGCGGGGCCACCGGAGCAGAGCAGATGGCCCTGGATATTCGGGGGGAATACCTGGCCATGGAGGGATGCAGTGCGGAATTGGCCGTCACTGCGGATTATGGGCAGCGGGTATACGAGTATGGCCTTGCCCTGGAGTATCATCGTGAAGGAGAATGCGTGCTTACCGTGATCAGCCCGGAGGCGGTGGCGGGCGTGACCGCCCGGCTGAAGGATGGCAGCGGGAGCCTGGAGTACGACGGGGTTTGGGTGGAGACTGGCCCTCTTGATGAAAGCGGCATGAGTCCGATGGACGCCGTGCCGGTCTTGCTGGAGTATGCAACGGAAGGTTTCATTGCCGAGTGTGCCATGGAGGACTGGGATCAGGGCCAGGTACTGCGGGTGATCTGCCGGGACCCGGAGGCCCAGGCGGGAACCGGACGGGAATGCTCCCTCTGGTTTGACCCGGACAGCCATGCTTTGCTGCGGGGGGAGCTGTCCCAGGACGGATATACTGTGATCCAGTGCGTCTTTGCCGACTTCCAGATGACGGCGGGAGAGACTGAGGAATAGACGGACAGAGGCGCTGCGGTTTTCGCAGCGCCTCTGTCCATTCATGACAAAGTGTCGGTATCGTCGGTATCTTCTTCCGCTTGGGCCGCTTCCTGCTCCAGGTCGTCCAGCTCTGACAGACGGCGGCGCAGTTCTTCCCGCTGCTGGGCGCTCATTTGGCTGACATGCCGGTCAAATTGCTCCTCCCGACGGCGCTGGGCCTCCTCCTGGCACTTGCGCTGGATCTGGGCGCCGTGCTTTCTGCCCTCCTCCAGGGCTACCGCGCCCTTGTCGATCAGAAACTTTCCGGCCTTACCCGCCTGCTCGGCGGCCAGAGCGGCCAGACCTACGCTGGCCAGACCTACGTCGGCCAATATTTTGCCAATATCATGCATCATGGAAGTATCCTCCTTTTATTCCGCTGAAGTTCTACAGAAAGCCGGGCGGAAACCACCCGCTGTACTGCGTTTGTGCCTATAGTATATCCGAAAGCAGTGGAAATGTCTTGAGAATTCTATGAACATTACATGAAAAAATGGAAAGCCAGCTGCGGCAGGTTTGGGGTTGTGACCGGCGGAGCGACGTAGTATAATAAACAGGACTGCTGTACCTGCCGTCGGCGGCAGGGGGCGGTGTATCTCAAGGGTGAAGAGGAAAACGGATGAAACAGACGCAGACAAGAACATGGACGGAGATCGATCTGTCCAATTTGGAACATAATTATCGGGCGCTGCGGGCTATGCTGCC
>NZ_CALWOJ010000139.1 GCF_944383115.1 uncultured Flavonifractor sp. | reverse complement strand
ACCAGCTTGATGACCACACGGTCGGCGAGAGGCTTGAGTTTCATAATGGGTTCCTCCTTATATGATTCATTTTCTTATTAACCAATCCAATGTGTTAGCACTCATTTTGTCGGAGTGCTAACCACGTGTATGATAATACCCCTCCCCGCAAAAAAAATCAACCCCCTTTTTTCAAAAAAAGGGGTTGATTTTAGAAAAATTCAAGTTCTGTTCACAAACTCACAGCAGGAGTGCTAATCCACACTCTCACATCTGACTCCAGTAATGCTTGGAACGCTCCAATTCCTGGGTAATCCTGATCTCCTTATTCTTTTCGTCCAGGTCCATGCCCTGCCCCACCGTACGGCAGGCTTTGCTGTTGATGGCGCATACAAAGACGGTGACCATTACAAAAATCACATAGAGCAGCCAGGCCAGCAAACTGGTACGCAGTGCGGCCAGAAACGGGACCAGAAAGACACCTGGAAGATAGAGAAGGCTCAAAATAATCATGGTCCACTTGACGATCTTGTACATAATACCCTCCTTTTGAACCGATAGGCCTATATCTGTACATTTTTATTTTACCATGCACGCTTTCTCTTTACAAGTCTGAGACCCCTGCCAGGTAGCCCCGGCGGGATAGAAAAACTGCACCTTCTGATCGGACAGTCGGATGGACAGGTCGGTCCCCTCCACCAGTTCGCCGTCCACATTGACCGCGGTGAGCCGGTCGCACCGCACATTCATAGTCCGGCCCCGGCGCAGAATGGCCTGCGGGATGTCTCCGATCTCCCCCCGGGCAAATTTTTTGATCAGGGCCAGGACGGTAAAGCGGGATACTGCCGGGATCACAATAAAGTCCAAGGCCCCGTCATCAGGCATAGCCGTGGGACTTGGATTGAAACCGCCGCCGTAGTAGCGTCCGTTGCAGGCGCACAGCAGGGTAAAGCGGTCTCCCGGCATGGCCTCGCCGTCAATCTCCACCTGATAAGGCAGGTGGATGCCCCGGATGATGGTGCGCAGGGCGGAGAGCTGATAGGCTGTGGAGCCGCTGACCAGGGGCAGCTTTTTAAAGTCGGCGGCCCCAAACCCGATACGGGCGTCAAAGCCCACCGAACACACATTCAGGGAATAGCGTCCGTTGCAGTTGATCAGATCCATCGGAACCTGGGGCCCGTCCAGCAGCTGCTCCAGCTGCCAGAACCGGCCGGCATCCTGGCCGAAGATCCGCAAAAAATCATTGCCGGAACCCATTGGGCAATGGGTCACCGCCACATGCTCCAAGCCAGCCGCGCCGTTGACCACCTCGTTAAGGGTGCCGTCCCCACCGCAGGCGTACACCCGCAGGGGGTCCCCCTGTCGGGCCGCCTCCTCCACAAGACGGATGGCATGGCCCGGTCCTTCCGTACGCGCCGCCGACCATTCCGCCCGGCGGCCCGCCATAATGGTGCGTACCTTCTCCAACATCTCCTGACTTCGATCATACTTCCCCGCGTGGGGATTCATTATGAACAGGTGCCACACAGGCACCCTCCTCTCTCTTCTCTAATCAACTCCAGCTCATACGGCAAAGGCGCTGGAATTATACGGGTTCCAAAGGCTCAGCCGCTGTTCCGCCCGCACCATGCGGGAGACAATGGCCGCCGCCTCCGCCCGGGTCACAGTACCCTGGGGATGAAACGTGAGCTTGTTGTCCACGCCGGTCAGTACGCCTTTGGCATACAGGCTGTAGATGGCGTCAGCTCCCGGATCACCGGCCTTAACATCGGGTACAGAGGCTTTGATCCGGGCCAGATCGTTGATATTGCGCATATTTTTGGCCTGGCTGGTGGCGGCAAAGATCTGAGCGATCTCCCGCCGGGTAGCCGGGCGCAGGTAGTCCTGCTGGGTAAAGGTATCGCTCTGGATGATACCGGTAGCCTGGCAATAATTCACCGCACCGGAGTACCAGTAAGGCCCGGTAGAGCTGCTGGTGTGGAAGCTGTCGTCCTTGTAGCGGCTCTCCATCGTCGCAGCCAGCTTCAGGACCTCGGCTACCGTCAGGGTCTGATGGGGCGCGTACCGGTTGCCGCCCACGCCGGAGGTCAGCCCCACATTGTAGGCGATGTCCACCCACACGGCAAACCAGTCTCTGGGGGACACGTCGCTGAAATCAGGCAGTTTATCCCGAGTCAGAGAAAACCGGGCGGAGGGCACACCCTTCTCCACCAGGATTCTGGGCAGATCAAAAACAGGTATTTTGGTGGCCATGCCGTCTTTGGTCAGGGTCAGCACCCGGGTGCCGCCCTGCTCTGTGATGGTGGCGCTGTCGTAGACCAGATCGTAAAGCAGGTTTGTCGTGCCGCCCTTGCCATCCGGGAAGGCCAGGATGCTGGCCACCCCCCAGCGGTTCCCTTTCTGTACCACATACAGTCCGCAGTCCAGATTCAGCAGCGTTCCGTACTCCGGCTGGATCAGGTAGGTGCCGTCCTGCCGGATCACCCCCAGCTTGCCGTTCAGGTTCACCGCCGCCAGCCCCAGGGAGAAGGACACCACACTGTCATATTGCAGGGGGACCACCACTTTTTTCTGTGCGTCCACAAAGCCCCACTTGCCGTTCAGTTCGCACTGGGCCAGGCCCTCGGTATATCCCCATACCGTAGCCCCCTCCGGGGCAGCCAGAGCCTGCCCCGCCAAAAGCATACCCAGAACCAGCACCAGGCACTGAATTCGCAGCATCCATTTTTTCCTCATGGGTTAATTCCTCCGTCTTTCTATCCCATATTGAAACAGGTCGCATTTCAGCATTCCGTTATACAGCTTCCGCTTCTTGTCCGCTGTGCGGCCGAAGGTGCGCTCAAATTCCGTGTGGGAGGAGAGTACGCTCACCTTCCACCCCTCCGGCAGGGCACGCACCGCCCGTCCGAAGGCCTTATACAGCTCCTCCGCCTCCCGCTTCTCCAGAATGCGCTCGCCGTAGGGAGGATTGGTCACCACCCGACCGACGGGAGCGTCCCGGTGAAAGTTCACGGCGTCCGCCACCTCAAAACGCACCACGTCCTCCACGTCGGCCTTCACCGCGTTGTCCCTGGCGATGGCCACCGCTCTGGGGTCAATGTCGCCGCCCCAGATATCATACGCCTCATGATACTCCTTGTCCATAGCCTCGTCGGCGGCCTGGAGCCACAGGCCGCTGTCCAGCCACTTCCACCGCTGGGCGGAGAAGGCGCGATTCAGACCGGGAGCCCGGTTTTTCGCGATCAGGGCCGCCTCAATGGCAATAGTGCCTGAGCCGCAGAAGGGGTCGCAGAAGGGATCTCTCCCCCGGTAACGGGAAAGCAGCACCATAGCGGCGGCCAGGGTCTCCCGCAGCGGCGCCGCCACCCCCACAGCCCGGTAGCCCCGCTTGTGGAGCCCCGCCCCGGTGGTGTCCAGCATCAGGGTGACCTCATCATGCATCAGGGAGAACTGGATCTGATAGAGGGAACCGGTCTCCGGCAAGGTATCCATGCCGTACTTCTGTCCCAGCCGGGCAGCCACCGCCTTTTTCAGCACCGCCTGGATAGCGGGCACCGCGTGAAGCTGGGAGTTGAGGGAATGGCCCTTCACAGGGAAGGTTCCCTCCCGGGGGATAAAGTCCTCCCAGGGCAGGGCCCTGGCCCCTTCAAACAGCGCCTCAAAGTCCGCGGCATGATACCGCCCCACCACCAGCAGCACCCGCTCGCCGGTACGCAGGTTCAAATTGGCCCGGGGGATGTCC
>NZ_CALWOJ010000138.1 GCF_944383115.1 uncultured Flavonifractor sp. | reverse complement strand
CCCAGCACGGGCACGCCGCCGATCCACTCGCCGAGCTTCTTGGAGTGGCCGCCGTTCTCCATGGCCTTGCCGAAGGCGCCGGAGGGGCCGCTGCGGGCCCAGCGGCCCAGGGAGAACTCCTCCATCATGCCGGACTGGCAGATGATGAATGCGAAGATGAAGTAGGGGATCAGAAAGGTCAAACCGCCGTACCGGGAGACCAGCATGGGGAAGCGCCACACGTTCGCCATGCCCACGCAGGAGCCCACAGCAGCCATGATAAAGCCAAATTGGGACTTGAAGCCATCTTGATTTTGCAGCGTATCGGGAGTTGCCATAAATTACACCTCTCATTCTCCCGCCGCCGTTCCCGGAGGAGCGGCAACGAAATAAAACCTTTGCATTGCAAAAGAGACGGCGTCCAACAAACGGACTATTCTGTTTGTTGGGCGCCGGTCCCGCCAGATTGGCCGCATTGTTACCACGTCATGCGGTCACACAAAATTGTCCAGAATTTGGGTGGAGAGATCTTACTTCTCCTCGTTGGGGTAGGGCTCCAGGAAGGCGTGGAAGTGACGCATGGGCAGCTTGTGGCCCCACAGGATACGCATGTTGGGGATGGACTCACGGTCCTTGTACAGCTGAGCCACAGCGGCGATGACGTAGTCCAGATGCTCCTTGGTCAGACGGCTGCGGTCGATGGCGAAACGCACCACGTTGGCCAGCTCAGCCTGCTGCTCGGGAGTCTTCAGGTCGTACTCCATAGAGAAGTCGCCCAGCTCGGACACGCGGATACCATAGCGACGGATCAGCTCCAGAGAGAAGCCGGCGCCGGCAAAGGTGGTGTGGTCGCGCTTGCCGTCGAAGAACTCGTCCATGTTGATGTACACAGCGTGGCCGCCGGCGGGCAGAACAACGCCCTTAACGCCATTCTTGTAGAAGCCCTGAGCCAGGTACTCGCACTGCATGGCGCGGTCATGCTGATAGTTGAAGTCGCAGGACTCATACAGGCCAGCGGCCAGAGCCATGATGTCACGGCCGGACATGCCGCCGTAGGAATCGTTGCCGTAGCAGGAGATCTGCTTGACCTTGATCAGCACGCCCACGTCGGTCTTGACGGTGCCGTCCTCGTTGAAGTCGGAGAACTTCTTCCAGAACAGGCCCTTGTCGCGGAAGGCCAGCATGCCGCCCATGTTGGCGTGGCCGTCCTTCTTGGCGGACATGGTGAAGGCGTCGCAGTAAGAGAACATCTCGGTGGCGATCTCGGCAATGGACTTGTCGGCGTAGCCATCCTCGTTCATCTTGATGTAGTAGCAGTTCTCAGCCCAGCGAGCCACGTCGAAGACCAGAGGAATGTCATACTTGTGGGCCACGCGGTTGATCTCGCGGATGTTAGCCATGGAAACAGGCTGGCCGCAGATGGGGTTGTTGGTGATGCAGGTGAAGATCAGGGGCACGTTGTCCACGCCCACGGCGTTGATCAGCTGCTCCAGCTTCTCAATGTCCATGTTGCCCTTGAAGGGGTTCTTCTCATACTTGCCGCCCTCGGGAATCTCGTACAGCAGCTCCTTGTTGTACAGGTTACGGGGAATGGAGCCCATCTGCTTGATGTTGCCCTCGGTGGTGTCGAAGTGGCCGTTGGAGGGAATGGTGAAGACCTTGCCGGGATGACGGGCGGTGAGGATCTTCTTCACGATCTCCATCAGCACGGACTCAGCGGCACGGCCCTGCTGGATGATGAAGGAGTTGGGGCGCTCCATCTGCTTGGCGCCGCCGTTGAACAGGCCGCCCTCGTACTCGCAGAGGAACAGCTCGTCCATCATCTTCTCCAGGTCGCGGCAGTCGGTGCGGACCAGGTCGATGCTCTTCTTCCAGTTCTTCTCGCCGCCGCGCTCAAAGATGTCGCGGAAGGTGTCCAGCAGCACATAGTAGCCGGTGTTGCGGCCATAGGCCTCGTCGCCCAGGAACAGAGTAGCCCACTGCTGGTTGGTCATGGCGGTGGTGCCGGAGTCGGACAGCATGTCGACGGTCAGCAGGCCGGAGGGGAAGGAGAACTCGTTCCAGTGGGTGGCGTTCAGGGCGCGCTCACGCTGCTCAACAGTAGCCTGGGGCAGATCGCGCACCGCAAAGGCGCAGTGCTGGGGCATCTCAACATTCTGAGCCAGAGGGTAGTGCTTCACATTCTTGTCCATTTTGTTTACCTCCATTTAATTTGGCGCTTTGCGCCATCATTTTATTAGAGGATACCCCGGTCGTCGGGAGCCGGCCTTTCCAACTCCTTCAACAGGCGGACAGTAACCTTTCCGAATGTGTTTGTGCGCTGAGTTGCGCGGATTACACGGTGGCGATGACCTCGATCTCCACCAGGGCGTCCTTGGGCAGGCGGGCAACCTCAACAGCGGAACGGGCGGGATAGTTGCCCTCGCTGAAGAAGGTGGCGTACACCTCGTTCATGGCGCCGAAGTTGTTCATGTCGCTGAGGAACACGGTGGTCTTGATGACCTTGTCCATACCCAGACCGGCGGCCTCCAGAATGGCCTTCACGTTGGTCAGGGACTGACGGGTCTGGGCCGCGATCCCCTCAGGGAACGCACCGGTGGCAGGATCAATGGGCAGCTGGCCGGAAGTGATGACCAGGCTGTCAATGGCTACCGCCTGAGCATAGGGGCCGATGGCCGCAGGTGCGTGGTCTGTGTTGATAATTTTTTTCATTCCACACAACCTCCTTTCTTATTTGCGAGATAAATTTATCACCATTCAAGTCAATTGTCAATGCTTTTTTGTCAGTTTCGCACTATCAATTATTTATGTTTCCTTACTTTTTGTCATTTCTAAATAATCATCGGCATTTTGCTCAGAATTTTTTCTCATTTGTTGTGCAAAATTATTATCACGTTTCTTTGCAAAACGTCTCTATATGGTTTATACTATATTTAAACTACTCTATCTTGCGACAAATCATTGCCGGATTGCTTAAAAAATGAATTGAGGTGATTGTATGGGCAGCCCGCTGCTTTCCTATTATGTCAGACTGACGGATTTCCTTGGTCGGGCGCTGGGCCCGGATTATGAAGTTGCCCTTCATGATCTGACGGATCACAACTGCTCCATTATCGCCATTGCAAACAATCACATCAGCGGCCGGGAAGTGGGCGCCCCGCTGACCAATGTGGGACTGAAGGTTCTGAAGGACGGCAGCTACGAGGAGACTGATTACCTGCTCCACTATCCCGGCCTGTCCGCTTCGGGAAAGGCACTGCGCTCCTCCACCTTTTTTATAAAGGATGGCGGGCGGCTGGTGGGTATGCTGTGCATCAATTTTGACGACAGCCGCTATCAGGCCGCCAGCCAGATGATCTTACAGCTCTGCCACCCCGACAACTTTGTGGAGACCAGCTTCCAGTTTGACACCGACCGCACCGGGGATATGCACCTCTCCTCTGCCGAACGATTCCACAACTCCATCCACGGCGTCACCGGGGACGCAGTCGCCCGGGAACTCAGCCGCATGGGGATGAGCGCCGACCATCTCACCTCCGAAGAGCGGATGAGTATTATCGCGGCGCTGGAGCCCCAGGGGATCTTTTTACTCAAAGGCGCGGTCAAAGAGGTCTCGGATGCTTTACAGTGTTCCCAGGCCACCATATATCGTTACCTGACCCAGGTGCGGAAAGAACCCGTCGAGGCCGTCGGTGTCGATCCATAAAGTCAAAACCTCCGGCTAAGCCGGAGGCTTGAGTAGGCCCTATAAGGGCCTGATACGGACGAAGCCCCTTAAGGGG
>NZ_CALWOJ010000137.1 GCF_944383115.1 uncultured Flavonifractor sp. | reverse complement strand
GGCGCCATCTGGGGTTGTATCCCCGGCCTGGTCAAGGCCTTCCTCAACATCAATGAGGTGCTGGCCTGTATCATGACCAACTGGATCGCCGCCAACCTGGTAACCTGGCTGTTTGATAACGGCAGCCTGTTTGCCAACCTCCAGAACCATGTGGAGAACACCAAGACCGCCTATATCTATAAGACTTCGTTTAACGGTGTGCAGACCGCCAAGCTGGGGCTGGACAAGATTTTCCCCGGCTCTCAGGTCAACGGCGGTATTGTGGTGGCGATCATCATTGCCATCCTGATCTTTATCCTTATGACCAAGACCACCCTGGGCTATCAGCTGAAGGCCTGCGGTGCCAACCGCCATGCCGCCCGGTATGCGGGTATCGCGGACAAGCGCAATATCGTGCTGTCTATGGCCATTGCCGGTGCCCTGTCCGGTGCTGCCGCCTCCCTGTACTACCTGTCCGGCAACACCGAGTTCTACTGGACCTCTGCTTACCAGACGCTGCCCGCCACCGGCTTTAACGGTATCCCCGTGGCCCTGCTGGCGGCCAGCCATCCCATCGGCGTCATTTTTGCCGGCTGCTTCATGTCCATGCTGGATATTGTGGGCCTGCAGCTGACCAACCTGACCGCCTACAACGAGTATATCACCGATGTAATCATTGCCATCATCGTCTACCTCAGCGCTTTCTCTCTGGTGATCCGGATGCTCATCAGCGGCCATAAGAAGCGTAAGAATGCCAAGGTGCAGACGGTGGACGCAAGCACACAGCCGCTTCCGGCGGATACACCGCCAGATACGCCGCCGGACACGCCCCCGGACAGCGCCGCTGTGGAGGAAGGAGGCGGTGAAGCATGACGTTCCTCATTCAGCAGACTTTGATCTATGCCGTGCCGCTGATGATCGTGGCACTGGCCGGCGTGTTCGCCGAGCGCAGCGGTATCATCAACCTGGCCCTTGAAGGTATCATGATCTTCGGCGCCTTTGCAGGCGTACTGTTTGTGCGGTTGATGCAGCAAGCTGGCTTCTATGTAGATGCCAAGGCTGCCGGTGACTGGGTAGCCCTCCAGGGCTTTATGATCCTGGCTATGGTAGTTGCCGCGGTGCTGGGCGCCATTTTCTCCCTGCTGCTCTCCTTCGCCTCGGTGAACCTGAAGGCTGACCAGACCATCGGCGGTACCGCACTGAACCTGCTGGCGCCTGCCCTGGTACTCTTCTTCATCCGCATCGTGGCCAATCAGAACACCCTGCAGATGGCGCAGGGCGACGCGGCCAGCTACTTCATGATCAAAAAGAGCTTCTTCGGGTATGGACGCAGCGATGAGATGGGATTCTTCGGTTCCACCTTCATTGATAAGACCTATCTGGCCACTTATATCTGCATTATCCTGTTTGTCATCCTGTCCATTCTGCTCTACAAGACCCGCTTCGGTCTGCGGCTGCGTTCCTGCGGTGAAAATCCCCAGGCTGCCGACTCTCTGGGCATCAATGTGTACAAGATGCGCTATGCCGGTACCACCATCTCCGGTGCCCTGGCCGGTATGGGCGGCTTTGTGTATGCCCTTACCACCGCCAACTGCGCCTCCACCGGCGAGGTGGCAGGCTTCGGCTTCCTGGCCCTGGCGGTTATGATCTTCGGTAACTGGAAGCCCCTGAACATCGCCGGTGCAGCCCTGCTGTTCGGCTTGTTCAAATGTATCGCCGCCTCTTACACCAGCATCGATATCAACGGTGACGGTGTGTTTATGCTGGCGGAGATCGGTGTCAGCCCCCATTTGTACCGGATGCTGCCCTACCTGATCACCCTGATCGTGCTGGCCTTCACCTCCAAGAAGTCCAGAGCGCCCAAGGCGGAGGGTATCCCCTACGACAAGGGACAGCGGTAAATCACACACAGACGAAAGGGGCCGGATGGCCCCTTTCGTTTTGCATATTGGAAAAAGGAGAGATGAACATGGTTACGATGGCACAGCGGATCGAGGCCCTGCGGGACGAGGCAGGCCTGTCCCGCCCCGCCCTGGCGTCAGTCTTAGGCTTTCCCAAAAACGCTATTGAAAAGTTTGAGACAGGCCGGGCCACCCCCACCAAAGACCAGCAGGAGAAGATGGCGGCCTATTTCGGCGTGTCGCTGTTCTACCTGCGGGGGGAGAGCGGGGACCGCACCCGCCAGGAGGACTGGATGAGCGGCAGCCTGTCTGCTGCCGAAGAGGAGCCGGTATATCGCCCCGCGCCGGTCAAGCGGCCCAAGGTGGAGCCGGCCTCCAGCGGCGGGGGAGCCACCATGTTGGATGCCCTCTTCTCCAGCAAACAGGCCAAGGATCAGTTTAAGGCCATGGTGCTGGAGGTCCTCCGGTCGCCGGAGGGACAGGAAGTCATTGCCCAGGCGGTGTGGAAAGAGCTGGCCAAACGGCGGTAATCGGTTTTCAACGCGCTGCAAATGTGATATAATGACGAAAAGCGCCGCCGCCGGCCGCGCATAGAACAGGGAGGTACTGCAATGAAGCAGGATATGATTCTGATCCTGGATCTGGGCAGCAAGGAGAACGCCAAAATTGCCCGTGAGGTACGGGCACTGGGCGTTTACAGCGAGATCCACCCCCACGACATCACTTTGGCAGAGATTCAAGCTTTGCCCAATGTGAAGGGCATCATTCTCAACGGCGGTCCCAACCGGGTGGTGGACGGCGTGGAGATTGACGTCTCCAAGGAGATCTATAACTGTGAGCTGCCGGTGCTGATGGCCGACCATAAGGGGGACGCCCCCTGGCCGGAGGACGACGAGGCCCGGAAGCAGGCCCTGTCCAACTTTATCTTCGGCGTGTGCGGCGCCGAGGCCAACTGGAATATGGACAACTTCATCGCCGACCAGATCGAATTGATCCGCAGGCAGGTGGGGGATAAGAAGGTGCTGCTGGCTCTGTCCGGCGGCGTGGACTCCTCGGTGGTGGCCGCCCTGCTCATCAAGGCCATCGGCAAGCAGCTCACCTGCGTCCACGTCAACCACGGCCTGCTCCGTAAGGGCGAGCCGGAGCAGGTGATCCAGGTGTTCCGCCATGAGATGGACGCCAACCTGATCTATGTGGACGCGGTGGATCGGTTCCTGGACAAGCTGGCCGGGGTGGCTGACCCGGAGCAGAAGCGTAAGATCATTGGCGGTGAGTTTATCCGTGTCTTTGAGGAGGAGGCCCGGAAGCTGGAGGGCATCTCCTTCCTGGGCCAGGGCACCATTTACCCCGATATCATCGAGTCGGGCACCAAGACGGTGAAGGCAGTCAAGAGCCACCACAACGTGGGAGGCCTGCCGGAGGATCTGGACTTTGAGTTGGTGGAGCCTCTGAAGATGCTCTTCAAGGATGAGGTGCGTGCCTGCGGCAAGGCCCTGGGCCTGCCCGATAATATGGTCTACCGCCAGCCCTTCCCCGGCCCCGGCCTGGGAGTGCGCTGCCTGGGAGCCATTACCCGGGACCGTCTGGAGGCGGTGCGGGAGTCGGACGCCATCCTGCGGGAGGAGTTTGCCAAGAACGGCCTGGAGGGCAAGGTGTGGCAGTACTTTACCGCTATCCCCGATATCAGGAGCGTGGGCGTCCGGGACGGCAAGCGGGCCGACGAGTGGCCTGTCATCATCCGTGCGGTGAATACGGTGGACGCCATGACCGCCACCGTGGAGGACATACCCTTTGCCCTGCTGCAGCACATCACCCACCGGATCACCCATGAGGTGCCGGGCGTCAACCGTGTACTCTACGACCTGACGCCGAAGCCCACGGGCACCATCGAGTGGGAGTGAGTTAACAAAGCCGGCGAAGCATTGCACTGCAATGCTTCGCCGGCTTTTGTTCTGGAACTACCAGTCAAAACCTCCGGCTAAGCCGGAGGCTTGAGTAGGCCCTATAAGGGCCTGATACGGACGAAGCCCCTTAAGGGG
>NZ_CALWOJ010000136.1 GCF_944383115.1 uncultured Flavonifractor sp. | reverse complement strand
TCCCTCACCCTGCCCCAGTCCAGACTGAAGGCCATGATCGCCCAGACCATTTTTGCCGTCAGCGACAACGAGAGCAGGCCGGTCCACACCGGTTCCCTCTTTGAGGCTGACGAAAACGGCCTTACGGTGGTGTCGGTGGACGGCTTCCGGCTGGCCCTCCGCCATGAGGCCATTGACCAGAAGGACGGCGCGCCCCAATTTTCCTTTGTGGTACCCGGTTCCGCCCTGTCCGAGGTGGAGAAGATCTGCACCGACTGTGACGAGCCGGTGTCGGTGACCCAGGGTTCCCGCCACGTCATGTTCAAGGCCGGCTCCACCATGCTGGTCACCCGGCGGCTGGAAGGGGAATTTCTGGCCTACCGTCAGGCCATCCCCCGCAGCAACGACATCTGTCTGGAGGGAGACACCCGGGCTCTGCTGTCCTCCATCGAGCGCGTCTCCCTCATCATTACCGAAAAGCTGAAATGCCCCCTGCGCTGCGTCTTTGAGGACGGGCTGATGAAGATCTCCACCAAGACCGCCATCGGCGACGCCTACGACCAGTGCCCCGTCTCCGGCGACGGCAAGGGGCTGGAGATCGGCTTCAACAACAAGTACCTGATGGACGCCCTGAAGGCCGCCCCCGCCGACAAGGTGCGGCTGGAGCTGTCCACCAGCGTGTCCCCCTGCGTCATCCTGCCCACCGAGGGGGAGGAGAATTTCCTGTATATGGTTCTGCCCGTCCGCCTGAAGGCCGGAGAGTAAGTAAGACAGAACCAGTAGGGGCGACCCTTGCGGTCGCCCGTAATCCCTCAGAAAGTGAGGAAAAATACCTTTGGAACTGCATCCTTACCTGCACAAGGTTCAATTTTATGAGACCGACGGCATGAGCATCGTCCACCACGGTAATTATATCCTATGGATGGAGGAGGCCCGCACCGACTTTATGGACCAGATCGGCTGGAGCTACCACAGGGCCGTGGACGCGGGCATCGACTTTGCCGTCACCGATGTGAGCTGCCAGTACCGCTCCATGACCCGGTTCGGAGAGACGGTGGCCATCCACATGGCGGTGGAGTCCCTGTCCCCCGCCAAAATGCGGCTGAGTTACAAGATGGTCAATGCCGACACCGGGGAACTGCGGGCGGAGGGGACCTCCGGCCACTTCTTTTACGACCGGGCCAAGGCCCGGCCGGTAGCACTGAAAAAAGCTTTGCCTGAACTGTGGGAGCTGATGGAGTCTCTCCACAGGGTTGGGGAAGGAGGGGCGGTATGAAAACCATCCAGTCCCAAATCAATACGGAATTTATTAAGCTGGAGTCCCTGCTGAAATTTGAAGGTCTGACCGAGACCGGCGGGGAGGCCAAGGAGCGCATCCAGGCCGGCGAGGTGAAGGTCAACGGGGAGGTCTGCACCATGCGCGGTAAAAAGCTGCGCCCCGGCGACAAGGTCACTTTGGACGACCTCTGTGTGGAAGTGTTATGATCGTACGCTCCGCCGCCCTGGATTTTTTCCGCAATTACCTCCACTTTGAGGGGTCTTTTTCCCCCAATGTGAATGTGATCTGGGGAGAAAACGCCCAGGGCAAGACCAATCTGCTGGAGGGCATCGCCTATCTGTCCACCGCCTCCTCCCATCGGGCCAGATACGACAGGGAACTGATCCAGATGGGGGTGGATCACGCCTTTGTGAAGGCGGAGGTCTTTTCCCGGGGGCGGGAC
Source organism: uncultured Flavonifractor sp. (assembly GCF_944383115.1). Taxonomy (GTDB): domain Bacteria; phylum Bacillota; class Clostridia; order Oscillospirales; family Oscillospiraceae; genus Flavonifractor. The sequence goes on along the minus strand of NZ_CALWOJ010000136.1, from coordinate 2,315 downwards.
TTCACCCTGGAGGCCCGGCTGGCCCGGGGGGCCAGGCGGCAGCTCCTCTCCAACGGGGTGAAATTAAAGACCGCTGGGGAACTGGCGGGGGTGCTGAATACGGTGCTGTTCTGCCCGGAGGACCTGTGGCTTATCCGGGAGGGGGCGGCGGTGCGCCGGAAGTTTCTGGATAGCTGCATCTGCCAGCTGCGGCCCCGGTATGCCGAGGCCCTTGCAGAGTACCGGCGGCTGTACGAACACAAGACCCGGATACTCCGGGACTGGGAGGAGCATCCCTCTCTGCTGGACACCCTGGACGAGTTCAACCTGCGCATGGCCCAGACCGGCGCGGTGATTATCCACTACCGGGCCTACTTCATCAAGCGGCTGCAGGAGGTGACGCCCCCCATCCACCGGGATTTCTCCGGGGGACGGGAGGAGCTGGGGCTGGGCTATCAGACGGTGAGTACCATCGACGATCCTCTGGCTCCCACCCGCACTCTGCTGGAGGGGCTGCTCCGGCACCAGGAGTCCCACCGGAAGGCGGAGCTGGAGGCCCGGCAGTGTCTGTCGGGGCCCCACAAGGACGACTTGATCGTGGAACTGGACGGGGTGAGCGCCAAGACCTTCGCCTCCCAGGGCCAGACCCGGACGGCGGCCCTGTCCCTCAAGCTGGCTTCCCGGGAAATCTTCTTCCAGGAGACGGGGGAGTGGCCGGTGCTGCTGCTGGACGACGTACTCAGCGAGCTGGATCAGCGGCGGCAGGAGTTTGTTTTGAAACGGATCACGGGAGGACAGGTTTTTATTACCTGCTGCGAGCCCATGGACCCCGGCAGGCTGGGGGAGGGCAAGACCTTCCACATCCACAACGGCGCTCTGGTGGAGTAGTGACCCGGCCCGGTCGGTTTTCCACAAAACCGGCCCCTTATATGGATAACTTTCAGGAGAACACTATGATACTTTTGATCCTTGCCCTTGTCCCCCTGGCGGGGGGCTTCCTGCTGGAATTTCTGGTGTGCCAGTTTACCCGGAAGGGGAGCAAACTGTGGAAACTCATCCCACCGGTGGCTGCCGCTCTGGTGACGGCGGCCATTGTGGTCCACCGGCTCAACCTGTGGGAATCGGATAATTCGCCGGTGACCCAGTTGCTCTTTATCCCCGGCCTGCCCGCCCTGGGCTTCTTTGTGGGGCTCTTTCTGGGCTGGAAGCTGTATCGGTGGCTGTGGAGGCCCAGGATCATCCGGGACAAGAAGGAGGACAAGTGATGTATCTCCACATCGGTCAGAACGTGGTGGTGCCCTTCCGGGATGTGGTAGGGCTGTTTGACCTGGATAATACCAGCTCTTCCCGCTTGACCCGCTCTTTTCTGGAGCGGGCGGAGAAGGAGGGGCGTCTGATCAATGTGTCCGACGATCTGCCCCGGTCCTTCCTGCTGTGCAGCAGGGGAGAGGAACCGCCGGTGGTCTATCTGTCCCAGCTCTCCGCCGCCACCCTGCTGCGCCGGGCGGAGAACAACAGCTTTGAATAAAAAAGTTTGTGGTGTGGCGGCTGCCAAAGAGTCATACCCAACCTATGGTAAATCAAGCGGAGGTTATTATGTCTGACGAGTTAGAATTGGAAGTGAGCGCCACCCAGGTGGAGCATGAGTACGGCGGCTCGGAGATCCAGGTGCTGGAAGGCCTGGAGGCCGTCCGCAAGCGCCCCGGCATGTATATCGGCTCCACCAGCGAGTCTGGCCTGCACCATTTGGTGTACGAGATTGTGGACAACTCCATCGACGAGGCCCTGGCAGGCTACTGTGATGAGATCACCGTCTCCATCGGGGAGGGCGACATCATCACTGTAGTGGACAACGGCCGCGGTATCCCCGTGGACATCCAGCCCCAGACCGGCCTGCCCGCCCTGGAGGTGGTGTTCACCATCCTCCACGCCGGCGGCAAGTTCGGCGGCGGCGGCTACAAGGTGTCCGGCGGCCTCCACGGCGTGGGCGCCAGCGTGGTCAACGCCCTCAGCGAGTGGCTGGAGGTTCGGGTCCACAAGGAGGGCAAAATCTACGAGATGAAGTTCTCCCGGGGCAAGGTGACCCAGCCCATGCAGGTGGTGGGTGACACCGATCGCCACGGCACCGAGGTGGTGTTCAAGCCCGACCCCGAGATGTTTGAGATCACCGAGTACAACTATGAGACCCTCCACACCCGCATGCGGGAGGAGGCCTTCCTCAACGCCGGGCTGAAAATCCACACCATCGACAACCGCCCCGGCAGGGAGCAGAGGGACACCATGCACTACGCCGGCGGCATCCGGGAGTTCGTGTCCTACATCAACCGCTCCAAGGA
>NZ_CALWOJ010000135.1 GCF_944383115.1 uncultured Flavonifractor sp. | reverse complement strand
CTTTTCTACTTTCCTCCTCGCTATAAGCTATTTTTTACCCCCGGCATAGCCGGGGGTTGACTTTGGTACCACCAACAACAAAGGACCTGTTGCAGACACTGCAACAGGTCCTTTTTCGTCTGTTTTTTAGATACACAGGTCGATAATGGCCTGGGTAAAGATCTTGGCGGCGGTGAGCTGATCGGCAATGCAGGTATGCTCGTCGGCGCCGTGCATGTTGCCGTTGAAACCGGGCATGGCGCAGCCGAAGGCCACGCCGCCAGGGATATCGTGGACGTAAGTGCCGCCGCCGATGGCCAGGCATTCTCCCTTCCGGCCGCTGTACTGCTCATAGCACTTGAGCAGGGTGCTGACCAGGGGGGTATCGGCGGGGGTATAGTGGGGCTCCTGCATTCCGCCCTCGGCGGCAAAGCCGAACTTGGTGAAGGCTGCCTCGGCCATGGCCTTGCAGTTATCCTCATTGGCACACACCGGCACCCGGCTGTCAAACTGGCCGGACAGGCCGGTGTCGTTCAGCTCCAGCAGGGAGAAGGCCAGGGTCAGAGGGCCGGACATCTCGTCCGCCTGGGCGATGCCCAGGGCCTTGCCGGCGCTGTCACCGTGGGGGAAGAGGGCGTTCAGGGCATGGAGGGCAGCGGTGGAACCCACCTTGGCCAGGGGCAGCATGCACAGCAGATGGATCAGGCCGGTGATGGCGTTGACCCCCTCTTCCGGGGTGGAGGCGTGGGCCCCCTTGCCCTTGCACAGGATGTGCAGGTCGTCCCCCCGCTGGGTAAGCACATAGGTGACGCCGGTCTCAGCGGCCGCCTTGTCGCAGTAGGGCTGAGCCGCTTCGGCGGACAGGCCGGCCACCAGGCACTCCGCCTCGGGAGGCAGCACGTTGATGCGGAATCCGCCGTGGAACTCCTTCACCCGGGGGGTGGCGCTCTCCGCCGCCCAGGTCTTGGTGAATACCGGCTTGTAGCTGCCCTTCTCCAGGTTGATGACGGGGAACTCCCCGTCTGGGGAGAAGGTACAGGGGGCGTAGGGTTCCTTACTATAATAATAGGCAATGTCCCCCGAGCCGCTCTCCTCGTCGGTGCCCAGCAGCAGCCGGACATTCTTCTTCAGCGGTACACCCAGGTCCCGGACAGCCTGCATGGCCAGCAGCGCGGCCACAGCGGGGCCTTTGTCGTCGTCGGTACCCCGGCCGTACAGCATCCCGTCCACTTCGATGGGCTCATAGGGCTCCGTCACCGTCCAGCCGGTGCCCTCCCCCACCACATCCAGGTGGCAGAGGATGTGCAGCTGGGTCTCCAGGTCGTTCATATCCACCGCGCCCACATAGTTGTCGTAGTTCTTGGTGGCAAAGCCCAGCTCCTCCGCCAGGCGCAGGCCCTCCGCCAGGGCGGCGGCGGGGCCGGGGCCGAAGGGCATGCCGGGCTGGGCCTCCTCCCGGACACTGCGGATGCGCACCAGCCGGGAGATCATCTCCACCAGCTGCTGCCGGCGGGCCGGATCGTCAAAATAGGCGTTGATTTGTTCCTGATACATGGGAATCATTCCTCCTTGGGTTCTTCTTCTCCGCCGGCGGCGCCGGTCAGTTCCCCCAGGTACTTGTACACCGTGTACCGGGACACCTGGAGCCGCTTGGCCACAAAGGGCACCGACTTGCGGAAGGAAAAGGCGTTTTTCTGGTCCAGCAGAGCGATGACCTTCATCCGGTCCCGCTTGGTCAGCACGTTCACCGGCTTGCCCACCGCCGCCAGACACTCCTCAAAGATCTGGGTGAGCTGGCCCTCCCCGCCGTGCCACATGGCGCTTTGCAGGTCGGCCTCGGCGCTCATCAGATCCACCAGGATGCGGTTGGCGTATACCAGAGAGCTGTAGTCAAAGTTGATGCCCAGGGCCAGGTTAAAGTCCTCCCCAATGAGGTGGAAGGTACTGCTCTTGATCTGCTGGCCCGAGGGGGTGGTGGCGTAGAGGTTGACGAAATCGGTGACCAGAGCGTCCTGGTCCAGCTCCTTGGCGGTGCCCAGGATGTCCATGGTAGAACCCACCGTCCGCCCGGAAACATGGCCGTTGTAGATGGACAAAATGGGATGGCTGGGGTCCCCCATATCGTGGACCAGGGTCTCGCAGGTGGACCCGAACATCTCCGCGATCCCCCGGGCGGTACGATCCAGAAATTCAAAGGCTTCTTCCCGGTCCATTGTTTCGCCTCCCCTACTACTTACTATATATAGAATGGATTCCAGTTCAGATTTTACGCTCAACCCAGGCAAAATGCAAGGCTTCTCCCTTACGCCTGGCGATAGTTGCGGAACTTGCCCAGCACCGCCTCCAGCTCCTCCGGCGTCAGATTGACCCCGCCGCCGGCCATTTTGGTGTAGTAGTACACCTTGGCCAGAAACTCCAGCTGCTGGGCCACGTCAAAGGCGAAGGACAGGCTGCCTCCCACCGCCAGCAGGCCGTGGTTGCCCAGCAGGCAGGCGTTGTATTCCTCCTTCATCCCCTCCCAGGCTGCCTCGGCCAGCTCCAGAGAGCCGAAGGGGTAGTAGGGGATACAGGGTACCTGCCGCCCGGAATAGGCCACCAGATAGTGGACCGGCTCAATGCTCCAGCGCAGGCAGGACAGCACCGTGGCAAAGGTGGAGTGGGTATGGACCACCCCGTTCACATCCTCCCTCCGCTGATAAAACAGCCGGTGGAGGTCCAGCTCGCTGGAGGGCTTGCGTTTGCCCTCCACCACCCTGCCCTCCAGATCGGCCACCACCACATCCTCCGGGGTGGTGGCGAAATAGTCCATGCCGGAGGGGCTGATGGCCATGAGGCCGCTCTCCCGGTCAAATATACTGAGATTGCCGAAGGTTCCGTCGGTGAGGCCGGTGGTCACCAGGCGCTTGCCGTACTCCACCACCTGCTCCCGCTGCTCCTGTAACAGCATAAACAAGACTTCCTTTCTCTATGCTCGTTTCCTCAAGCATACGGAAAACCGGCTCGCAAGTCAAGCCTTTGCATTGACATCCCGCCCCCCTTCGCATAAAATGGAGCTACGGATAAGGAGGAGACCTGGATGACCATGGAGACCCTGCGCTTCGCTCTGGGAGGCGTGGCCGCTTACCGACATATTCTGGACACTCGCGAGCTGGATCTGGTGCGCACTCTGCTGGACAAGCTGGCCTCCGGCGATGCCGCCGGAGCAGCGGAGGCCTACGCCAGCCTCTTCTATACCCTGCGGGAGGGCCGGTATCCCGGCCTGGGGGACTGGCTGTACGACCAGCTGCGCTATACCGAGTCCCCCTACGCCCGGCTGGCCGAGGAGGGCGGTTCCGATCCCGCCCTGGAGGAGGCCGCCCGCCGGGACGTGGCAATCTTCACCCAGTTGTGTGAACTGGACTGCGGGCAGCTGATCTCCGCCCTGGCCCGCAAGGCCGATCCCGCCCTGCTGCCGGTGCTGGAGGGCCTGCCCCGCTGGCCCGCCGGCTGTCCCTTCACCTTTGAGGGACTCACCCAGTTCTACCGCGCCCACGGTTCCGGGCTCTTCGCCCGCAGCCGGGCCTTCCTGTGGGAGGACGGGCAGCTCTTCCCGGTGGAGGAACCGGACTGTCCCGGCCCCGATGAGATGCTGGGCTATGAATTGCAGCGGGACCAGGTGATCGCCAACACCCGGGCCCTGTTGAAGGGGCATCCGGTGAACAACGTGCTGCTCTTCGGAGAGAGCGGCACCGGCAAGTCGGCCACGGTGAAGAGTCTGCTCTCCCTGCCCGGCTTTGACGATCTGCGGCTCATCGAGGTACAGAAGGAGGGGCTGGCTGAACTGCCTCGGCTCATCCGCAAGCTGGGGGGCCGCCGCCTCAAGTTCATCCTGTTCATTGACGATCTGGCCTTCGATCAGGACGACACCACCTATTCCGTCATGAAAACCATTTTGGAGGGCGGTCTGGAGCGCCGCCCGGCCAACGTGGCCATCTACGCCACCTCCAACCGCCGCCATCTGGTGCGGCAGACCTTCTCCGACCGGGCGGGGGACGAGGTGGACGCCAGCGAGACCATCCAGGAAAAGACCTCCCTGGCCGAGCG
>NZ_CALWOJ010000134.1 GCF_944383115.1 uncultured Flavonifractor sp. | reverse complement strand
GACAACCGATATGAAATCCTGGAGCGCATCGGCATCGGCGGCATGGCCGTGGTGTACAAGGGCCGGGATCACCGGCTGAACCGACTGGTGGCCATCAAGATCCTGAAGGAGGAACTGGCCAAGGACGCAGAGTTCCGACGCCGCTTTCATGACGAGTCCCAGGCCGTTGCCATGCTGTCCCACCCCAATATCATGGCGGTATACGACGTGTCCCACACCCCGGAGTTAGACTATATCGTCATGGAGCTACTGGATGGCATCACACTGAAGCAGTATATGCAGAAGAAGGGGGGCAAGCTGGCCTGGCGGGAGGCCCTCCATTTCATTACTCAGATCATGAAGGCCCTGTCCCACGCCCATAGCCGGGGGATTATCCACCGGGATATCAAACCCCACAACGTGATGGTGCTGCGGGACGGCAGCTTGAAAGTGGCCGACTTCGGTATCGCCCGGCTTACCTCCTCTGCTCAGGCCACCCTGACCCAGGAAGCCCTGGGTTCCGTCCACTATATCTCTCCCGAACAGGCCAGAGGCAGCCATATCGACGCCAGGAGTGATATCTACTCCGCCGGCGTGGTACTCTATGAGATGATCACCGGCCGCCTGCCTTACGAGGGGGACTCCCCAGTGGCGGTGGCCATCCAGCACATCAATTCCATTCCGCTTTCCCCCAGGGAGATCGATCCCGAGATCCCCGAGGCCCTGGAGGCTATCACCATGAAAGCCATGGCCTCCGACGTGAACCAGCGGTATATCTCCGCCGATGCCATGCTGGCCGACCTGGAGGAGTTCCGTAAAAATCCATCCATCAACTTTGACTACACGCCGGCAGATCTGCTGATCTCCGAGGGGGATGAACCCACCCAGGTGATTGGTGCCAACACGCCCAGCAATGTGCGTCCGCAGCCCGCCCATCCGCCCCGCTACGAGGAAGATGAGTGGACGCGATCCAGATCGCCGCGGCGTGAAGAGGATCCGCGTGCCCGGAAACGGCAACCACGCTATGAAGAGGACTATGAGGAAGTGCGGGGCGCCGGCAGCCGGTTGCCTATCTTCCTTGCCATCGGTGCGGTGGCTCTGTTCCTGGTGGGCATGGGTGTGTTCCTGTGGTTCTCCTTCTTCAATGGCCTGGGCGGCGGCAGTTCCACCCAGTATAATGTGCCCAAGCTCATTGGAATGACCGTGGAGGAGGCCAAACAGCACTCCGACGTGGTGGAGGCCGGCTTCCAAATTGTTGAAGGGAACACAGTAGACAGCAACCTGCCGTCCGGCCAGATTGTCTCGCAAAATCCGGAAAGTGGTCGAAATGCTTCCGCTGGTGCCACTATAACAGTAGATATCAGCAACGGTAGCGGTGCAGATACCGACCCGGACAATGTGATGCCGGATGTTGTGAACCGAAACAAACAGATCGCATTAAGCGAGTTGGATAAGTTGGGCTTTAGCGAAGAGCGCGGAAATCTGACAATTCAGGAAGAGACCTCGGAAGAGGTAACGAAAGAATATATCATTCGGACAGAACCCTCCGCCCATACCAGTCTGGAAGGAGTGGACAAAATCATTCTGGTGGTAAGTACCGGCCCGGACGAAGAACCTGTTACGGTGATCTCCTTCATTGATATGGATGCGCAGAAAGCCAAGGATGATGCCGAGAAGATGGGCCTGACAGTGACCTCCATGGAAGAAGTGTATGACGACAGCGTGGAGGCCGGTAAAATTTGCTGGCAAAGCATTGATCCCACCACCAAGGTTGAGAAGGGGCAAACCATTTCCTTCCGTGTGAGCAAGGGCCCGGATCCCTCAAGCCAGCCCTCAACCGAACCTACTCCGTCTCCCGGGCAGTCCACTCCGCCTACCGATCAACCCAGCCAGTCGCCCAGCGGCCAACTCAAGTCCCTTACCATTAATGTCAACCTGCCTCAGGACCGGGAGAGTGTGCTGGTAGTGGTCACTGTGGACGGTCAGGAACAGTATCGTGACACCCTGCCTACCGTTCAGCAACTGGTGGTAGTCACCCTGAAGGGCAGTGGAGAGCAAATGGTGAGCGTTTACCTTGACGGGGAGCTGAGTTCCACCAAGGCCTATAACTTCGGTTGATATGGAAGGGATCATTTTAAAGGCCCTCAGCGGCTTCTATTATGTGGACGACGGCTCCGGCAGGCTTACCGCCTGCCGGGGCCGCGGCAAATTCCGCCACCAGAAGGTGAGCCCTCTGGTGGGGGACCGGGTGGAGTTTACCCGCCTGGAGGGGGAGAGCGGCATCCTGGACGCCATTCTGCCCCGAAAAAATGAGTTCCAGCGGCCTGCGGTGGCCAACATCGACCAGTTGGTGGTGGTGGCCTCCGGGGCCATTCCGGTCACGGATCCCTTCCTCATTGACCGGGTGGTGTCCATCGCCGAAGGGCGGGACTGTGAGAGCATCATCGTCCTCAACAAGTGCGACCTGGACGGGGCGGACAGCCTGTATGAAACCTACACCAAGGCTGGCTTCACCACCCTGCGGGTAAGCGCCGAGACAGGGGAGGGGATGGACGCCCTTTCTGCTGCAATAGCGGGAAAGGTTTCTGCCTTTACAGGAAATTCCGGCGTGGGCAAGTCCTCCATCCTCAATGCCCTCCAGCCCGGCTTTCACATCCGGGTGGGGGAGGTGTCCGACAAGCTGGGCCGGGGCAGGCACACCACCCGCCATGTGGAGCTGTTCCGGCTGGACAACGGGGCTATTGTGGCCGACACCCCCGGCTTCTCCTCCTTTGATACAGAAGAAATGGAGCTGCGGCCACCGGAGGAGCTGCAATACACCTTCCGGGAATTTGCCCCTTATCTGGATCAGTGTCGGTTTACCGGGTGCGCACATGTAAAGGAAAAAGGCTGTGCAGTTCTTGCGGCAGTGAAGGCGGGCGAGATCCAGGCAAGCCGCCACCAGAGTTATGTACGGTTGTATGAGCAGGCAAAGGAAGTGCCGGAATGGCAGAGAAAGTAAGCCAATATGCCCTCATCGTCGGCGCAGCCCCCTGCGCCGACCTGGCTTTTCTGAAGGATTATCTGGGGGAGAAGGACTGGACGGTGATCTGTGCCGACGGCGGGCTGAACGCGGCCCTGGCCGCCGGGCTATGCCCGGACTACCTGATTGGGGACTGGGACTCCGGCGGACGTCCCGCCGGAGACATGCCCTGCACCACCCTGCCGGTGGAGAAGGACTTTACCGACCTGCAGGCGGCGGCCCACTGGGCCCTGGAGCAGGGGTGCCGGGAGCTGCTGCTGTGCGGCTGCACTGGCGGGCGGCTGGACCACACCGCCTCCAATCTGGTGCTGCTGGAGTGGATCGCCCGGCGGGGCGGGAATGCCGTCATGGCCGACCGCGACAATGAGGTGCGCTTTCTGGAAAACGGCACCCTCACCCTGGCCGATGTACCCCACTACCACTATTTGTCCGTCATCCCCTTGGACAAACTTGTAAAGGGAGTTACCTTGCAGGGCGTCAAGTACCCCCTGGAGGGAGCGGTCATCACCCGGGGGGACACCCTGACTGTCAGCAATGAGCCTTCTGCCCCGGTGATGGAGATCACCGTTGAGGATGGCGCTGTTCTGCTGATCCGCAGTCAACGGGAAAACCAGGGCAGTTTCGGAGAAAGATCTTCATTCAAGTGAACACAACAGCCGCTTTCCGCGTATACTGGGGCAGAACCAGTGAAGGGAGGCGGCTGTTTTGACGCTGGAGGGCAAGAAAGCTCTGGCTGCGGCGGCGTTATGTGGTGCTGGCGCAGTTCTGCTATTCCGTCCAGGCACTTTGGCGGTCTTTGTGGCCGGGGCCTGGCTGGGCCGCCGGGGCTTTGGCTGGCTCAAACGATATTGGCTTGACAGGGAGGCATAAGGTTATGAAGATCGTTGTAGTGAAGTCCCCCAAAGCCCTCAGCAGCCTGCTGAGGCTGGTATTTGGAATTAAAAAAACCGGATCGGAAACTTAAAACCGGGTCATACAATCCGCTCCTTGTACATATATTGCCCTAGCAGCAATCAGTCTGGGCAATGGCCCGTACAAGGAGTGGAACGCTATGGAACTGGA
>NZ_CALWOJ010000133.1 GCF_944383115.1 uncultured Flavonifractor sp. | reverse complement strand
CCTTGTACATATATTGCCCTAGCAGCAATCAGTCTGGGCAATGGCCCGTACAAGGAGTGGAACGCTATGGAACTGGAATTGGAACGGACCCCGCTGGACGGGTTTACCGCGGTGCTGGGTACCGCCGTGGCCCAGGAAGAGACCATGGAGAGCATTGTTCCGGACGCCTGTCCGGACTTGCTGGGTATCTGTGATACGGAAGGTGTGGTCTGCCTCCACCGGAAGGAAGCTGTGGAAGGCCGAGTGGAACTGTCCGGCACCATCCATGCCCTGTTACTTTGCCAGCCGGACGGCGAGGTGGGTCTGCGGCGGCTGGAGGTGGATCTTCCCTTTACCTGCACTGCCGATTCCGCTGATATCAGCCCAAACTGCCGCATTGTGGCGGAGCCCAGACTGCGTGGAGCAGACGCCAGGCTGGTGAATCCCCGTAAGGTACTGGTTCGTGCAGACCTGGTGGTGGACATCCAGGTTTTTGCTCCAGAAACAGACTGGGCCTGCGCCGCTGTACTGGAGCCGGAGCAGGCGGGGATAGAACAGCTCAATGAATCCTGTGAGACCTGTGTAACAGTATGTGTACAGGAAAAGCCGTTTACATTCAGTGATGAACTCACACTGGCAGGGAGCCGCCCGGAGGCGGAGGCGCTGTTAAAATGGCGGGTGTCTTTGGAATGCGGGGAAGCCAAAGTCATTGGCAGTAAACTGATTTTCAAAGGGAACGCAAAACTCCAGGTGCTTTATCGCTGCACCGACGGCGGTCTGAGTACAGGAGAATTTGACCTCCCGATCTCCCAACTGATCGAGGTAATTGGCGCCGGCGAGGAATCCATGTGTCAGGTACACCTCATTCTGACAGACCTGGAGTGTGCTTTGGATGACGATGACGGACGTACCATCAGTCTAACCATGGGGCTGTTGGCCCAGGCGGTGGTGCGGGAGGAGCGGAATCTAGTCCTGCTTACCGACCTGTATTCCACCGTATATGATCTAGATACACAGGTCAAATCCCTCACGCTCAGCCGTATTGCGGATCGGGGAGAGCGGGAGATTGCTGTCCGGGAGCTTCTGGAAACAGGGATATTGCCTCAGGATGTATTGGATGCATATGTTACTTTCGCTGACATTACTCAAAGCCGGGAGGATACGCGCGTATCCCTGACCGCCTCGGTCAATGTCAATTTACTCTGTCGTACCGATTCAGGGGAAATTACTGCCGTTACCCGTAACATACCGGTGACCTGTCCCGTGGAACTGCCTGAGGGCGCCCATTGTACCTGCAGATGTTACTGCACCGCGCCGGTATACGCCGCCCCAGCATCCAGCGGAGTGGAAGTACGGTTCCCGGTTCGTTTTGGCTGGCTGGCTCTCACCAACAGTAAGTCAGCAGCAGTCAGTGCCGTCACATTTGATGAAAACGCGCCCAAAGATCATACCGGTCAACCATCCATTGTACTGAGGATGGTGAGTGGGGGAGAACGGCTGTGGGACATTGCAAAATCTTACGGTACCACCGCTCAAGATGTCATGCAGGCCAATGCTTTGGACGATGAGGAACTTCCAGAAGGGCAACTGTTGCTCATTCCGCGGAAACGATAAGCCAAGAAAATGGCCGCCTTTTGGCGGCCATTTTTTATGAAGAGAGCGGGATATGATTTTCCTCTTGCGTTTCTGCTGTAGAACTGTTATATTAGAAATTGCTTAATTACTTAATTATTAGGAGGACGATTTATGCCGTCTAAGCGTTATGCCGCTGTGGGGAAGCACTGCGTGGCCTGCGGCTGCTGTGTAAAGGTGTGCCCCCTGTCGGCCATCTCCATTTGGCGAGGGGTCATCGCCCAGGTGGACCGGGAGAAGTGCGTGGGCTGCGGCAAGTGCGCCAGGGAGTGCCCGGCGGGCACCATTGAACTGCGGGACCGGGAGGTGGGCGCATGAACAGGAAAAAGCACTGGTACGACTATCTGTGGATCGTCACCCCCATCTATTTGGGACTGGGGTTCTTCAACATTCTTTTCGCCTGGCTGGGCATGATCTTCTTCTGTCTGCCCCTGCTCATCGCTATCTTCGGCGGCAGCAAGCTGTACTGCAACCGCTACTGTGACCGGGGCCAGTTCCTGTCCCTGCTGGGTGGGCGGCTGAAGCTGTCCCGGAACAAGCCAACTCCCCGGTGGATGCGGACCAAAGCATTTCGGTACGGCTTTCTCGTCTTTTTCTTCCTCATGTTCTTCCAGATGCTCTTTACCACCTACCTGGTAGGGGCGGGAGCCAAAGACATCGGGGAGTTCGTCAAGCTGTTCTGGACCTTCCAGGTGCCCTGGCACTGGGCCTATCACGGCACTCTCTTTGCCCCCTGGGTGGCTCAGTTTGCTTTCGGGTTTTACTCCATCATGCTCACCTCAACCCTCATCGGCCTCATCGTCATGGTGCTGTTTAAACCCCGGACCTGGTGCGTGTTTTGCCCCATGGGCACCATGACCCAGCTGCTCTGCACCCTGCGCTCAGGCAAGGCTCCGGCGGAGGGCTGCGCCTCCTGCTCCGGCTGCCGGAGGTGAGCATATGGACGTGAGACTGCGGGAAAAGGCCCAAACCATCGCCGAACTCATGGCCCAGATGGCCAATGAGAACCGGCTGCTCATCCTGTGCCACCTGCTGGACGGCCCCAAGACGGTAGGGGAACTAGGGGAGAGCGTGCCCAATATCACCGGTCCGGCTCTGTCCCAGCACCTGCATAAGCTGAAGGATGGGGGACTGGTCCAGGCGGAGAAGCACGGCCAGTTCGTTACCTATTCCATCAAAGACAGCCGCCTTCAGGCCCTGATGGCGGTGCTGAAAGAACAATATTGTGCCCAATGAACAGACAGCGCGTCCCATTTGATGTGGGATGCGCTGTCTGTTCTTCTAATTCCTGGTTCTCATATGGGAAATATTTTGTTAAAATGCCATAATTCCTATTGACATACTTTACTCCACTGTGTTAGGATGGTCTCACAAGATAATGATTCTCATTATTGATTCTAAATACAGATAAGGAGGACGACACCATGCTGTTCAAGACCACGGAGCAACACGAGGCCCTGCGGGCCAAGATCCGGGCATTTGCGGAAGCGGAAGTCAAGCCCCAGGCCTTCCTGATGGACAAGGAGAACCTATTTCCTGACGAGGCCATCAAGAAGCTGGGGGAGATGGGGCTCATGGGCATCCCCTATCCCAAGGAGTACGGCGGCGCCGGACTGGACGCCCTGAGCTACGCCATCGCGGTGGAGGAACTGTCCCGGGTGGACGGCGGCACCGGCGTCATCCTGTCGGCCCACGTGTCCCTGGGCTCCTGGCCCATCTTCGCCTACGGTACTGAGGAGCAGAAGCAGAAGTACCTGGTGCCCCTGGCAAAGGGCGAGAAGATCGGCGCCTTTGGCCTCACCGAGCCCAACGCCGGCTCGGATGCCGGCGGCACTGAGACCACCGCCGTGGACAAGGGGGACCACTGGCTCCTCAACGGCGGCAAGATCTTCATCACCAACGCCCCCAAGGCAGATACTTATGTGGTCTTTGCTGTGACCACCCCCGACATCGGCACCCGGGGCATCTCCGCCTTCATCGTGGAGAAGGGCTGGGAGGGCTTCACCTTCGGCGACCACTACGACAAGATGGGCATTCGTTCCTCCTCCACCGCTGAGCTGATCTTCAACGATGTGAAGGTACCCAAGGAGAACCTGCTGGGCAAGGAGGGCCAGGGCTTCAAGATCGCCATGTCCACCCTGGACGGCGGACGCATCGGCATCGCGGCCCAGGCGCTGGGTATCGCCCAGGGGGCCTATGAGGCCGCCGTGGAATACGCCAAGGAGCGGGTCCAGTTCGGCAAGCCCATCGGCTTTAACCAGTCCATCGGCTTCAAGCTGGCCGATATGGCAACCAAAATCCGCTGTGCCCGTATGCTGGTCTACTCCGCCGCCGACCTGAAGGAGCATCACGAGCCCTACGGCACCGAGTCCGCTATGGCCAAGATGTATGCCTCCGACATCGCCCTGGAGGTCACCAACGACGCCGTCCAGATCTTCGGCGGCACCGGCTTCCTCAAGGGCATGGACGTGGAGCGGATGTA
>NZ_CALWOJ010000132.1 GCF_944383115.1 uncultured Flavonifractor sp. | reverse complement strand
CCCACCTTCGCCTGCATCGGCGCCATCTTCGGCATGGGGGCCAACATGGACCACTCCAAGCTCCACGGCGGCAACCGCCTGTTCGGCACCATCATCGGCGGCTTTCTGGGGATGGGCCTGTTCCGCATCTATCTGATCTTCTACCCCGACGGGGAGAACCGACTGCTGCTGGTACCCCTTTTGTTCGTGGGCGTCATCATCCTCATCCTGCTGGCCCAGTTCTTCTGGGTGGGGGCGGTGCAGCCCGGCGGCGTGGTGCTGTGCATCGTCCTCTTCAACACCCCGGTGGACACCTATGTGTCCTACGCCCTCAACCGGATGTTTGACACCGGCGTGGGCGTGGCCATGTCCCTGCTCATCAACTATCTCCTCCCTCGGGCGCGGCTGGAGCCTTTGCTGGACAAGTTCAAGTCAAAAACCCGTCGGTGACCGGCGGCACAAGTTCGCCCAACAGGCCTTCGCCATGAAGGCCTGTTATTTTTACGTCCCGTATCACATTGTGTAATCCCTGGCCGGGGACAAAGACCTCGGTGTAGTTGGGGGCGTGGCCCCGCCACAGGCCGTCCTTCTCCTCCTCGAAGAGGACGGGCAGGGTCTGCCCCACCCAGCTCTCCAGCCAGGTGCGGTGCAGCTGGCGAGCCGCCTCACCCGCCCGGTGGGCCCGCTCCTCCTTCACCCCATTGGATATCTGTCCGGCCATTGCCGCCGCCGGGGTGCCGGTACGGCGGGAGTAGGGGAAGATGTGCATGGCGGAGAAGGCGCACTTCTTCACAAAGTCCAGGGTCTGCTGAAACTCCTCCTCGGTCTCACCGGGGAAGCCCACAATGAGGTCGGTGGTGATGCCGGGCCGATCAAAGTATTCCCGCAGTAATCTGACGCTCTCATAATACCGTGCGGTATCATATTTCCGGTTCATCCGCTTCAAAACGCTGTCGCAGCCCGACTGCATGGACAGGTGGAAGTGGGGGCACAGGTTGGGGATGGCGGCTACCCGGCGGCAGAAATCCTCCGTGATGGTGCGGGGCTCCAGGGAGCCCAGCCGCACCCGGCAATCCGGGGCGGCAGCGCACACCGCCTCGATGAGGTCGGTCAGTTCCGGCCTGCCCTCCAGGTCCCGGCCCCAGGAGGAGATCTCAATGCCGGTGAGTACCAGCTCCTTGTAGCCCTCGGCGGCCAGTCTGGCGGCCTGGGCGGCGGCCTCGCCGGCGGGCAGGGAGCGGATCGGCCCACGGGCGTAGGGAATGATGCAGTAGGTGCAGAAGTTGACGCAGCCGTCCTCCACCTTGAGCATAGCCCGGGTGCGGCCCTCCAGACCGCCGGCGCTCAGCCGCTCGAAGGTGCGGCGGCGGAGGGCGTCGTCCACCTCCACCACCATGCCTCCGTCGGGGCTCAGGGCCTCCAGCCGGTCCAAAAAGCCCATGCGGTCATTGGTGCCCATCACCAGGTCTACCTCCAGCTCCTCCACGGCCTGGGGGTCTGTCTGGGCGTAGCAGCCGCACACCGCCACAATGGCGTGGGGGGCGCGCTTGCGGGCCTGCCGGATCATCTGACGGGATTTCTTGTCGCTCACCGCCGTGACGGTACAGGTATTGATAATATAGGCGTCGGCCTCCCCGTCAAAGGGGACCAGGGTGTGGCCCCGCCGGGTCAGCTCCGCCTCCATGGCCTGGGTCTCGTACTGGTTCACCTTACAGCCCAGGGTATAGATCGCTGTACGCATACCGTTCCTCTCCGGCCGGAAGATTTTGGTTGAAAATCCCCCGGCGCCTGCTATAATAGATAACGAATCGTATGTTCTATTATAAACTGAACCGGCTATTTTGCAAGCAGTTCATTGTGGAGGTGTCCCATGTCTGAGTTCCAGGTCTCTCTGGCCTCCATTGAGGAGGTTCGCCAGTTTGTCAACGCCGCCACCCGCTCCCCCTGCGAGGTGGACGTATGCGCCGGCCGCTATGTGGTGGACGGCAAGTCCATTATGGGGCTGTTCTCCCTGGACCTGTCCCATCCGGTGACCATCCGCCTTCACGGCAGCGACGGGGATCAGGCCGCCTTCCGCCAGGCGGTAGCCGCCTTTGTCAAGTGAAGTAAAACAGCTGGGGCGCTGCGTTGCAGCGCCCCAGCTGTTTTTAATCCTCGATATAGGCCCGGATGCGGAGGGTGACTCCCAGCTCCTCCGTGATGGCCCGGCAGCGGTCGATCTCCGCCTGGGTCTTGTCCTTGTCCACGATGGTCATCACCACATGGGCCACATATTCCCTGGCCTTTTTGGCAAAGTCCAGCATGGCCTCCCAAGCCTTGACCCCGTCCCTGGGCTGGGTGACGGCGCAGTACTCCTCCGGGGTGGAGCCGTTGAGGGAGATAGAGATGGTATCGATGCGGCCTTTCAGCTCGGGCGTCACGTCCCGGCCCAGAATCAGGTTGGCGTGGCCGTTGGTGTTGATGCGAATGGGGGGCAGGTTGGGTACCTTCTCCTTCAGCTGATCCACCAGCCACAGGATATCGTCGGTGCGGTACATAGGCTCGCCGAAGCCGCAGAACACCAGCTCCCGGTACAGGGAATAGTCCCGGGAGAGCAGGTCGTCCAGGGCCTCCTGCCGGGTGGGCTCATGCTCCAGCCACAGATCGTCGGCGTAGATGGAGCCCTTGTGGCCGTTGTGCCGCAGGCAGAACACACACCGGCAGTCGCACCGGTTGGTCAGGTTCACATAGAGGGCGCCTTCGTACTCGTAGGAAATGGTCATCATGATTTTGTTCCACTCCTTTTCACGGGCGGCCAGAAAGGCCGCCCCTACATTGATTGAATACCAAAAAACCGTTTTCCATTCTCCAGGGTGATGCGCAGAACCTCCTCGGTGGTGAGGCCTTTCAGCTGGGCCACCGTCTGGGCCATGAGGGGGATAAGGGAGGAGTCACACCGGCGGCCCCGGTAGGGCTCGGGGGCCATATAGGGGGCGTCGGTCTCCAGCATAAGCCGGTTCAGGGGCAGCCACCCCAGGATCTCCGGGGCCCGGCGGGCGTTCTTGAAGGTGATGTTGCCGGTAAAGGAGAGCATCCAGCCCCAGTCCACCGCCCGCTTGGCGTCCTCCGGTCCCAGGGCGCAGCAGTGGAACACCCCCCGCACGTTGGGATGGGCCTTTACGATATCCATGCAGTCCTTATGGGCGTCCCGGTCGTGGACGATGGCGGGCAGATCCAGCTCCTCCGCCAGGGAGAGCTGGGCGTCGAAAAAGTCCCGGGAGTTGGCCCGCTCCTCCGGGGTCTTGACCCAGTAGTAATCCAGGCCGATCTCCCCCACCGCCACGCATTTCTTGTGGTTCAGCAGAGGACGCAGCTGATCCAGTTGATCCAGGGTCGCCCCCTCCAGATTCTCCGGGTGGAAGCCGGCTGCAAAATAGAGGTAGTCGTAACCCTCCGCCAGGGCCATAGACTGCCGGGAACTCTCCAGATCGCAGCCGGGACACACCACCAGATCCACCCCTTGCTCCGGCAGCGCGGAGAGCAGGGCGTCCCGGTCGGCGTCAAAGGCGTCGTCATAGTAGTGGGCGTGGGTATCGAAGATCATAAGGGCCTCCCGTTGTCGTTTTTTCCATCATACTCCCTTTTCCCACCGTTGACAAGAGGAATGGCCTGTGGTATACTGCCCCAGGAAATACGGGGATGAGGTCCGCCCGGGGCATTTGCCCGAACCGCCGTCTGGCTGATGACTTCTGCAAATTGTTGCAGGGGGCATTGGCTCTTTTTTTGCCCTCTGGAAGGGATGATGTGCGTTATGTTAACAAGTTTAGGCTTCGTGCTGCTGCTGGGCCTGGTGCTGGGCACCCTGGCTACCAGGCTGCGGCTGCCCTCCCTGGTGGGTATGCTGCTGGCGGGCATTTTGCTGGGGCCCTGCATCCTCAATTTGCTCTCCCCCTCCCTGCTGGGCATCTCCGCCGACCTGCGGCAGCTGGCCCTGGTCATTATTCTCACCCGGGCGGGGCTGAGCCTGGACGTGGAGGATCTGCGCCGGGCGGGGCGGCCCGCCATCCTTATGTGCTTCCTGCCCGCCGCCTTTGAGGTGCTGGGCATGGTGGTGCTTGCCCCCCGGCTGCTGGGGGTGAGTACCCTGGACGCCGCCATCATGGGGGCGGTGGTGGGCGCGGTGTCCCCCGCCGTCATTGTGCCCCGGATGCTGCGCCTGATGGAGGAGGGCTACGGCACCGCCAAGGGCATTCCCCAGAT
>NZ_CALWOJ010000131.1 GCF_944383115.1 uncultured Flavonifractor sp. | reverse complement strand
TATTCCCGGTTGTAAAGGCCGGTCAGCGCATCCCGGTTGGCCTTCTCCTTCCAGTGGTTCAGCTCGCTCTTCCACACCGAGGTATTGACCAGAATACCGGTGATCACTTCGCCGCCGCCGTCATACCGCTTGTCCCGGTGCAGATACAGTTCCAGCCACTCATAGCGCCGGTCGGACATGCAGAAGCGCAGGGTGTTTTCATGCCACACATTGTCTCGCCGGCACCGCTCCAATCCCCGGAAGAAGTCCTCCCGGTCGTTTTCGTGAATGAGGGGGGAGTTGCGGAACAGGGCGATGGCGTCGGTAAAGTTGTTCCGTCCCTCCATCACCGGCGAAAATGCGCTGGAAAAGGCCACACGGTCCTCCTCCACAAAGTAGGAGAAGAGTACCATGTTGTCGTTGTCAGGCCGCTCCACCGGCAGTACGCCCTCCGGCCGGGACAGCAACGGCTCCACATATCTGGGGTGTCCGTCCTGATATACCGCCGCCTCGAACTGCTCCACCGGCATGGGCTTGAAGAAATAGAAACCCTGTACCATATCACAGGTGGCCTGGCGGAGATACTCCACCTGCTTGGCGTCGTCAATGCCCTCCGCCACCGTGCGGATGTGCAGCTGCGCCGTCAGGCGCAGGATGGCCTCTACGATTCGGCGGCCCCGGCGGTTGTCATTTTTGCCCGCAAAGAAGCTGCGGTCCAGCTTGATCACGTCCACATCCAGGTCGTTGAGCAGGCCCAGGGCGGAAAAGCCGGTGCCGAAGTCGTCCAGAGAACACTGGAAGCCATAGGAGTGCATTTCGTCGATATAGCCCTTGATGCCCTCCGGGTCCTGGAACAAGATGGTCTCGGTCAGCTCAAATTCGATCATGGCGGGGTCGATCTTATACCGCCTGCACAGGCGGCGGTAGTCGTCCAGGAAGTTGGGGGTGTCCATATTCTGCCGGGACAGATTTACCGAGATGGGCAGCAGCTCCCTGCCCTCCTTCTTCCAGCGGGCCAGGGTCTGGCACACCTGTTCAAACACAAACAGGTCCAGTTGACAAATCAGCCGGTATCGTTCTGCCAGCGGGATGAACATGGAGGGGGACAGCATGCCCCGCTCCGGGTGCTTCCACCGCAGCAGGGCCTCCGCGCCGGCCACCCGGCCGTTTTTCAGCTCCACCTTGGGCTGGAGGTAGACCATGAACTCCCCCTTCTCCAGGGCGTAATCCACCTCGTTCATCAGTTCTTTTTCCTTCAGGTGCTTCTCCTGGGCCTTCTCATCATAGAAGTGATACCGATAACGGAAGTCACCCTTCTTATACTTGCGGGCCAGGTTGGCCTTTTCCTGCATGTCGGTCAGGGACTCCTCCCCATCGTCGGGCAGGTAGATGCCGAAATAGAAGTCCAGTCCGAAGGGTTCCTGCTGCGTCCTGTTAAAATCATTGGCATCCAGGTAGATCTGCTCCAGGCGGGCGGTGATCTCCGTCTCGTCCCGGCTCTTGATCAGGAAATAGAACACATCGCCAAAGTCACGGGCCAGAGGCTCGTCCTCCCGCAGATGGCTTTTGAGCTGCTGATAGACGTAGATCAGGGTCTGATTGCCCTCAGCGGTGCCGAAAACCTTATTGATCAGATTGAATTCCATAATATCCATAGAGACCAGGGCGTACCTGCGGCTGTTCTCCCGGATCAGCTTCTGTGCCACCATACGGAATCTGGTGTCGTTCATTCCGCCGGTCAGGCTGTCATAGTAGGCCAGCCGCTCCAGCTTCCTTCTGTGGTGCCGGCTGCTGATGGCAAGGATCAGAATACTGGAATAGAGCAGGAAAATGACAACGCTGGCCAGGATCAGGTTGTGGGTGGACAACACGTCGATGCCCATACTGATGATGTTACTGGGTATGACGGTCACAATGCTCCAGTCCCGATATTGCAGCGGATCATACCGCAGCATCAGCCATTGACCGTCCTCTTCGATCTGGAGCATTCCGGAGCGGTTGGCTTTCAGCCCCTGGTAGAGCTTGTACACCGCATTGTCATTTCCATCAATTTCAAGCATCCCATCCCGTATCATACGGTCGGCCAGCGGACTGTCCTCCGGCTGGGCTACCACCGTGCCATCCTGCATGACCACAAAGGACGTGCCCTCACCATCAAAGCTCTCATAGCTGAGCAACTCCTGCAGGGTGCTTTTGCGCTTGATGCCCACCAATACGGCGCTGTCTTCGCCCGTCTCCTCCGGGACACAGTAGATCAGGGTATCCTGTTCCGGCACTGCCAGCAGCTGCTCCTGCCCGCTGCGTAATTCCTCCACATCCACGCTGGTACCAGGATAGGTCTGGTTCAGCCACTGGACCGTCAGCTCCGGCGTATCAAACAGGAGTAGCTCGTCATATTCTGCAAATTCTTTCTTGCGTTCCAAAAAATTTTTGGTCTGCTCAGGTTCAAACAGCACGGCGCTGTCCCGCAGCATCCGCAGTGTCTGTACCGAGTTGTGGATTCGGCTGTTGATATTTTCCGCAATCTGAACCGCCACATTGGACAGGTACTCCCAGGTGCGCTGCCTGACAAACCAATTGGCCTGTAACGAATTTTGAAATAACAGGAATGATACCACGCCCACCACCAGAAGCAATACCCCAAAGGCGGCTAACGTAAGGCGGTTTGTCCGCTTCATCGACTTATCCATAAGTCCCATCCCCAACTTCTGATCAAAACGGCCTATATGCCGGGCCAATCCATCCTCTTCCGACAACCGCCGGAGGGTGTTCTATTAAAACTGCAGGCGGATCTTGCAGGCCGCCCTGACGCAGCAAGATCCACCAAATTATCCTTAATTCAGTATTTATTTTAGCATGGGCCAATCGGAAAGGCAATAGACAGTTCCCCGCCCCCGCCCCCTCTTTGCGGTTACATTTTTGCAGTTATCGCCCTGTTTTTTTGCAAAAAAGTTACCTCCTTGGATTTTCAGGCCCCGGACGCAAACATCCCCGGCCAGACGTCCCCCCGCGGGGACGTCTGGCCGGGGATATCAATATGGGAGAAACTGAGTCTTAACTTTCCTGAGGCGCCGTGCCGCCGAAGGCCTCCACGGCCCGGGCGTCGGCCTCCTGCCGCTCCTCGATGGCTTCCTTGAGGAGCATATCCTTTACCTTCATCAGGCGGATGGTGTTGGCCCTCTCATTCTCGTCCAGCTTCATGGAGATATACTTGATGGCCTCTTCCATCTGGGGGATCTTCACATACTCCAGGGCGTTGACCCGGCGGCGGGTCTTTTCGATCTCCTCCGCCAGCAGCTGGGAGGTCTTTTCGATCTCGGCCAGCTTGAGCATATCCTGGAACACCCCGGACAGGGCGTCCACCGCGCCGTCCAGCTCGCCGGAGGTGGCGGCGAAGCCGTAGGGGTAGATCTCCCCGGCGTCGTCGCTCTTGGTGCGGAACTGATAGACGGGCACATTGACGCTCATGATGTTCTGGAAGGTCATGTCCAGCTCCACGCTCTGCTTGGGATACAGCAGGGACTGCTCCAGCATTTCGGAGGACATGAGGGCGGAGGCCACGGTGAAGGAGCCGTGGGCTTTCATCAGCCCCTCCTCCACCTTTTTGCGCAGGGCCCGGTTTTCCCGTACCACGTCCATGAACTGCTTCATCAGCTCATCCCGCTTATCCTTCAGCAGCTTGTGGCCCCGGATGGAGGTCTTAAGCCGGGTTTTCAGCCGGGTCAGCTCCTGCCGGGTGGGGTTTACGTTAATGGCCGGCATAATTTATCCCTCCTTTTTCGGGAGGTATTTCTCGATATACTCCGGCTTGATACGCTTCAGCTCCGCCTTGGGCAGGATGCTCAGCAGCTCCCAGCCCAGGTCCAGGGTCTCCGTAATGGAGCGGTTCTCATCGGTACCCTGGGAGACGTAGCGCTTTTCAAACTCGTCGGCAAACTTGGCGTACAGCAGGTCGGTGGGGGAGAGGGCGGCCTCGCCCAGGATGCTCATCAGCTCCTTGTTCTCCTTACCGGTGGAGTAGGCGGCGAACAGCTGGTTCATGGTGCCCGCGTGGTCCTCACGGGTCTTGCCCACGCCCACGCCCTTATCCTTCAGACGGGACAGGGAGGGCAGCACGTCCACCGGGGGATTGATGCCCTTGCGGAACAGCTCCCGGGACAGGATGATCTGGCCCTCGGTGATATAGCCGGTCAGGTCGGGAATGGGGTGGGTCTTGTCGTCCTCGGGCATGGTGAGGATGGGGATCATGGTGATGGAGCCCTTCTTGCCCAGCTGACGGCCGGCGCGCTCGTACATGGTGGC
>NZ_CALWOJ010000130.1 GCF_944383115.1 uncultured Flavonifractor sp. | reverse complement strand
CGCAGGGCGAAGGCTTCGTTGAGGAACTGGGAGGCCAGCACGGTGTGAGCCTCTTCCACAGCGTCGGCGGTGGTCAGATAGTTGTCCTCGCCGGTGTTGATCACCACGCCGGCATAGGCGTTGATGGCCCGGGAGAAGGACTGGTCCACCAGGGTGCGCTGCATGTTGATGTCGCGGAACAGAATGCCGTACAGAGCGTCGTTGAGCATCACGTCCAGGCCCTCGAAAGCGCCCATGGCGGCGATCTCAGGCATACACAGGCCGGAGCAGTAGTTACACACGCGGATGTAGCGGCCCAGCTCCTCGCCCACCTTGTCCATGGCCTCACGCATCAGGCGGAAGTTCTCCTGGGTGGCGTAGGTGCCGCCAAAGCCCTCGGTGGTGGCGCCGTAAGGCACATAGTCCAGCAGGGACTGGCCGGTGGTACGGATGACGGCGATGACGTCGGCGCCCTGGCGGGCGGCGGCGGTGGCCTGTACCACGTCCTCATAGATGTTGCCGGTAGCCACGATCAGGTAGATCCAGGGGCCCTGCTTCTCGCCGCCGTGAGAGGCAATGAAGTCCTCGCGGCGCTTGCGGCGGGCACGGATCTTAGCCAGGCTGGCCTCCACGATGGGATCCAGAGCGGCATGGATCTCGGCCTCGCTGTGGGTGGGCAGAGCGGTCAGATCCAGCTTGTCGTTTGCCACATCCTCGGCAATGGCCTGGGGATCCTTACCGGTCTCCACCATAGCGTTGCCGATCCAGAAAGCGGCGCCCTGAGGCAGAGCGCCCTTGTCCATCAGGTGTTCCACCACTACGTTGGGCAGGGGGACGTCGGAGGCGTCCACACCATCAATGCCCAGCAGACGGCAGATGGTACGCTCCACGGCCACGGTAGTGCAGCCGTCAATGAAACGCTGGGTGTCGTCGGCCACGCGGGAAGCATGGGCCCGGGCCTGCTCCACCAGCTTAAAGTCAAGGTTCAGCTTGGATTCCAACATTGATCACTTCCATTCTTTGTCAGTTCAAAAGCGGGGGGCAGCGGACCGCCGTAGCAAAACGGCGGTCCGCTGTTCAATGCAATTTCAATTACTCCTCGTGATGGGAACGCTTATGACGCTCCAGGTTGGCGGGCTCCATGGAGAGAGCCTGACCGCGCTCCAGACCAGCAACACCCATGAGTTCCTTCTTCTTCTTGCCGGTGCAGTAGTCGCACTGACAATCGGTGTAGTGTTCGGGCTCGGTGTAGGTGGTGATGACGCCCTCGTAGTTGCGGAGGATAACCTTGGAGGGAGTCTGGGAGATAACGTACTGAGGCATAACGGGAGTCTTGCCGCCGCCGCCGGGGGCGTCCACCACGAAGGTGGGTACGCAGAAGCCGGAGGTGTGGCCGCGCAGGCCCTCGATGATCTCGATGCCCTTGCTGACGGGAGTACGGAAGTGCTCCAGGCCCATGGACAGGTCGCACTGATAGATGTAGTAGGGACGCACGCGGATGCGAACCAGCTCGTTGACCAGCTTCTTCATGGTGTAGACGCAGTCATTGATGCCGGCCAGCAGCACGCTCTGGTTGCCCAGCGGGATACCGGCGTCGGCCAGCATGGCGCAGGCCTTGGCGGACTCGGGGGTGATCTCGTTGGGGTGGTTGAAGTGGGTGTTCAGCCAGATGGGGTGATACTTCTTCAGCATGTTGCACAGCTCGGGAGTGATGCGCTGAGGCAGCACCACGGGGGTACGGGAGCCGATGCGGACGATCTCCACGTGGGGGATCTCACGCAGCTTGGCGATGATGTACTCCAGGCGCTCGTCGGAGCAGAGCAGCGCGTCGCCGCCGGAGAGCAGCACGTCCCGGATGACGGGGGTGTTGCGGATGTACTCGATGGCCTGATCCACCTGATCCACAGGCAGGCCGGCGTCGTTCTGGCCGGCGAAGCGGCGGCGGGTGCAGTGACGGCAGTACATGGAGCACTGGTCGGTGATCAGCAGCAGGCAGCGGTCAGGATAACGGTGAGTCAGACCGGGAGCGGGGGAGTCCTCATCCTCGTGCAGGGGGTCCAGCAGGTCGGCGGTGGACTGATGCAGCTCCTTGGCGGTGGGGACGGCCTGCAGACGGACGGGATCGTGAGGATCGCCGGGCTGGATCAGGGACAGATAGTAAGGAGTAATGGCCATGCGCAGGGTGCCCAGGCAGGCCTTGACGCCCTCTTCCTCTTCGGGGGTCAGGTCCACGTACTTCTTCAGGTCCTCCAGGGTCTCAACGCGATTCTTGACTTGCCAATGCCAGTCGTTCCACTCTTCGTCGGTCACGTTGGGGAACAGGATCTTGCGGCGGGACTCTACCATAACAAGGTCATCCTTTCTAAATCAATGTGGGGATGCGCCATCCGCGGGCGTCAGAGACCGGAGACCGGAACCGGGAGAAAGGGTTGGGGAGGAGAGTTTCTCCCATGAGACCGGGAACCGGATGCTTCCGCTGCAGAACGATCACATCAGTAAGCTCATCTGCCGAAGGGAGGCAGGTAAGGCACAAAAGAGAAGGGGATTGGAAACTGGGAAAAGAAAGTTTACAGATACTTCTTCTCGAAGTAAGCCTTCAGCTGGGGATTCTCACGCAGTGCCCCACGCAATGTTCCATTGCGCGGGGGCCCCGTGATTTGACATCCTCGGGGCAACTGAATTGCCCCTGCGGGAACGCTGCGCGTTCTGCGCGCCAAAAGGCGCGGCCAGCTGGCGCTGGCGTCCGAGCTGCACAGACAGCTCAGAATATCTTACAGATACTTCTTCTCGAAGTAAGCCTTCAGCTGGGGATTCTCACGCAGCTCGGACAGAGTGATCTCGGCGTGGTCCTTGGTGTAGCCGTTGCCCACGATCATGGTGACGTCCTTGCCGCAGCCCTCGGCGCCCAGGGCGGCCTTGGCGAAATCGGTGGCCATGGAGAAGAAGTACACCACGCCGTTGTCATGGACGGGCAGGATGGCGGCCATCTCGCAGGCGGGCACGTTGACGATCAGAATGGAGACGTCGTACTCCTTGCCGTTGTTGACGGCCAGGGACTTCTCCAGCACCTCGGTGGGGTTGGTGGCAGAGCCAACGATGGCGTGGTGGCACAGGTTCATGCTCTTCAGCAGGTCGGCGTCCTCCTGGCAGATGACCAGGGCAACCACGTTGCCGGTGGGGCCGACGCGCTTCATGGCCTCGTAGCAGCACATCATGCCGCCCTTGCCGGCGCCGCCCAGGATCAGCACGGAGTCGCCGGGCTTGACCAGCTTAGCGGTCTGGGCGGGAGCGCCGGCCACGTCCAGAGCGGCCAGGGCCAGCTCCTCGCTCATGTCGTCGGGCAGCTTGGCATACAGGCCGGACTCAAACAGGATAGCCTGGGCATCCACGTCCACGCGGTCGATCTCGGGGTGGATGGCCTTGATCTTGTTGATCTTCAGGGGGGTCAGGGACAGGGAGACCAGAGAAGCGATCTTGTCGCCCACCTTCAGGTCGATCTTGCCCTGCAGATCCTCGCCGATCTCACGGACGGTGCCGATGAACATACCGCCGGAACCGGTGACGGGGTTCTGCATCTTGCCGCGCTCATTGACGATATCCAGGATCATCTGCTCGGTCTTGGCCAGGTCCTTCTCGCAGGCCTCATAGATCTGGGTGAAGGAAGCGGAGTCGATGTTCAGAGCGGACACGTCGCACAGGATCTCATTGGAGTAGCACTCCATGGTGTTGTCGATCTTCTTGGCAGCCTGGGTCAGCAGGCCCTTGGGCTCGATGACGCGGTGAGTGCCGTACTTGTTGCCTTTCTTCTGCATAGAAAGTTCCTCCTGTTTCGTTTAATGTTTGGTTGGGGAGATATATGGTTGGGGAGATATATGGTTGGGGAGATAAGTAAAACAAAGGAATGAGATCAGGCCAGGGACAGGATCTTCCGGGCCTCATCGGGAGTGGCGATCTCGCGGCCCAGCTCCTTGGCCAGGCGGACCACCTTGGCGACCAGCTCGCCGTTGGAGGCGGCCTTGTGGCCCTTCTCCAGGTAGATGTTGTCCTCAAAGCCTACGCGGACGTTGCCGCCCATCACGATGCCGGCGGCAACCATGGGCCAGGCGCCCCGGCCGATGCCGGTGACGGTCCAGGTGGAACCGGCGGGGATCTGCTTCACCAGGTAGTCCAGGTTGCCCACGGTAGCGGGGGTGCAGCCGGACACGCCCAGCACGAAGTTGAACTGCATGGGAGCGCCGGGGACCAGACCCTTGTTGGCCATGTTCACGATGGTGTCCAGGTGGCCGATCTCGAAGCACTCATACTCGGGCTTGATGTTGTTTTCCAGCATCCGCTTGCCGAAGGCCCGCATGGTGGGCATGTCGTTGACGAAGATGT
>NZ_CALWOJ010000129.1 GCF_944383115.1 uncultured Flavonifractor sp. | reverse complement strand
CCCACCACCCAGTCGGCCACGCTGCGGGCCCGGGCGGAGTGGTACAGGTTGTCGTAGTCGGCGGCGGGGCGCAGGTGGGCGAAGCCCTCCTTGATGGCTCTGTCGGTTTGGGAGGAGATCCACAGCCGGCGGGCCGGCTTCTTCCAGCCTGCCTTCTCCATGATCCACCGGGCCACCAGTTCCCCCTCCCGGCCGGCGTCGGTGGCGATGACCAGCTCGGAAACGTCGCCCCGTCGCATCAGGGCCTGCACGGCCCGGAACTGCCGGCCGGACTGGGGGATGACCACCGTTTTCATTTTCTCCGGCAGCATGGGCAGGGTAAGCAGATCCCACTTGGCCCAGGACTTGTCATAGTCCTCCGGGGGCGCCAGTTCCACCAGATGGCCCAGGGCCCAGGTGACGATATAGCGATCCCCCTCCAGGAAGCCCTCGCCGGACTTTTTGCAGCCCAACACCCGGGCCAATTCCCGCGCTACCGAGGGCTTTTCCGCCAATACCAGTGTTTTAGCCATATTGTTTCTCCTAACCGCCGAAAACGGCGTTTTTGGGTAATTTTCTCTTGTTGACATCTGTGGAACCGCCTGCTATAGTGAAGTTAGTAGGAGACCCTGCTGATGTGCTGACTGAGAAAGGAGTACAGTATGTTTGGGTTTGCTGGGCTACAGATCAAGATGAGCCAGAATTTGCCCCCGGAGGATCACATGGATCATGAGGAGCGGGCCTGCCGGAAGCGGGCCAGGGACGCGGAATGGAGCTTCCGTGTGTCCAAGGGCTACGAAAAAGATACCTTCTGGAACCGGGTCAAGTTCAACATGACCCACAAAGACTGAGTTTGTTTACAGCCGCGGGCTTTGCCCGCGGCTTTTTTATGCTTACAGGGAGATGCTCCAGTTGCCCAGCTGGTCCAGAATGGGGATGAGGCGCTTGCAGGGTTCGGTGATCCTGTACTCCACCCGTACCGGCACCTCCAGATATTCCTGCCGCTCCACCAGCTTGTCCTCCTCCAGCTCCCGCAGGGCGTTGGCCAGTACGGTGTTGGACACCCCGTCCAGGGTCTTTTTCAGCTGGTTATACCGAGTGGGGCCGTTGTTGTAGAGAGAGCAGAGGATCTGCATCTTCCACTTGCCCCCGATGAGGGTGAGGGCCCGGTTAAGGGGGCAGGTGTCCATGCAGGGACAGTTTTCGTGGATGACGGCCATCAGGTCAGTTCCTCCTTACCTGGTACGGAATTTCTGCGTTCTTGCACAGACGTCATATAGGTACTATAATACTACCAGGTTGTAAAAATGAAAAGTATTTTTTAGGAGGAATTTCCATGCCGCCTTATTTGACCGGCCTTGGCATCGGCCTGGCCTATGTGGCCCCCATCGGGATGCAGAACCTGTTCGTTATCAATTCCGCCCTGACCCAGCCCCGGCACAAGGCGCTGCTCACCGCCCTCATCGTCATCTTCTTTGACATCACCCTGGCGCTGGCCTGCTTCTTCGGCATCGGCGCGCTGATGGAGCGATTCACCTGGCTGCAAATGGTCATTCTGCTGGTAGGCGGCGCCATCGTGATCTGGATCGGCATCAGCCTGCTGCGGGATAAGCCCACGATGGATCATGACGTGGACGTGAACATCTCCCTGCCCCGGGTGGCGGCCAAGGCCTGCGTGGTTACCTGGTTCAATCCCCAGGCCATCCTGGACGGCACCATGCTCTTCGGTGGATTCCGGGCGGGCAACCCCGGCGGGGTGAGTACCCAGCTGATCCTGGGCTCCTCCACCGCCTCCTTCCTGTGGTTTTTCGGCATCACGGTGGTGATCTCCCTCTTCTCCGCCAAGTTCAACGACAAGATCCTGCGGGTCATCAACATCGTCTGCGGTATCATCATTATTTTCTATGGCGGCAAGCTGATCTGGCAGTTCTTCCAGATGGTCATGTAATACATACAATGAAAGTCCCCTCCGACCGGAGGGGACTTTTTTGTTTGTTCAAGTGTTCAGGCCTTTACCAGATGGATCAGCACGTCGGTCATCTTGTGCAGGGCGTCCACCGGGATATATTCGTGGACCCCGTGGAAGTTGACGCCGCCGGTACACAGGTTGGGGCAGGGGAGGCCCATATAGCTCAGCCGGGCCCCGTCGGTGCCGCCCCGGATGGGTACCTCCAGCGGCGTGATGCCAACGGCCTCCATGGCGGCCCTGGCCCGGTGGATCAGGTACATATGGGGCTCAATCTGCTCCCGCATGTTATAGTAGGAGTCCTTCAGTTCCAGCTCCACCGTACCGGCCCCATATTTGGCGTTGAGATAGTCCACAGCACGGGCCAGGAAGGCCTTCCGATCCTCAAACTTGGCCCGGTCATGGTCG
Organism: uncultured Flavonifractor sp.; assembly: GCF_944383115.1. GTDB lineage: Bacteria > Bacillota > Clostridia > Oscillospirales > Oscillospiraceae > Flavonifractor. Next base: position 2,010 of record NZ_CALWOJ010000129.1, on the reverse strand, counting down.
CGGATGATATAGGAGAGGGTGGCGGTGGTCTCGTCGCCGGACATGTCGCACAGGTGGTAGAAGCCCTCCCGACCCTCGGTGTGGGCGGGGGCCTCGGCGGGAGGGAACAGATTGACCAGCTCCACGGCCATGAGGATGGCGCTTCTCATCTTGTTTTTGGCGGAACCGGGGTGGATGTTCACCCCGTGGATGGTGATCTGGGCGCTGGCGGCGTTGAAGTTCTCGTACTCCAGCTCACCCAGTTCACCGCCGTCCACCGTGTAGGCCACCGCCGCGCCGAAGCCCGCCACGTCGAAGTGGTCGGCGCCGCTGCCCACCTCCTCGTCAGGGGTGAAGCCAACGGCGATGCGGCCGTGGGGAATTTCCGGGTGGAGGGCGAGATATTCCACAGCGGACATGATCTCCGCCACGCCCGCCTTGTCGTCGGCCCCCAGCAGGGTGGTGCCGTCGGTGACGATCAGATCCTGGCCCACATAGCTGGCCAGGCTCTCAAACTCGGCGGCGCGCATCACGATCTGCTTTTCCTCATTAAGGACGATGTCGCCTCCCCCATAGTGGACGATGCGGGGCTTTACCTCGGCGCCCGGGGCGCTGGGCGAGGTGTCCATGTGGGCGATGAGGCCCACGCAGGGGATGCCCTCGCAGCCCGGGGTGGCGGGCAGCCAGGCGTAGACGTAGCCGTATTCGTCCATGTGGGCGTTGTGCAGGCCCATCTGGCTCAGCTCCGCGGCCAGTTCTGCACCCAGCGCCTTCTGCTTCTCGGTGGTGGGAGTAGTCTGGCTATGCTCGTCCGACTGGGTGTCGTACGCCACATACTTTAAAAAACGTTCCACAGCGTTCATGTTCTGCGTCCTTTCTCCCGGATTCCGCCTCTTTTTCTTGACGCAGTCCGGGCAATGGAATACACTGAAAGAAATACTACCCACATTGTACCATAAGAGGAGCGGGATTGCTATGGTAACAACACAGGAATTTACCTTTCCTTCCAGCGACGGCGTCCATCTGGTGGGGGCCACCTGGTGGAAAGGAGAGACGGAACGGCCCCGGGCCATCGTGCAGCTGGTTCACGGGATCTCCGAGTACATCGGCCGGTACGACGCCTTCGCCCGGTTCCTGGCCGAGCGGGGGTACTGGGTGGTGGGCCACGACCATCTGGGCCACGGCCGCACGGCGGCCGACCCGTCGGAATACGGCTGGTTTGCCGACAAAGACGGCTGGAAATATGTAGTCAAGGACACCCGCACCCTGCGGCGGCTGGCGGGTGAGGCCTGCCCGGAGGCCCCATATTTTATCATGGGCCACTCTATGGGTTCCTTTGTGGTGCGGGGCTACCTCAGCTTCTGGCCGGGCACGGTGGACGGGGCCATTTTGTCAGGCACCGGGCAGGAGGCCCCCGCCAAGGTCAACGCGGGACTGGCCATCTCCGGCCTGCTGCTGAAAACCAAAGGCCCCAGGGCCCACAGCAAGCTGCTGGACAACCTGTCGGTGGGGGCCTACAACAAGCAGTTCAAGCCCACCCGCACCGGGGCGGACTGGATCTCCCGGGACCAGGCTGTGGTGGACGCCTACTGCGCCGATCCTCTGTGTCAGTTCCTGCCCACGGTGAGCATGTTCCACGACATGATGCACGGGCTCAACCTGCTGGCCCGGAAGAGTACCCTGGCCCGGCTGGACCCGGATACGCCGGTGTACTTCTTTGCCGGCGACCAGGACCCGGTGGGCCAGCGGGGCAAGGGGGTCAGAAAGGTGGCCCGCTGGTTCAGGGAGGCGGGGGTGAAGGACGTATCTGTCAAGCTCTACCCGGAGGGCCGCCACGAAATGCTCAACGAAACCAACCGCCAGCAGGTCTATGAGGATGTACTGGCCTGGCTGGAGGGGCATTTAAAGAAGAAAGAGGCATGACAAAAGCGGCCGCGCACAGCGCGGCCGCTTTTTGAGTGGGATCAGCCCGGAGGCCAGGTCATGTCCCGGCCCGCCAGCACATGGAAGTGCAGATGGTGGACGGACTGG
>NZ_CALWOJ010000128.1 GCF_944383115.1 uncultured Flavonifractor sp. | reverse complement strand
GTGAGGTACATGACCATCCGCTCGAAGCCCAGGCCGAAGCCGGCGTGGCGGCAGGAGCCGTAGCGCCGCAGGTCCAGGTACCACCAGTAGTCCTCGGGGTTCATGCCCAGCTCCTTGATGCGGCTCTCCAGCAGCTCCAGGCGCTCCTCACGCTGGGAACCGCCGATGATCTCACCGATGCCGGGCACCAGACAGTCGGCGGCAGCCACGGTCTTGCCGTCGTCGTTGAGGCGCATATAGAATGCCTTGATGTCCTTGGGGTAGTCGGTGACAAACACGGGGCGCTTGAAGATCTGCTCGGTGAGATAGCGCTCGTGCTCGGTCTGCAGGTCGCAGCCCCACTCCACTTTGTAGTCGAACTTGTCGTTGTTCTGGCGGAGCAGCTCCACCGCCTCGGTGTAGGTAACGCGGCCAAAGTCAGAGTTGGCCACGTGCTCCAGCCGCTCCTTCAGGCCCTTGTCCACGAAGGAGGAGAAGAAGTTCATCTCGTCGGGGCACTTCTCCATCACCGTGTTGATGATATACTTGATCATGGCCTCGGCAGTGTCCATATAGTCGTTCAGATCGGCGAAGGCCATCTCCGGCTCGATCATCCAGAACTCGGCGGCGTGGCGCTGGGTGTTGGAGTTCTCGGCACGGAAGGTGGGGCCGAAGGTGTACACGTTGCCGAAGGCCATGGCGAAGTTCTCGGCGTTGAGCTGGCCGGACACGGTGAGGTTGGCCTTCTTGCCGAAAAAGTCCTTGGTATAGTCCACAGTGCCGTCCTCGTTCTTGGGCACGTTTTGGAGGTCCAGGGTGGTGACCTGGAACATCTCGCCGGCGCCCTCACAGTCGGAGGCGGTGATCAGCGGAGTCTGGGCGTACACAAAGCCCCGGTCCTGGAAGAAGCAGTGGATAGCGTGGGCAGCCACGGAGCGCACCCGGAAAGTGGCGGAGAACAGGTTGGTGCGGGGCCGCAGGTGCTGGATGGTACGCAGGTACTCCACGCTGTGGCGCTTCTTCTGCAGGGGGTAGTCGGGAGTGGAGGTGCCCTCCACCTGGATCTTGGAAGCCTTGATCTCCAGAGGCTGCTTGGCCTCGGGGGTCAGGACCACGGTGCCGGTGACGATGAGGGCGGCGCCCACATTCTGACCGGCGATCTCCTTATAGTTGTCCAGCACATTGGCGTCCAGGACCACCTGCAAATTCTTGAAGCAGGAGCCATCGTTCAGCTCCACAAAGCCGAAGCTCTTCATATCACGAATGGTACGGGCCCAGCCGCAGACGGTGATCTCCTTGCCGCCGAACTGCTCCTGGTCCGCAAAAATCTGTGCGATTTTGGTGCGTTCCATTTCCATTTCCCTCGATTCGTAAAATTTAACCTCAGTGGGCACTAGTATATCATTTTTCTTCGATTTTGCAAGGGGTTGCGGGCAATTCTCCCGCCAGAAGGTCCCCGAAAATCAGCTTTTCCTGCTCCGCTGCGCCCACGGACCGGTCCCGGAACTGGTAGAGCACCCAGCCCAGCACCGCCAGAGCCGCCGCCAGGGCGTACTCCAGGCCGCTGAGGGCGCCGGGACTCATGGGCAGCAGGATGTTGCCCGCCAGGAACACCGAGGCCAGAACGCCCAGCACCGCCGTCACCTTCCCGCCGGGCATGGACACCGGCCGGCGGAGGTCGGAGCGGGTTTTCCGCAGCCACAGCACGGCGGCAAAGGACATGACCCACATGACAATGGTGGTTAGGGAGGCCACATTGATGAAGGGGATAAAGAACAGCTTGCCGGTGAAGGGGGTAAGCACCACAAAGGCGGCGGTAAAGCAGATGCACCGCACCGGCGTGCCGTATTTGGGGTGTAGGACGGCAAACTTTCTCGACACCAGGGCGAACCGGGACAGGCCGTAGAGCATCTGGGCGGAGGAGTAGAGGGTGGAGTTCATCACCCCCACCGCCCCCACAAAGGCGGTAACCAGGAAGAGAAGCCGCACCCAGGGCAGGCCGGTGATGGACACCAGCACATCGGCAAAGGGGGCGGTGCGGCCCACCGCCTCGGTCCAGGGCATGCAGCCCGCCACGGCGGTGGACACCAGGCACAAAATGCCGGTGACCAGGAACAGGCAGGTAATAAGGGCGGCCCCCGCCTTCCGGGCGGCGGGGCCGGTGGCGTCGGCGGCGGCCTTGGACACCGTCTCCCACCCGGCCACCGAGAACACCAGCAGGGAGAGCAGAGAGGCCGAACCGGCAAAATCAAACTCCATGCCTCCGTCCGAAGCATACACCGCCGGGTCGAAGTGGGCAAAGCACACCGCCAGGCCGAAGGCGCACATAACCAGCAGCACCACCGTGGCGATCTTGGCCAGGGAGGCGCACACGTTGGCCCCTTTGATCTGCACCCACAGGATGGCCCCGGCCAGCAGCAGCTGGAGGACCAGGTTGGGCAGGGTCACCGGGAAGTCCCCCACATGGTAGAGGACGGCGGTCTCCTTCAGAACGGGAAACAGCTCGTCCAGCAGGGAGATGGCGGCCAGATCCACCCAGCAGAACACGATGGTGTTCATCAGGATGCCCGCCCACCCCACGGCAAAGCCCCCTCTGGGGCCAAAGGCGGCGTAGGAGTACACCACCTCGCCTCCCGGCAGGGGGAACATGGGGATGGCCTCCATGTAGGCGAAGGCAAAGGGCAGCTCAATGATAATGCACAAAATAAAGGCCACCGCCAGATTCAGCGGCCCGCCCGCCGTGTCCAGCCAGGTACCGGTAAGCAGCAGCCAGCTGGTGCCCAGCATACAGCCGATGCCCATAGCCACCAGCCCAAAAAAGCTGATGGACTTTCCCCCTGTTTTTCCCATCCAGATCCCTCATTTTATGTCAGATAGACCTATTATAACATGTTATAGGGCGCTTTCAACCTCCGCCCTTTCCCTTCTTCTCCTCCCGGGGCCAGGCCCCCGCCGCCACCCCCAGCAGGGAGAAGGCCACGGCAATGCCGCAGAAGAGGAGCAGTACGATATAGTCATGGTGATAGAGCAGGAAAACAGCAGCGAAGGTCCCCGCCCCGCACAGCACCGGATAGAGAGGGCAGAAGCCTTGGCGTTTTCCCAGGAACATCCCCACAGCCAGACAGCCAATGGGCAGCAGCACCTGAGCGTAGATGGCGCCGCTCAGCAGGGGCATACCGCTGCCCTCCAGCTGCCGGAGCAGCCAGGGCAACCCCAGGCAGAGTGCCAGGACAACAGGCACATAGGGCAGGGTCTCCCGCCACTTGAAAAACGATGGACCGCGACGCGTCATGCTTCTCCCTCCTTTAATTCTCATGATAACGAAAACAGGGCCGTCTGTCCACAGTTTTCAGACAGACGGCCCCGCCATATGGAACTTTGGTTCAGGAAATGGCCCCGATTTGGGCGTTGAGGGCCTCCACATCGGGCCCGTCCACCGGGTCGTTGGCAAGGCCGTACTCCTGTTTCAGGGACAGGATGCGGTAGACGCTCTCATCCAGCCGTTCCATAGAGATGCGGCCGGCGTCCACTGCCGAGAGCAGGGCGTCCCGGGCGGCGGTGAGGTTGTCCGCCTCATGGCACACCAGCAGCAGGTCGCACCCGGCCTCCACCGCCAGAACGGCGGCCTCCCCCATGCCGTAGGTATTGGAGATGGCGCCCATCGTCAGATCGTCGGTACACACCACCCCGTCAAAGCCCATCTCCTGCCGCAGTAGGCCGTCCACCACCTTTGGGGACAGGGAGGCGGGCAGGTCGGCGTCGATCCGGGTCATGAGGATATGGGCCACCATGACGCAGGGGGTTCCCTGGTCAATGGCCGCCTGGAAGGGGATCAGCTCAAATTGCTCCAGCTCCTCCCCCGTTTTGTCCACCACCGGCAGGTCCACATGGGAGTCGGTGCCGGTGTCCCCGTGGCCGGGGAAGTGCTTGACCACCGGGATCACGCCCCCCTGCTCCAGGCCCTGGTTCACCGCCAGCCCCGCCCGGGTCACTGTGTCGGGGTCGCTGCCGTAGGCCCGGTCTCCGATGACGGTATTGTCCGGGTTGGACCAGATGTCCAGGCAGGTGGAAAAGTCCAGATGGAAGCCGAAGGCGGCACACTGGGCGGCCAGCACCTTCCCCCGCTCCAGGGGGTCGCCGCCGGCGGCGATATAGTCATAGGCGGAGGGCAGGTCGTCCACCTCCGGGGGCATCCGGTCCACCCGTCCCCCCTCCTGATCCACACACAGGAAGAGGGGGGTGTTGTCGCCGTTGAGCGCTTTCAGTTCGTTGGTCAGGTCCGCCAGCTGGTCGGCGTTCTCCACGTTCCGGCCAAAGAGGATGACGCCGCCCACCTGGTAGTCCTGAACGGCCTGAAGGCCATCCTCACCGGCCTCCGTTCCCCCGATGCCCGCCACCAGCAGCTGGCCCACCTTCTCTTCGGTGGTCATGGCCGCCAGAGCCTCCGCCACCGGGTCAGGGGTGGGGGTAGGCTCCGGGGTGGGCG
>NZ_CALWOJ010000127.1 GCF_944383115.1 uncultured Flavonifractor sp. | reverse complement strand
TGAAGAACATCATCCCGCCCCGGGAGATCCAGGACGCTATGGAGAAGCAGATGAAGGCCGAGCGGGAACGCCGGGAATCCATCCTCCAGGCCGAGGGCCAGAAGCAGAGCCAGATCCTGGTGGCCGAAGGCGAGAAGCAGAGCGTCATCCTTCGGGCCGACGCCGCCAAGCAGGCCGCCATTATGAAAGCCGAAGGCGAGGCTGAGGCCATTTTGAAGGTGCAGCAGGCCACCGCCGAGGCCCTCAAGCTCCTCAACGAGGCCAGCCCCACTGACCAGGTGCTGAAAATCAAAGCCCTGGAGGCCTTCCAGGCCGCCGCCAACGGCCAGGCCACCAAACTCATCATCCCCTCAGAGATCCAGGGGCTTGCCGGCCTGTGCGCCTCCGCCAAGGCGGTGTTCGAGTCCTCCGCCGACGCTCCCAAGAAGCCCTGAACCTATCACCAGCTCTCAAGGTGCGCCGCAGCTTTGCGGCGCACCTTTTTTGTTTCCCAATCTTTTTGCGCCCTCCCATTTTATTTTGCTTGACAACTATCTTTGTCAGTGCTATGCTGGTTTTGACAAGGATAATTGTCATTTTGACGTAAATATTTGTCAAGCTGGAGGTGTAACGATGCCGCTTTACAACCGCCTCAAGGAATACCGAGCCCGGCTGGGAGTCAATCAGCAGGAGATGGGCCGTCTGGCAGGGGTATCCCGCCAGACCATCAGCCAGATCGAGCGGGGGGATTACTCCCCCTCGGTGACGCTAGCCCTCAAGCTGGCTAAGCTCTGCGGGGTAACTGTAGAGGATATTTTTACCTACCAGGAGGATGAGCATGATGAATGACACAGTGAAGCGGGACAATCGCAAGTCCCTCCCTCTCTTTTTGCTGGTGATCCTGCTGTTTGCCGCCTTAGGCGGTGTTGCGGGCTTTTTCAGCGCCATGGCAGCGGAGCGGGGGGCGCTGGACGTGATCTGGGCCGGGCTGGACCGGCTGATGGGTATCATCACTCCCTGGGCTATTCCGGTATGCAGCACGGTCCTGCTGATCCCCGGTTTTGCTCTGTACCGCTCAGCCAAAAAACTGTATGCCGCCTGGGACCAGGAATCGGAGGATACCTATCAGCGGATGGAGGACCAGCTTAGCTACGCCCTGCTACTGAGCAGCTTGGTTGTGTTGACAGATCTGTTTTTCCTGGCAGCAGGCTTTCTCTACGCCAATATTCTGATCAACGCTCTGTGCTTCCTGGTATCTATGGGTTTTATGGTTATTCTTGAACAGAAGCTGATCGACCAGACCCGTCGGATGAATCCCGAGAAGCAGGGCAGCGTCTATGACGTGAACTTCCAGAAGAAGTGGCTGGAGAGCTGCGACGAACTGGAGCGGGCCCAGATCGGCCAGGCCTCCTTCCGCGCTTACAAAGTCGCCAATGGCGCCTGCGCCGCCATCTGGGTCGTACTGGTGATTTTAAGTCTGGTAGCCGATATCGGACTGCTGCCCATTCTGGTGGTCATGCTGCTATGGGGAGTGTTTCAGGTATCTTATACGCTGGAATGTATCCATATTAGCCACCGGAGTTCCAAATGAAAAAAGCCTGTATCCCACGGGATACAGGCTCTTTTTAATGCTTTTTTGAAATGGGCGGCGGGGCAATGGGGCTGTCCTGCTCGAAGGCGTCGAAGTAATCCTCGTCCTGGAGTTCGGGCCGGCGGTGGCGGATGGCCTCGGAAATGATGGGATAGATCACGATGGCCAACAGGCCGCCCGAGAACCCGTTGTTGTAGAGGTTGAAACCCTCCACCGGAGTGCCTGCCCGCAGCACCACCGAGGAGTGGAGAAATCCGGCCACGATGCCGAAGGGCCAGCCAAAATACCCCGAGATGGGGGCCAGGGTGGTACCAAAGAGCAGAGCCAGCTGCACACCGCTGTCGTTGATGTGCCAGTGCATACAAAAGCTGCCCAGCACCACGCCCAGCATAATGGGGATGATATTGCGGGCGTGCTTGCCGAAAGCGGAGAAGCCCATGATGGTAAAGATGCCGCCCATAGTGGGACCGTTTAAATCGCCGCCGGTGGCCAGGATGAAGGTCATACCGATCAGTCCGTTAACACCTACGTTGATCAAAGTAGGGGCAGCGCCAAACATACGCAGGTAGTCACTGGGGGCCCGGCCAGTGGTGAGCAGCAGCCGGCGGTAGCCGGCCCAGGCTGCCCAGATAGGACGTCCGCTGAAAAACAAGCCCATAATGATGAGGAGCAGGCACAGGCTGCCCAGGCAGATTCCCAGCTGCAGATTGTAGCCGGTGGCCCAATGGTGGGCTACCGTAGGTTTCGCCCCCAGGGAGGTCATCACCGGCACCATGATGGTGGCCAGCAGGCCGCAGGCGAACCCCATGTTGTACAGGTTCATGCCGTTTTGGATCTTGTATGTATAGGCGGACAGAGGGGGCAGCACAAAGCCGATCATGGCGCCGATGAGAATAGCCCACCAGATGTTGCCCCAGCCGTTGTCCAGAGCCACATAGCTCACTACCGGCGACAGAGCGGTAGCCAGCAGGGAGACCGACGCATATTTGCCGAAGGGCTCCCGGCGGATCTTGGCGTACAGGAAGGTGCCGAAGATGATGGGCCAGATGTTGGCAATATTCTTGCCAAATAGGGCAAAACCCGCCATCAGGCCGATCTCCACCAGAGTGTAGCCGTTAAGGGGGTCCTTACTCAAATGGAGGATCCCCAGGCTGATGAGGGTGACCAGGGCGGCGTTGACAAAGGCTGCCCCAATGCCCGCGATCTTCACATAGTCGGTGATCAGGGCGTCCTCCGTCTGGATGATCTTCCAAAGACCGGGCAGGATCTGGGCGGGATCGCCCAGGATGACGCCGATGGCGATCAGGTAGGCACAAAAGCAAATTGCCGCAGGATATATCTTGTGGTAGCGCATATCATGTCCCCTTCCGTCTTCCGGCGGTCTTTTACCGGTCCGTGAAATATGCTCTGGTCTGTTCCGCGTTGCGCATGACCTCTTCCTTCAGGGCCGTCAGGTCGGCAAACTTCCGCTCTCCCCGCAGCCGCTTGTAAAATTCCATGCGCACCGTCTGGCCGTACAGGTCGCCGCTGAAGTCCAGGATGAATCCCTCCACCGTCACCTTGTTCCCGTCGTCTACTGTGGGACGCACGCCGATGTTGGTCACCGCGGGGCGGCTGTCACCATTTTCAAACCACACTTTTGTAGCGTACACCCCATAGGCGGGAATCAGTACACCGGGCTGGAAGCGCAAATTCACCGTGGGAAATCCCAGGGTGGAACCCAGTTTCTTGCCGTGGGCCACCGTGTCCGTCAGGGTGTGGGGATGGCCCAAAAATTCGTTGGCCCGTTCCATCTCGCCCTGGGCCACCAGGGTACGGATATAGGTGGAAGACACGGTGATCTGATCCCTGCTTACCTTAGGAATAATATCACAGCCGATCCCCAATTCCTGACACAGGGCCTGGAGCCGCTCCGGGTTACCTTCCCCTTTATAGCCGAAGTGGAAGTCGTGGCCGGCCACCAGATGAACCGCCCCATGCTCCCCCACCAGATAATCGGTGACAAAAGCATCCCAGGGCAGGTGCATCATCCGCTCGTCAAAGTGCGCCACGATCACATCCCGAATGCCGTAATATCGCCGCATCAGCTCCGCCCGGTCCATGGGTGAGCTGAGCAGAGGCACCGTCGGCGTCTTGAAGATCAGGTTTTCCGGATGGGTATCAAAGGTGACCGCCGCCGGGACAGCTCCCAGCTCAGCCGCCTTCTCCCCCACCCGGCGCAGCAGGGCTCCGTGGCCCAGATGGACGCCGTCAAAAAAGCCCAGGGCAATCACACGTCTTGTCTCTGTCCCGTTCACTGTCTCACACCTCGAAAAAACTCTTGATGGTGGTCATGATGCCGCCTTCGCACCGGCCCAGCAGCAGAAACCTGCCGTCAGGGCCATAGGCCCGCCAAATGCCGTCCGATGCATCGCAGGGAAAAGGGTTGCCGTTTTGGGCCTTTTTCAGGCTGCCATCCCCTATGGTCACCGCCGGGTACTCCTGAAAGCATCCGTCCACCGGCGCCAGCAGAGCCGCCGGGTCGGGGGCGGCCTGGAGCTGTTCCAGTGTCACCGCCTGCTCCAGCGTAAAGCCCGCCGCCTCGGTGCGCCGCAGGGCGGACATACAGCCCCCGCAGCCCAGGGCCTGCCCGATGTCATGGCAGATGGTACGGACATAAGTACCCTTGGAGCAGCGCACCCGCAGATACCAGGTATCCTCCTCCTGAGGGAACCCAGCCGGGGCCTCCTCCAGCACCTCCAGCTCATAGATGGTCACCGGCCTGGGGGGCCGCTCCACTTCCTTGCCCGCACGGGCCAGCTCGTAGAGCTTCTTGCCGTCCCGCTTGATGGCGGAGTACATGGGTGGGATTTGAAGAATATCCCCACGGAAGGGCTCCAGGGCCGCTTTCAGGGCCACCCGATCCACCTGGACCGGACGCTGTTCCAGCACCTGCCCGGTGGTATCCTGGGTATTTGTCATAACACCCAGTTTTAATCCGGCGATATATTCCTTTTTCCCCTCGGTGGCAAA
>NZ_CALWOJ010000126.1 GCF_944383115.1 uncultured Flavonifractor sp. | reverse complement strand
GCAGAAGTACCCAAGTGGCCGAAGGGGCTCCCCTGCTAAGGGAGTAGGCGGGTTAAACCGTGCGAGGGTTCAAATCCCTCCTTCTGCGCCAAAAGAGAAACCCTGTATCCACAACGGATACAGGGTTTTTTCTTACTACAATCAAAACCTCCGGCTTAGCCGGAGGCTTTGGCTTATACGAGAGGGGCCAGCACCCGCAGGATGGACCGGAACAGCCGCCGGGGCCAGGATCGCTCCAGACACTGCTCCAGGGTGATTTTCTGGCACTGAAGCTGGGTGGCCAGAAAATCGGCCTTGATGTCCAGCACCGTGGGGTCCTGGTAAAGGAGTACCGCGTCCTCAAAGTGGAGGAACATGCTGCGGTAGTCCATGTTGATGGTGCCCACCACGCCGCACACGTCGTCGGACACCACATTTTTGGCGTGAATAAAGCCGGGCGTGTACTCAAAAATCTGTACCCCCGCCTCCAGCAGGGGCTGGTAGTGGGAACGGGTCAGCTCAAACACCAGCTTTTTATCCGGAACATGGGGGGTGATGATGCGCACGTCCACCCCGGATTTGGCGGCGTTGCACAGGGCGGTGTTGACGCAGTCGCTGACGATCAGATAAGGGGTCATGATATAGATATACCGCTTGGCCTTGGAGATCAGGTTGAGATACACCGTCTCGCCCACCGGCTCGTTGTCCAGGGGATTGTCGGCGTAGGGCTGTACGAAACAATCTCCGCCCAGAGATGCCTCAGGCGGTAACGAAGAGGGGCGCAGGGCAGAGTAATCCTCCCTGGTCTCCCGAATATACTCCCACATGGTGAGAAACATCACCGTCATGCTCCAGGCAGCCTCCCCCTTGACCAGGATGGCGCTGTCCTTCCAGTGGCCGTAGCGGGGTTTTTGATTGATATACTCATCGGCTAGGTTGATGCCGCCGGTGAAGGCGGTGTGGCCGTCGATGATGCACAGCTTCCGGTGATCCCGGTTGTTCATGCGGATGGAGATCACCGGTTTGAAGCGATTGAATACGCAGCAGGGAATGCCTGTTTCTGCCTCGAAGCTGGCGGCAAAATCGGCTGGGAGGGTGGCCAGCGACCCCACGTCGTCGTAGATCACCCGCACGTCCACTCCGGCGGCCTTTTTTTCTTTCAGAATTTCCACGATGGAGTCCCAGAACAGACCGGGAGCCAGGATAAAATATTCCAGGAAGATATAGTGCCTGGCCTGTTTCAGTTCCTCCAACATGGCGGGGAAGGCGTCGTCCCCCAGGGGGAAATATCGGGTCCAGGTGTTGGTATACACCGGACAGCGGGCATACTGCTCCAGATAGCGGGCCTGATTTACCGCGTCCCGGCCCAGTGCGGACAGCTTCTGAGCCTTGTAGTCCCCCTCCAGCTGTTCCAGCATGGTGCGGTCCATGCCCTGCATCTTCCGGCGCATCCGCGCCGACAGCTTGTTGCCGCCGCACAGCAGATACACCAGCCAGCCAAACATGGGAAAGAGCAGGATGGGAATGATCCAGGCGATCTTATACCCCGGATCAGTCTGCCGCCGGATGATGACCAGCACCGCCAGCAGAGACAGTACCACGCAGGCCCAATACACATAGACGTAGTAGCCCGATACCCATACCATGGGCACCAGCAGTACCACGACCTGAAGAATGATGAGCAGCGCCACAATCACCGAACGCTGGAAAAGAAATGAGGACAGCTTTTTGATGTTCACAGGGTTACTCCTTGCCGCAAAACGGTTACTTCACCACCACATTTTCAGGCCCCAACAGCTCCCGCAGTTCATCGGCCAGGGCTGGATGGATGACGCAGGGGGTGGACAGACGCTTTCCCGTGTCGTTACACTTGATCACAAGCTGTTCCGTGCCGGGGAACATGGTGAGGACCAGCCGAATCTTCTTCCACCGGGGGTCCTCCAGGCTTGGAATGCGGATATACAGCCGCTTGGCAGGCGGCGGGGGAACGGGCGCATCCTCTGTGTCGCCTCGCAGATGGTCCAGGGGCCGTACCCGGTCGCACATGAGTTGGGGCGCCTTTTCATCCCGCACCGAGATACGTCCTTCGGCCAGCAGAGGTGCATTTTCCTTCAGGTAGGGGCCGCACTCCCCCAAGGCACGGGCAAAGACCAGCATCTCCATGGAGCCGGTGTCGTCCTCCAGGGTGACGTAGGCCATTAGGGTATTGTTGCGGGTGGTACGGGTGCGGGAGGCGGACACCACCCCGGCAATGGTCACCCGCTGCTCGTCCCGATAGGTGGTAGGGCCGCCCTCCTGGTCAAAATCGGAGAGGATGGATCCGATGGGGGCGGCTTTCAGCTGCCTGACCAGATCACGGTACTCGTCCATGGGATGGCCCGTGAGGTAGAGACCGGTGGTCTCTTTCTCCATGGTCATCAGTTCCCGGCGGGAGAACTCGGGGATGTTTTTCAGATTGAGCTGGGGGGCGGACTGAGGCTCGTCCCCGCCGCCGCCGAAGAGATCAAACTGGCCCTCCAGGTTCTTGCGCCTGTTTTGTGCAATGGAGTCCACCAGGGACTCACAGGCGTCCAGCAGCTGGGAGCGGTAGATCCCCATGCTGTCAAAGGCGCCGCACTTGATGAGGCTTTCCAGTACTCGCTTGTTTAAGTCGGAGTCAAACATCCGCTGGCAGAAGTCGGGGAAGGAGGTGAAAGCGCCCTTTTCCCGTTCCGTCAGCACGTCGTTGATAAAGCCCCGGCCTACCCCCTTCACGGCCACCAGTCCAAAGCGGATGTGGTCGCCGGACACGGTGAAGTCGGCCCCCGACTCGTTGATATCGGGGGGGAGGAGGGGGATGCCGCAGTCCTTACACTCGGCGATATACTCCGCCACCTTCTCGCTGGAGTCCAGCACCGAGGTGAGGAGGGCGGCCATGTATTCCTTGGTGTAGTGGCACTTGAACCAGGCGGTGTGGTAGGCCACGATGGCGTAGCTCACCGCGTGGGCCTTGTTGAAGGCGTACTGGGCAAAGGCCTCGATCTCGTCGTAGATGTCCTCGGCGGTCTGCTGGGGGATGCCGTTTGCCATACACCCGGCAATGCCCCGCTCGGGGTCGCCGTGGACGAAGGTGTGCCGCTCCTTCTCGATCTGGGCCTTCTTCTTCTTGGAGATGGCCCGGCGCACCATGTCGGCCTGGCCCATGGTGTACCCGGCCAGGCGGCGGAAGATCTCAATGACCTGCTCCTGGTACACGATGCAGCCGTAGGTCACCGACAGGATGGGCTCCAGGGCGGGGTGCTTGTACTTCACCTTGTCCGGGTTGTGCTTGCAGGCGATGAACCGGGGGATGGAGTCCATGGGGCCGGGGCGATAGAGGGCGATGATAGCGGTGATGTCCTCGATGTTATGGGGCTTCAGGCCCACGCACACCCCGGTCATACCCGCCGACTCCATCTGGAACACGCCGGAGGTCCTGCCGTCGGACAGCATCTGGAACACCTCCGGATCGTTGTCCGGGATGTCTGCCAGAGAGAAGCCGGGGTGCTTCTGGGCCACCAGTTTCACCGTGTCGTCCAGGATGGTCAGGTTCCGCAGGCCCAAAAAGTCCATTTTCAGAAGGCCCAGTTCCTCCAAAGTGGTCATAACGTACTGGGTGACCACCGACTCGTCGTTCTTGGCCAGGGGCACATAGTCCATCACAGGACGGCGGGTGATGACCACGCCGGCGGCGTGGGTGGAGGCGTGGCGGGGCATCCCCTCAATGGCCTTGGCGGTGTCGATCAGTTCCTTTACCCGCTCGTCCCCGTCGTAGAGATCCTTCAGGGGCTTGGACAACTGGAGGGCCTGGTCCAGGGTGATGTGGAGGGCGCCGGGGCCGCTGGGCACCTGTTTGGCCACCGCATCCACGTCGGCGTAGGGGATGTTCAGGGCCCGGCCCACGTCCCGGATGGCGCCCCGGGCGGCCATGGTACCGAAGGTGACGATCTGGGCCACATGGTCCTCGCCGTACTTGCGCTGGACGTACTCGATGACCTCCTGCCGGCGGCGGATGCAGAAGTCGATGTCGATATCGGGCATAGTGACCCGCTCCGGGTTGAGAAACCGCTCGAAGTAGAGGGAGTACTTCATGGGGTCCACGTCGGTGATATTCATGCAGTAGGCCACCATAGACCCAGCCGCCGAGCCGCGGCCGGGGCCAACCGGGATACCCTGGCTTTTAGCATACCCAATAAAATCCGAAACGATAAGGAAGTAGTCCACAAATCCCATCTGCCGGATGACGCCCATCTCGTAGGCCAGACGGTCCTGGTAGCCCTGGGGATCGTCGGGATAGCGGCGCTCGTATCCCTCCCGGCACAGCTTCTCAAAATAGGCGTCCCCGTCGGTGTAGCCCTGGGGCAGCTTGAATTCCGGCAGGTGATAGGTGCCGAACTGGAAGTCCATGTTGCATAGCTCGGCGATCTTCACCGTGTTTTCCACCGCCTCCGGATAGTCGGGGAAGAGGGCGGCCATCTCCTCGGTGGATTTGACGTACAGCTCGCTGGTTTCCATCTTCAGGCGGTTGGGGTCATCCACCGTCTTGCCCATCTGGATGCACATGAGGGTGTCCTGCATCTGGGCGTCCTCCCGGCGGAGGTAGTGGGCGTC
>NZ_CALWOJ010000125.1 GCF_944383115.1 uncultured Flavonifractor sp. | reverse complement strand
ATCCTGCTTCCCGTATTCTCCCTGCCGGGGCCTTACGGCATCGGCACGCTGGGCAAGCCGGCCCGGCAGTTTATCGATTTTTTGGCGGCTGGAGGCCAGAAATTCTGGCAGATCCTGCCCCTGGTACCACCGGGCGGGGGCGACTCCCCCTATATGTCCCCCTCCTCCTTTGCGGGAAACCCGCTGTTTCTGGATCTGGATGAATTGGTGGAAGAAGGGCTGCTGACCCAGGATGAACTTCAGTCCGCCCGGCGGGACAATCCGGATCGGGTGGATTACCCCTGGCTCCACGAGACGAGGCTTCCCCTGCTGCGGAAGGCCTTTGAGCGGGGCAGGGCGAAGTATGCCTCCCAGCTTAAGCGGTTTGAGGAGCAGGAGGCCGACTGGCTGCCTGACTATGCCCTCTTTTTGGCCCTGCGGGAGTACTTTGACGGCAAGGAGCTGGCCGACTGGCCCGACGAGGCCCGCTTGCGCCGGCCCAAGGCCATGGAGCAGTACCGGATGGAGCTGGCGGAGGCGTGTGCCTTCCAGATCTTCCTGCAATATCTGTTTTTCCGCCAGTGGAAGGCGATCAAAACCTACGCCAACTCCAAAGGCATCTCCATCATCGGAGACCTGCCTATCTATGTTTCACCCGACAGCGCCGAAGTGTGGGGCAATCCGGAGCTGTTCCAGCTGAAAAAGGATATGCGTCCCTCATGCGTGGCCGGTGTGCCGCCCGACGCCTTTTCCGACATGGGCCAGCACTGGGGCAACCCTCTGTACGACTGGGACTACCACAAAAAGACCGGCTTTGCCTGGTGGAAGCGCCGGGGCGCCCATATGGCCAAGCTGTACGACGTGGTGCGCATCGACCACTTCCGGGCCTTCCACACCTACTGGTCCATCCCGGAGGACGCCAAGGACGCCCGGGACGGCCACTGGGAGAAGGGCCCGGGTAACGCCCTGCTGGATGTGCTGAAAAAGGTACCCGGCCTGGCCCTGATTGCAGAGGATCTGGGGGATCTGGACGCCGACGCCCTGGCTTTTATTGCCCAGAGCGGCCTGCCCGGCATGAAGGTGCTGGTCTATGCCTTTGATCCGGTGGGGGAGAGCGCCTATCTGCCCCACAACTGTCCCCGGGACGCGGTGATGTACACCGGCACCCACGACACCCCCACCTTTGTCCAGTGGCTGTTTACCGAGGCCAACCCGGCCGAGCGTCAGTACGCCTTCGATTACCTGCGCCTGCGGGAGGACGAGGGCTTTGGCTGGGGCGCGGTGTGCGGGGCCTGGATGTCCCCCTGTCGTCTGGCCATCGCTCCCTTCCAGGATCTGTTGGGCCTGGGGGGAGACGCCCGGGTCAACGCCCCAGGCACCCTGGGAGACCAGAACTGGTCCTGGCGGGTGCGCGCCGAGGCGTTCAATCCCTCGGTATCCGGAAAACTGGCGCAGATCACCCGTACTTACCGGAGATAAACAACAGCCCGCCCCGCCGCATGTGCGGCGGGGCGGGCTGTTTGTTATCGTACTATTTCGCCTGGACGGTGGGGATCTGGCTGAACTGCAGGCTGACGTTTCCCATGCCACTGGTCAGGGACAGCCTGTGGTTCCCTTCGCCGCCGCTGACGCTGTAGGGCTCCGTCGTTTCCCCGTTAAGCCGGATGGTGCCGCTGCTGGCCGTCAGATCCCAGGTATAATCCGCCTGGTTGCCGGCCAGATCCAGAATTATGTTACCCATACCGGTGGTCAGCGCGGTTTCCTCCACCGGAGCGGACACGGACAGATTGCCCATACCGCATTCAGCCCGCAGACGGCCCTTTACGGTGCAGTTGTCCCAGGTGACATTGCCCATCCCCAGCGACAGATCGGCCCGTTCCAGCACTGTCCCGGCGGGAACGGTGACCAGGACCCGCACATCGGGGGAGCTTTCGCCGGAGGAGATGTTGTCCGAGACGCTCCAGACAGAGAGAGTGTCGCCGTCCTGGCTGTACTTCAATTCCTGAGAGACGTCATACCGGCTGTCCCAGCCCCGGTTGACCAGGCACAGGTGCCACCCGTCTCCTTCCTCCACCTGAACGTTGCCCAGACCTATCGCAATATCCAGCTTTGTAAAGGGTTCCACTTCGCCCTCCCAATCCCCTTGAATGTCAGGGGTTTGGATGGCATCCGCCGTTTGGCCGGGCAGAAGGACCGGATCGGAACGCTCAGGACGCAACAGAAGAAAATAGAGAAGAATGGCCAGCACAACCGCCCCGCCGATCACCAGAACAGGCAGAAAAATCCGGCCTTTTTGTTTGCCAGGTTGGGATGCGGACGTCTCTTTGGGCGGCTCGCTCCGATCCTTCAGTACCTGCTCCGCCACCGAGGCGGGGGAACCCAGGCGGTCTGCCACGGCGGCTTCCTCTTCCTCGGAGTCGGCAAAGTAGGCCTCATAGTAGGAGAGGACATCGTCCAGTTCCTCCGGCGGCAGCCTGCCCACCAGAATGTTGCGCAGTTCCTCTAAAAATTCTGCCTTATTCATGGTTCTCCTCCTTTTCCCCCAACAAAAGCGCCTCCACCTGACTCCGGTAGCGTACCCATTCCTCCCGATAGCCGGTCAGCAGCGCCCGGCCCGCCGGGGTGATGGCGTAATAGCGCCGGTTGCGGCCCTGAAAGGGCTTGTCGTAGACGGTGAGGCAGCCGCTCTGCTGCAACCGCCTCAGAACGGGGTATAAGGTGGATTCCGACAGCTCCACCTGCTCCTTCATGCGCTGGGTCAGGCGGTAGCCGTAGGTGTCGCCCTCGTCCAGCACCGCCAGCACGCAGGCGTCCAGCAGGGGAGCGGCCAAAGGAAAGGTCATAGCCAGCACCTCCTTTCAGTTTAATAATATTATATGACGTATAATATTGCTTGTCAACATAGATGTTTGGATGATGGCTGTTGGCGAAAGTGTGCCAGCAAGGGGAGAGAAGGGGGAGATTTTTAGGCACAATTCTTTCCGGATACGGAACATCCTGTATTTTCAAGGTTTGGTCTTGTAAAAAAATTTTTTTTGTTATATTATGATGGATACGAAATTCTTTATAATAGAGGATATCAGGTGAATCTATGAGTCTGCGGATTGGAATTGATATCGGCTCCACCACGGTGAAAGTGGTGGTATTGGACGAGGAGAACAAGCTGCTTTTCCGCTCTTATGAGCGGCACTACTCCAAAGCCAGAGAGCGGGCGGCGGAAACCCTGCGTTCCATCGAAGAGAAGCTGCGCGGTCAGCAGGTGCGCATTGCCATCACCGGCTCTGCCGGCCTGGGCGTGGCCAAAGCGGCGGACATCGACTTTGTACAGGAGGTGTACGCCACCGCCGCCGCCGTCAATACTTACATACCGGATACCGACGCTGTGATCGAGTTGGGCGGTGAGGATGCCAAGATCATCTTCTTCGGCGGCGCTCTGGAGGAACGGATGAACGGCTCCTGCGCAGGTGGTACCGGCGCCTTCATCGACCAGATGGCCACCCTGATGAACGTGACGGTGAACGAGCTGGATGCCCTCTCCCTCAAGCATGAGAAGATCTACCCCATCGCCTCCCGCTGCGGCGTGTTCGCCAAAAGCGACATCCAGCCCATCCTGAACCAGGGGGGCCGGAAGGAGGACGTAGCGGCCTCCATCTTCCAGGCGGTAGTGGATCAGACCGTTGCCGGCCTGACCCAGGGCCGGGAGCTCAAAGGTAAGATCGTCTTTCTGGGCGGCCCCCTCCATTTCCTGCAGGGCTTGCGGCAGCGGTTTGTGGAAACCTTGAAGCTGGACGAGGCCCACGCCATTTTCCCGGAGGACGGCGACTGCTTTGCCGGGATCGGCGCTGCCCTGTGCGCCACCGATTTTGCTGAGTGTTCCTTTGATGAGATGCTGGATCGGCTGGAAAAGAGCGTGGACAACGTGGGCCTGGTGGATACCATGCCGCCTCTGTTCCACAACCAGGCCGAGTACGACGCCTTCCTGGCCCGGCACAACGCCATGCACCCCCCGGAGGTGGATATCAACACCTATTCCGGCGACGCCTGGCTGGGCATTGACGCCGGCTCCACCACCACCAAGATGGTGCTGATCACCGCTGACGGCGGGCTGCTCTATACCTACTACCACTCCAATCTGGGCAACCCGGTGGCCATTGTGCTGGACCAGATGAAGGAGATCTATGCCCTGTGCGGAGACCGGATCGCCATTAAGGGCGCGGCGGTCACCGGCTACGGCGAGGATCTGATCAAGAACGCCTTCTCTTGCGACGCCGGGTTGGTGGAGACGGTGGCCCACTACAACGCTGCCCGCCACTTCAATCCCGACGTGGATTTTATCATTGACATCGGCGGCCAGGATATGAAGTGCTTCAAGATCCGCAACGGCGCTGTCGATTCCATTATGCTCAACGAGGCCTGCTCCTCCGGATGCGGTTCCTTCATTGAGACCTTTGCCAAGGCCCTGGGCTACAACATCGCCGACTTCTCTAAGCTGGGCCTGCTGGCCCAGCACCCGGTGAACCTTGGCTCCCGCTGCACCGTGTTTATGAACTCCTCGGTGAAGCAGGCCCAGAAGGACGGCGCCAGCGTGGAGGACATCTCCGCCGGCCTGTCCATCTCCATCGTGAAAAACGC